>CAYNTE010000203.1:0-4340 GCA_964399615.1 uncultured Thermomicrobiales bacterium
ATATTGGTTGAGGTAATCATGAACGAGAACAGTTCTCACTGGTCGAGATTCAGCGAGGATGGACGCGCGAGATTGCGTTGCCGACCTAGTATGCGCCACGGGCTGTCAGGACCGCGGGGACGGTTCTGATAATCGTCTTCACGTCCAGCCAGGGCGACCAGTTCTCGGCGTAGTAGAGATCGAGCCGAACCATCTCGTCGAATGTCAGATTGCTTCGACCATTGACCTGCCAGAGGCCTGTCATGCCGGGCGGCACCAGCAACCGCTCAAAGTGCCAGTCTTGATACTCAGCGACCTCGACCGGAACCATCGGCCGCGGACCAACGACGCTCATCTCACCTAGAAGGACGTTGAAGAACTGCGGCGCCTCGTCCAGACTACTCTGTCGCAGCCAGCGACCTACTCGGGTTCGTCGCGGGTCGTCCTTCATCTTGAAGAGCAAAGTTTCGCGGCCAGTCGCCTTCTGGAGATCCGGCTTGCGCGCTTCAGCATCGGTCACCATCGTCCGGAACTTGTAGCAATGGAAGCGGCGGCCATTTCGCCCAACACGCTCCTGCCGGAAGAAGACTGGCCCGCGCGAATCAAACTTGATAGCAATGGCGATCAGGACCAGCAGCCAGCCGAATGCGATCAGAATGAAGAGTGAAAGCGCAATATCCATGGCCCGTTTGACAGCAAAGTTCCAGCCAGAGATTGTGGCTGGCTTGAGGCCGATGAGCGGCAAACCCGCAACTTCATGGATATCGACATGATCAAGCGCCATCGTGTACAGATCCGGCACCAGCTTGAACTCGATGTCCATCTGCCGGCAGAGGTTCATCACAGAGAGGCTGCGCTCGTGTTCGCTAGGCGAGAGCGCGATGATGACTTCATCGACCTGCTCGCGAGATGCAATGGTCCGCAATTCGTCGATGGTTCCGAGATAGGCTGGCGCTTGCACGCCGGTAGAGGTCGCGATATGCGTCAGCTCGGATCTCGGACTCTGGTCGACATACCCGACGACTTTGTATCCCATGTGCGGCTGGCCCAAGAGCCATTGCAGGATGCGATGCGCTGCTCTACCGCCACCGATCACCAGCACCCGATCGACGCCGATGCCACGCGCCCAGATACGCTCGCGAATGAAGCGATAGAGGACACGGGCACAGATGAGCAGGCCGATGGCTATCGGGACAGCACTGGCGAAGACGAGCCGCGACGGGTTGAAGCGATCGAAGAAGGCGATCAGAATAACGCCCGCCATCGCGAGCACAGTGCCGCTAGCGATGATCCAGGTCTCGTCGAGCAGCGTTGACCAGCGAGGCAGCCGGTAGAGTCCCTTGAAATGAAAAACGATGACTGCCAGCGCGGCAAAGAGCACGATCTTGCCGTAGAAGAACGAGAGTGGCTGATCCGATGCTGCGGGGACATCGCCACCGAGCTGAAACTCGAAACGGAGTGCGTAAGCGACGACCAGAGCCAGGCCAGCAAGCGAGCCATCGATCAACATCCGCACCAACGCAGTCAACCACGGTGGCACGCCGGTCATTCCTCGATGTTCTACTCGCCCATTCGCCGCCACAGCGCTCAGAGTCCTCCCTCTGCCCACAACGCCGGAGCCGGATTCGCCGTCCGCGTCAACGCTGGAGTATATCAAAATCAGCGTATATACCCTTGCGAACGTACGCACATATATGATAACAGCCCCAGCACTTGGAGCCTAGCCCTAACACGGCATATCTGCCAGCAATATCGTACGCTCAGACACGGTGAGGCGGAAGATCGCTGGTAACTCAGAAGGGCTCACATATTGGAGCGACTCTGGACGCCCTGGAGAATGAACTACGTCACCAAGAGCGGCGGCTCAGGCGACATCTTCCTGGATGCCCTGGAGTCCGCCGATTCGCCTGGTTCGCTTGTCATCCACCGTGCCGAACAGGGGTTCATAATCATGAACCTCTATCCCTACAACACCGGCCATATGCTGGTGGTTCCGAACCAAAAGACCGCGAACCTTAATGACCTGACCTCGGGGACCCGCGCGGAACTCTTTGAACTGGTGAATCTCGCTGTCGAGTCGGCACGCATTGCGCTGCGTTGCGACGGGTTCAATATCGGCGTCAATCTTGGTCAGGTTGCTGGCGCAGGGGTCGCCGATCATCTCCATATCCACGTCGTGCCACGCTGGACCGGCGACGCCAACTTCATGCCCATAACAGCCCAGACCAAGGCTCTTCCAGAACAAATTCCCGCCACTGCCGCGAAGCTTCGTGCAGAGATTGAAACCACTATCGCTCGCAGTGACGGCATCCAGCACCTCACCGCCGGAGCCTTCGCCGTCACGGAGGATGGTTCGAAGGTCGTGGTACGTCGCAGTGCTTCCGGAGAGCTCGTGCTACCGAAGGGACACATCGAAGCGGGAGAATCGGCCGGCGACGCTGCCCGACGAGAGCTGGGAGAGGAGACGGGCTATCTGGGCCGACCAGTGGCCTGGGCAGGGTCCGACCGCTTTATGCTGAACGGCGAGAGCTTTTCGGCTGTCTACCTGATCATGTCGGCCGTCAGTGGGCCGGCTGCGCACGCGCACCTCGACAGTGACACGGTGCTTGTTCCAATCGATGAAGTGGCTAGCGCGCTCAGCCTCCCGTCGCTGCAAACCATCGCGCGCCATGCATACGCAACGCTTCAACGCGAGGAGAGCACAACATCATGAAGCGCTGGATCATATCGTTCCTCACCATCTGGATGATCTGTGCGCTGCTCGGAAGTCACTCGGCCCCGGCTATTGCCCAGGACGCTGGCGGTAGCGTGTACATCTCGCTGGGCGATTCGCTTGCGGCGGGACTCGGTTCTAGTCTCCCCCGAGAACGCGGATACGCTGCGCTCGTGGCGAACTGGTTGGGTCAGGACCGGCAGGCGAACGTCACGCTCGTCAATATCGCTCAACCTGGTGAGACCGTTGCGAGCTTCCGCACCAATGGGCAACTCGAGCGCTTCCGAGAAGAGACAAGTCTCGTGACCGACGCTGACCTCGATATCAGTGCTATCTCGCTGAGTTTGGGCGGGAACGCCATTCTCGGGGTCCAGCACTATGGTCTCGCTGACCGGCAGGCGGCCCTTGACCAGTTTTCGACCGATTACCCTGCGTTGCTGCAAGAAATCCGGGACATTGCGGGCAACGCTCCGCTGATTGTCACCAACGTTTACGACCCGACTGAAGGCGACCCGGCGGCGCAGTACACCGATAGCTGGTGGATCGCTCAGTTCAATCAGGTGATCTCGCAGGCTGCGGAGAGCGTCGATGCACAGGTAGCGGATATCGCTGCGGCATTTGAAGGCCAGGATGACCTCACCTATTACCCACTCGATGTTCACCCGACTAACGAAGGGCACCGCGTCATCGCGCAGTCAGTCTTCGCTGCCATCGGTTTGGACACGACACCACCCGATATCGCCATCGACGCGCCAGAAACCGCAACCCGCAACACACCGACGGTGACGATCACTATCGACGAAGCCACCGAGTTACAGGCTACGAGCGTCGAGCTAAGTGACGGCTGGCTCTCGCCGGTGATCGAGGTGGACGACGGCACACGCGTGGTCCTGCTCGACCTTGCCGGTGTCAATGGTGATTCAGTGACGCTGACCGTCACCGCCACTGACGTCGCTGGGAACACCACCGAGACCGACGTCAGCATCGGGATTCCCCGCTAGCTGCAATCGGCGGGGCAGTTCAAATTCGGCTGCCAGCTGGGCAATCGGACACTCGAAGCAGCGCAGCAACTCACACCCATTGCGAGAGATATGGTGCAGCCCTTGCTCGGCCAGTGCAGAGCGGATCGGAAAGCGGCGGTCACCGACGATTTGGCGTAACGTGCGCCGCGACACTTGATCGTCGACTCGGCCCGGCAAGCCATCCCACCACTCGCCTACCTGTTCAGCCAGTCTTTCGTCCAGCATCGAGTCAGCATAGGCTGCCAGAAACGGCGCCAGGATGTTGGTCACAATCTGTCGCGTCCGCTGCTCGCCGATTGCTGGTGAAACACTGAAAAATATGGATGCAAGCCCGCCGTCGCGGCCCTCGAGCGCATCGATGACCGTGCTGACAAGCCCAATATCCGACGTGCGGTTCACCAAATCGGCTAGCGAAGCCAGCCTGCGGGCCGGATGGTTGGCAGGGCGAACGCGATTGAGTGACCAGCTCTCCGGCGATACCGGTTCGATTCCCAGGCGGCCGCCGAGCAGCTCACCGCGCTCGTTGAGATGTGAGGCCCAGCCCGGATCGGCGTCGAGTGCCACCGAACCCGCTTCAGAGAGCGGGATGAATCCACCTGCGAAGAGCAAGGCCGCCGTCGCGTCGC
>CAYNTE010000204.1:0-4337 GCA_964399615.1 uncultured Thermomicrobiales bacterium
ATAGCGAGCACTCTGCCCTCTGGCAGGCTATGGGACAATCGACGTTCGATCCGAAGTCAATGACGCGCTTGGTCCTTACCGCTTCAGGTGGCCCATTCCGAACCTGGCCCAACGAGAAGCTTCTGACCGTGACGCCTGAAGATGCTCTGGACCACCCAACCTGGTCAATGGGCAGGAAGATCACGATCGACTCGGCAACATTGATGAACAAAGGCTTCGAGCTGATCGAGGCAGCCTGGATATTCGATTGTCCGATCGACGCCATCGATGTCGTCGTTCACCCGCAATCGGTCGTCCACTCTCTGGTCGAATTCGTGGATGGATCGGTAATCGCTCAACTAGGACCCCATGACATGCGAATGCCGATCCAGTACGCGTTAACTGCGCCAGAGCGCGCGCCATCGTCTGGCCCACGATTGGCGCTGCATCAACTCGGTCGCCTCGAATTTGAAGCGCCGGACCACGAACGCTTTCCGGCGCTAAACCTGTGTCGAGAGAGCCTTATCCGCGGTGGGCTCGCGCCGGCTATCCTCTCGGCAGCCGATGAAGTGGCAGTCGACGCATTCCTGCGTCGCTCTATCTCATTCCCTGATATCGTCAGTGTTTGTGAGAAAACCCTGGACAAGATGGATCCTATGCGTGACGCCACATACACCCTGGAAGATGTCATGCATGCCAGCCAGGAAGCCAGCCGCGTGGCGCAGATGCTCGTACGAGAGTACGGGCGACGATGAGTGCGATAGTTATTGCTCTTGCGGCGATCTCGCTGATTCTTGCTCTGCTTGCGTTGCTTGCGCTGCTGCTGACGCTGCTGAACGCCGGTCGATCTGAAGAACAAGACCATCGTCCACCGCCGTCGCAAATGTGAGACCCACGACACGCGACGCGCCGGCCAGTTTGCACGCTGCGGCGCAGGAGGCCAGCGTAGCGCCAGTTGTCGTCACATCATCGATGATCATCACCGTCTTACCGCGCAGATCTGCTTCAACCGAGAACGCGTCTCTCACGTTCGTCCATCGCATTGCGGGGTTCAAGCCAACCTGAGTGCGCGTGTCCCGCACACGTAACAGTGCCGCCTCATGAGGTGTCCCAGCCCGGTCGGCGATCACCTGAGCCAGCTTCTCGGATTGATTGAACCCTCGCTGACGCTCTCTCGCTGGCCAGAGCGGAACCTCTGCGATGAAGTCTGGCTGCCAGTCGAGTTCATCGAGCGCGAGCACCATCTGTTCGCCTGCCCACTCGGCTCGTGCGTATTCGCCCAGGTACTTCAGGCGGTGCAGCGTCCTGCGCGCTGGCCCCTCAAAGTGGTAGACGCTGCGTATTGCAAACCTCGACGGCCAGCCCGCCGAGCAGCGCGGGCAATTCGCTCGCATCACTCCGGGCAGTCCACACCTGCTGCAGCATCGCGCAAAGTCGATGCGCTTGAGCTCTTTGGCGCAATCACTACACATCCAGGTTTCGATCAAGCCGCATCCCCCACACGTCGGTGGGTAAACAACGCGAGTGCCCCAATAGCCGAGTTTCCGGACAAGATCCCGCACCATTGCAACAATTCCCATGCCCAGATGAGTGTCCACGACACGAACAGTCTAGCGCAGACGCCCGGTCACTCAATTGGCTATCCTTTGGATACATCGAACAGAAGTTCGAAAGTTGGAGAGCATGGCAACGAGCGATCCGGTAATTCCAGGATTGAACCCCGATCGACCAGAGCGGTTGGTCGCTATCGAAGTCGACCAGAGCGGACGCGTCATCGCGTATCAGCGGTGTGCCGACGGCGTCCACCGTCGCACACTCAGCTATCGACCGTGGCTCGTGCTCAATGAGACGGAAGCGGCAAACCTACGCCTACCTGCCGATGAACGCAAGCTGCACGGCAATTCGCCACTTAATTTGGAATTGAGTTTCAACTCACTCGCCGACTGGCGCGACACATACTGGCAAATTCGCGATCAGCAGATCGATCGCGTCGCATTTGCCGTCCCAGCCGAGCAATTCCTGGTGCGCAGTGGTTGGGCGCTGTTCGCTGGCATGAGCTTTGACGAATTGGTCAGAGTTCAGCTCGATATCGAAACAATCGGCCTCGATCCTCGTCCGCGCGATGCAGAGGTCATCATCATCACCGCCGCCGTCAATGGCGAGCAGCCCGTCATCTTCGACCGTCGAGAGCGATCGGAGCGCGAGATGATTGAGGCATTTGGCGCGTGGTTGCGAGATATCGACCCTGACGTCATAGAGGGCCACAATCTCTACAACTTCGACCTCATGTTTCTTCAGGAGCGAGCACGCCGCTCCGGCATCACGCTCGATTGGGGTCGAGATGGATCTGCAGTCAGATTTGGCAGCAACAACCGATTCAAAGTCGGCCCGCGAAACATTCCATTCGATCCCGCCTACGTTCATGGCCGGCACTTCATTGACACCTACCACCAGATTCAGCGCTATGACATTGCCGGCAGGCTCCAAAGCTATGGACTCAAACCCGTTATCGAGGAACTTGGATTTGCCCGCGAAGGCCGTGAATTCGTTGATGGCAACCAGATCCAGCGTGTCTGGCGCGAAGACCCCGAGCGTCTCATCGCCTACGCCATCGATGACGTCCGAGACACGAATCTGCTGAGTGCCCTGACACTTCCAACCGAGTACTATCAAACCCAGGTGCTGCCCGGGACGCTTCAGAACGTCGCGACAGGCGGCACCGGCGAAAAGGTCAACGATCTCATGGTGCGCGCCTACATCAGGCAGGGACACAGCCTGCCGCTGCCAGAGCCACCACGGGCGTACCCAGGAGGCTACACAGCGTTGCGCGAAGTCGGGAGTCTTGGCCCGGTTGTCAATGCCGACGTTCAGAGCCTTTATCCCTCCATCATGCTGAGCGACAGCATCAGCCCGAAGAGTGACCGGCTTGGCGTCTTCCTTCCGCTCCTCAAGGTGCTCACCGAGCGGCGCATCGAAGAGAAAATGACCTCTCAAAACGCCCAAGACTCACGAGAGCGTGCCAGGGCGACCGGCATGCAACTCGGTCTCAAGATCCTGATTAATTCGTTCTATGGCTATCTGGGGTACGGGCGCGGCTACTTCAGCGATTTCGATGCCGCCGAGCAAGTCACCATTCGCGGCCACGAGATTGTCAAGACCGCAGAGGAACGCCTCACAGCCGCCGGCGCAACCATCATTGAGATCGATACCGACGGCCTCTATTTTGTCCCTCCAGAGGGCGTTTCAAGCCTCCAGGACGAGGAAGAGCTCATCGCTGCTGTCAGCTCCGCCCTGCCCGAGGGCATTTCGCTTGCCCATGGCGGCAGGTGGCAACGCATGCTCTCGTTGAAGCTGAAGAACTATGCCCTGCTTGGCTACGACAACAGCCTCACTCGCAGAGGCAGTTCACTACGATCTCGCCGGGAGGAGCCCTATCTCCATGAGTTCCTCGAGGCGGCTATCCGCTGCTATCTCGACCCCTCTCCGACAACCGACCCACGGTCGCTGTACCTCGATACTGTTCAGAGAATTCTGCAAGGGGATATGTCGCCTGAGAGCATCGCCAGGATTGAGACCATCACTGACTCCACCTTCTCGAGCGAAAGCAATAGACGGCTCGCAGCTGCAGTGGCGGGTGAACGTGTCGGGGAGCGGATCGCGGTCTACAAAACCAATACGGGAGAGCTGGCGCGTGTGGAGGACTATGCGAACGACGAGGATGTGGTCTACCTCTTGCAACGCCTGCGCGCCGTTGCCGAGCGGTTTCGACCGCTCTACGACGATGACACCTCGTTCGACTACGACTTCCCCACGGTGAATCCACAGACCAATCTCGAAGCGTTGCGCAATATGGCCCAGGTTGAGCAACCGCGGCTCTTTGGGTAAGACGCGTCAGCAGGTAGCGCTTACGGGCCACGTAAACAGATTAATGGAAATGCAAAAGACCTCAGTCGCAATTGACTGAGGTCTCAAGAGTGGTAGCGGGGGCGGGATTCGAACCCGCGACCTTCGGGTTATGAGCCCGACGAGCTGCCACTGCTCCACCCCGCAATAGTGTTGAGGATTCTGTCGTTGCTTGGTCCGTTCGGGAGTGTGCGCAGCGGCCTCACCTCCCACACCGTTGCCAGTGCAGTACTATCCGGCGCTGCCATGGGTCACGACCAGGTTCGGGATGGATACTGGGTGGTTCCATGGCGCTCTAGGCCACGCACACTCCCGAACGGATCAAGCTCTTGTTCTGTCATGCCGTCTTCCAGCATGGCCTATGAATTATACACGATCCATCGGCCACTGTCGAAGTAGTGAGACGGGGGAAGGGAGGGGAAGGTTGGGTGGTGGAGGATGAAGTTTAAGGGAGT
>CAYNTE010000205.1:0-4304 GCA_964399615.1 uncultured Thermomicrobiales bacterium
GAGCTACCGCGCGACCGCATTTATGCAGGCTGCGCGCAGGCTGAATCTTGATACCTTGCGAGTTGTCGATCTGCCCGATGAACTTGCAGAGCGACCACACGGATATGATGCAATTGACTTTCGCAATATCTCTGACTCAACCGAGTGGATCGCCCGCCGTCACGAAGAGCACCCGTTCACCGCCATCCTCTCAGTCGACGATGCGGCAACGGAACTTGCCGCGGTTGCCAGCGAACGGCTTGGATTACCTGCCAACGACCCCAAGGCAGCCCATGCCGCACGCGACAAGTTCGTGATGAGACAGATGATGGAGCGCGGCGGCACGAGAGTGCCGAAATTTGAGGTGATTGATAACGACGCAGATTTCGCCGAAGTTGCGTCCCACGTCGACTACCCCGTGGTTGTCAAACCGCGAACGCTAACTGGGAGCCGGGGCGTGATTCGTGCTGATGATGAGGCAGAATTTGTAAGCGCTGCTACGCGATCAGCGTCAATCATCCGTTCTTCCGGTGTTGGCGAAGAGTCTAAGAGCCTCTTGATCGAGGAGTACCTCCCCGGTGTGGAGGTCGCGGTCGAAGGCATCCTCACCGACGGTGAGCTACAAGTGCTCGCCGTCTTCGACAAGCCCGATCCGCTGGTCGGGCCGTTCTTCGAAGAGACGATTTATGTCACGCCTTCCCGGCTTAGCCCTGCGGTCCTCGATGACATCGCGCGGCAAACGCAGATTGCTTCAGATGCGATCGGGCTGCGCCACGGTCCGATCCATGCAGAGTTGCGAATATCCGACGAACGCTCTTGGCTGCTGGAAGTCGCGGGCCGGTCGATTGGCGGGTTGTGAGCAAAGATACTTGAATTCGGCTCCGGGATGAGTCTCGAAGAACTGATACTACGACACGCGACAGGCACACCGATCCCCACCATGGACCGTCAGCCTGACGCCGTTGGGGTAATGATGATCCCAATTCCCAAGGCTGGCATCTTGAGGTCTATCGAAGGAATCGAAGAGGCCAAGCTCGTCGGCGGCATCGTCGACATCGAATTCACGGCGCCACTGGGCCATCCCATTTATCCGCTACCCGAAGGTTCGAGTTATCTCGGCTTCATCTTCGCGCGAGCAGCCAGCCCGGAACGTGTCGAGCAGGCGATTCGTGAAGCGCATGAGCTACTGCGAATTGACATTCGTCCGATGATGTCGTTGCGTGTGGAGGGTCTCTAGACGTGGTTACTTCTTGCGGGGTGCTGGTCCGGCGGCCATATCGGGTGGAACCCAGCCCTCTGGAAGCTGAGCGTTCTCGCCAAAGAAGAATTCTTCCATCTCGGCACGCAGCATCTTGCGAGTCTCGCGATCGGCGGGGTGCAGACCATAGTGGTTGATCATGATCGTCTGCTGCTCCTTCCAGAGTTCCCAGCCCTCTTTCGAAACATTCTCGAAAATTCGCTGGCCGAGTTCACCTGGAAATGGGGGCTGGTCGAGCCCCTCAGCTTCACGACCGAGTTTTACGCAATGGACGATGCGCGCCATGCTGTTCCTCACTATGATGTTGAGCGCTAAACGGACACCAAAATGACTGATCTAACCTCTGTAACTCTACCACCACGCTTCGTGGTATTTGGCCTCGAGTGTGAATTTACTCAAGCGGCGATCGATCGACTTGTGAACGAGCATCGCCTGCCACCATCCGCCGTTGTTCTTCCTGGTCCTCCCACATTCGAAGGCGTACTGACCACGCCGCCGAGGGTAGCCCTGCCAGGCTCACAAAGCCACACCGTCGAGAGCTTATGTCAACGACTCAGCATTCCTCTCCTCCGAGCTGGAGACCTTTCGAATGCCAGAACCGAGGACCAACTTGCACAGTACGGGGCCGAGTTCGCCCTCGTTGCCTGCTTCAACAGATTGCTACCGATAAGGCTGATCGAGCGATTCCCCCGAGGCGTCTACAACCTGCATCCGTCGCTTCTACCGGACCTGCGGGGACCCGATCCGCTCTTTTGGACGTTCAAACGCGGCGACGGCCAGGCTGGCATCACGGTGCATCGGATGACTGCCAAGTTCGACACTGGTCCGATAGTCGCCAAGATATCCGTCCCGTATCCAGATGGCACCACCGAACGCGAGCTGGAGCAGTTGCTGGCGGCTCGGGGAGTTGACCTGCTTGCGACAGCAATGCCTGAAATAATGACCGATTCCGTCGAGCTATCGCCGCAGGACCATAGCCAAGCGACATGGGCACCGTTTCCAGAGTTTGACGACTTCAACATCGATGCGAAGTCGACGCCCAAGTCAGCTTTCAACTTTGTGCGAGGTATCCGGGACCGCTCGCCTGGTGCGTGGTACGAGCGAGAAGGCACGCGCTATTTCGCCGTCGACGCCATCGAGTTCGGCAACGGCGCGCCACCCGACCTGGAGTCGGAGCAAGACGAACATCTGCTGATCACCGGAACTGGCTGGATTCGGGTTGCATATCGTCACGGGTAGCTTCGAGCTGCATGGGTTGGCGCGTACACTCCTAGGCACATCAGGGGTTGTTATTGGGAAGGGGCATTGAGATGAGCACCAGAATGAATGCGCGAAGTGAAGCCGAGAGACTCGATCGAGATGATCCAGTCGGTCGATTTCGTGAGCGTTTCTACATTCCGGAAGACCGCATTTATCTCGACGGCAACTCGCTCGGGCCACTTTCCAGAGACGCCGAGCGATCCCTTCATGAAGTTGTCGAGCAATGGAAGACGCTGGGGATTGATGGCTGGCTGAGCGCCGATCCGCCGTGGTTCTACCTCGGCGAAGAGCTCGGCGCGAGGATGGCGCACCTTGTCGGAGCGAAGCCCGAGGAAGTCGTCGTCACCGGAGGCACCACAACCAACCTCCACGCACTAGCGGCTACCTTCTATCAGCCGGCCGGAAGGCGACGGAAGATCATCGTAAATGAGCTGGATTTTCCTTCGGACGTCTATGCATTGCGGGCACACATCGAGCTCCACGGCGGAGACTCAAACCAAGATCTGCTGAGCGTCCCAAGCCGTGATGGCCGGTTGATCGCTGAAGACGACATCATCGCGAGCATGTCCGAAGAGATCGCGTTGATGGTTATGCCCAGTGTGTTCTACCGCAGCGGGCAGTTGCTCGATATAGAGCGCATCACGCGTGCGGCCCACGAGAACGGCATCCTGATCGGTTGGGACTGCTGCCACTCTGCCGGCGTTGTGCCACACAAGTTCGACGAGTGGGATGTCGATTTTGCCTTCTGGTGTAACTACAAATATTTGAATGCGGGACCGGGCTCGATCGGCGCACTCTACGTCAACGAACGCCATTTCGACCGTACGCCGGGGTTACCCGGCTGGTGGGGATACAAGAAGTCAGAACAGTTCGAGATGCGGCACGATTGGGTGCCAGCATCCGGCGCCGGCGCTTGGCAAATCAGCACGGTTTCAGTCCTCAGTGCGGCCCCACTAATCGGTTCGTTGCGCATGATCGATGAAGCGGGGATTGACACGATTCGCGCCGCGTCCCTGGAACGCACCGACTTCCTCATCCGTCTGATCGACGAAGCAGGCTTGCTGGAAGCTCCCTACAACTTCCAGATCGGCACTCCACTCGAACACCGGCAGCGGGGCGGTCATGTCGCAATAGAGCATCAAGACGGGCCGCAGATTAACAGCGCGCTAAAGCGGCGGGGCGTGGTGCCAGACTTCCGGCCACCGAACATCGTCCGGCTCGCGCCCGTGCCCCTGTATATCAGCTATGTCGAGATCTGGCAGACAGTCAACCACCTGAGAGAGATTATCGAGAGCGGCGAATATCGGGCAGAATCCGCGAAACCCGAGCTGGTGTCGTGAGGTGAACAATCGAGCGTGAGTGCGATGGGCAAATCACAGATGAGATCCCCCCACCTTGGCCGCGCTGCAATCTGCGGTGAAGAGGCAAGGCCGCAAGCCAGCGGGGACATCGCTCTCACACGCACGAGTGCGCTAAGCCGATGAACGATCAGCGCATCGTCCAAAAACTCCGGCGCAGACTCCTCCTCGGCCTGGCAATCGGGCTGATTGTCGTGGCGTTGATCCTGATAGCATCCGATGCGGACCAGATGTCTGATGCACTCCGGCGCTTGAAGTGGCACACCATTCCCATTGTCATCGGACTGGTGTTACTGAACTACGTGCTGCGGTATATCAAGTGGGAGTATTACCTCCGGCGATCACACATCGATGACCTCAACCACCGCGACTCGTCACTCGTCTTCCTCAGCGGTTTCAGCATGGCGATGACACCGGGCAAAGTGGGCGAGCTGCTGAAGGCCTATCTC
>CAYNTE010000206.1:0-3658 GCA_964399615.1 uncultured Thermomicrobiales bacterium
CTCGGGAGATCTGACACCGCCTGCCATCGTCCAACCTGCGCGACCCCCACCCGTTGTCATCCAGAGCGAAGCGCAGCGGAGTCGAAGGATCTCTCACCTGGATCGGCAACCAAATCCATCGTCCCCTTTAATTCACGATCTCCTGAGAGATCCTTCGACAAGCTCAGGATGACAGGGGGCGTGGCACTCAATCGCCGGCGTCGTTAGCCTTCACCGACTCCCGACTCCCGACTCCCGACTCCCGACTCCCCGTTCCCCCCGATTCCCGGTCCCCGGACACCGGTCCCCGATCCTCCCGACCTACCCCACGACCCCATCTCGTTCAAACCTCTGCCGCTCCTCTGCCGAATACCCCAGCTCCTCCAGGATCTCCGCATTGTGCGCCCCCAGCAGCGGCGGCACTGCGTCAACCCCACCCGGCGTATCCGACAGTTTCACCGGCAGACCCAGCAGCCGCACCATCCCCATCACCGGATGCGGGCGCTCCACCACCATCTCCCGGTGCCGCACCTGCGCACTATCCAGCGCCTCGGCCACATCATAGATCGGACCCGCCGGCACCCCACCCGACGTCAGTATCTCGACCCACTCCTCAACATCCCGGCCCTGCAACTTCTCGCTGATCAGGTCCGCCAGCTCCAGCCGGTTCTCATAGCGCCCACCATTGTCCGCAAACCGCGGATCATTCCGGAGATCGTCTCCGTCGATGAGATCGCACAACAATTGCCAGCGCTTTTCCCCGCTGCCCCCGATCGTGATGAACCCATCCCGCGCTCGAAATACCCCATACGGCGCGTTGATTGGGTGATGATTCCCCGCCGGAGGTGGCGCGCCCGCACCATTCAAGTAGCGCACACCCTGGAATGCCAGCATCCCCACCATGCTCTCCAGCAGCGACGTCTCCACCCGCTGCCCTTTGCCTGTCCGCTCCCGAGCCTGCAGCGCCGCCAGCACACCATACGCCCCAAACAGGCCCGTCAACAGATCCGCTATCGGCACCCCGACCCGCACCGGATCCTCACCCTCGAAGCCCGTGATACTCATCAACCCCGAGACACCCTGCACAATCTGATCGAGCCCCGGCTTGCCAGCGTCCGGACCATCCGCCCCAAACCCCGAGATCGAGCAATAGATCACCCTTGGGTTCTCCGCGCTGATCCGCTCATAGCCGATATTCAGCGCCTCCATCACCCCCGGCCGGAAATTCTCAATCACCACATCCGATGTCCCAGCCAGCTTGCGGAAGACCTCCTGACCCGCCGCTTCCTTCAGATTCAGCGTCAATGAGCGCTTATTGCGATTTGCCGAGAGAAAGAACGCACTCTGCCCATCAAAAAACGGTGGACCCGACAACCGACCATCATCCCCCGTCCCGGGTCGCTCAACCTTGATCACATCCGCCCCAAGATCCCCCAACCACATCGCCGCCGTGGGACCCGCCAGATGCCGCCCCAAATCCAGCACCCGCACCCCAGTCAACGGCCGAATCGCCCCCGTATCACTCATCTCAACCAACCTCCCCAAATCTCTCGATTCTCAGATTCAACGACTCATCCCGGCTCCGGTCGCCGACCCCCAAAAGCAACCTTTCCGAAACCTGAACCGAACGGTACTCTTACACCGCATTTCATGCGGGAACAGGGGAAAATTGGGGGTATCAAATGCGAATCGTGCCAATGATCGGCTTATTAGCAATTTCTGTGTGCGTTGCGTTTGTCGTGGGCTTCGCACTCCACACCGCCGAGGCCGCCGAAAACGTCGTGTTGGTGCAAGATAACACGAACCATCCTTGCACCAGAGATGGCATCGTCTCTGCCATCGACGAAGCCGCCACCACCAACCCCGACCAGCCCGGCCGGGTCATCTTCAACTGTCCCACCTATATCATCGATGTCCTTTCCAATATCACTATCGGTGACGCAGGCGTCCAGGCCGTCATCATCGACGGCAGCAACGGTGACGGCAACCAAATCGTTCTCGATGCTGAGAGGCAGTCGAGTCTCTTCTACGTCGCCGGGACCGGCTACCTCACCCTACAGCACATCACCCTCACCAACGGCGTTTCATCGAGTGTCTCCGGCGGTGCAATTCTGAATAACGGCACGCTCACCATCGAGCAGAGTGCGCTCATTGATAACGAGGCGGATCACGGTGGCGCAATTGCCAATGCTGGCACGTTTGAAATCAATGGAAGTTATCTCGGCAACAACAGCGCCTTCACCGATTCCGGCGCAATCAGCAACACCGGGACAGTCACCATGAACACGACCACCCTCTCCGGCAATGACGCCGATGTTATCGGTGGCGCAGTCGGTAACGCGGGGGTCTTCCACATACATGGGAGCTACTTCACAAACAATCGATCCTTGAATGGCGGAGCATTGTTCAACGCAGCAACAGCCACCATCAATCAGAGCACGTTTACTAATAATTTAGGTAAGGCTATCGCTGGCGCGATCATCAACGAAGGCACCTTGGAAATTGCTCAGAGTACCTTGTCCCATAATGAATCGAATTCTGGTGGTGCTATCTACAACTTCGCTAACCTGAACGTCGTTTCGAGCACCCTCGACACTAACAGAGCGAAATCAGAGGGCGGAGCGATTTGGAGCTCGGGCCAGCTCAAGGTTGCCCAGAGCAGCTTCACCAACAATCATGCGCGCGAATTAGGTGGCACGGTATATCTTGAAGATGGTGACACCAAGATTGTTTCCTCCACCATCGTGGGCGCCGCTGAGCTCATCAGCGGTGCGCTAGGCCCAACGATAACCGTGAGCCCTACGGCCGACTCCGCTAACATCGCATGGTCAACCATCATTCAGCCTCACGAGACGACCGCCTCCCTCTTTGTCGCTGGACCGCTGACGCTTACTGGCGTCATTCTCACAGGCGAGGGTAGCAGCTGCGAAATGTTTGGCGGAGGACACCTGGCTGATAGCTATACCATCACCAACGACGACTCCTGCCCGCTCACCGCCTCCACATCGCACAACAGCCTGACCGACCTCGGTCTCGACACCGCCACCACCACCGTGATCGACGGCGTTTCGCAGACCTATTTCCCACTCCTCACCGGCAGCCCCGCCATCGACGCCGGACCAGCACTCTGCGATACCGATGTCATCGAAGGCGTTGACCCCGACCAGCTCGGTAACCCTCGGCCGTTGAACGGCGCCTGCGACATCGGTGCCATTGAGATCAACACCTCCACCGTCAGTCTCTGTGTCAGCACCTGGACCAACCAGCTCAGCATGGCTCAGGAGAGTGGCCAGTGTCCTCGCAATCAAACCCTCATCCGGCTGCCTCACGACGCCCCACTTGCTCTCTGCGTCAACAACTGGAACGGCAGCACCACCGCCGACCTGCAGGATCGAGGTTGCTCACGCTCCGAGCACCAAGTCACCGCCCTCGGCGACCAAACTATCCACATCTGCATCAACACCACCTCCCGCGTCATCCGCGTCGCCGGCACTTGCACCCGCACCGAAACCCCATCCCGCCTCTAGCCCCTGCTCCCATCCAATGTCCCCCTCTCCCTTTATAGGAGAGGGGGTCCAGAGGATGAGCGCACGATCCTCAGCCCGTGCCCGCCCCCCGATGCCAAGGCCCCCCCCCCCCCCCGGTAGGGATGGCGCGGGGGCGCCGCCCTGCGGCGGGT
>CAYNTE010000206.1:3668-4301 GCA_964399615.1 uncultured Thermomicrobiales bacterium
CCATCCCCACCCCCCATATCCAAAGACCACCCACACCCCCTCTGTACAGACGCCGCTGGCCCGCGTCACTGCGCCGGCCTGTCGTCGCCCCTGTCGCACGACCATGCCTAATGTCATCCTGAGCGAAGCGCAGCGGAGTTGAAGGATCTCTCAGGGAAATTGGCAACCAAATCCAACATCCCACTCAATTCACGACCTCCCGAGAGATCCTTCGACAAGCTCAGGATGACAGGCGGGCGAGGTCATCTGGAGGCGGATGTTTCGAGCTTCCGACGTGCATCCGGAGAACTGACACCGCCTGCCATCGTCAGTACTCAGACGACCACCCCCAATGTCATCCTGAGCGCAGCGCAGCGGAGTCGAAGGATCTCTCACCCTGATTGGCAATCAAATCCATCGTTCCATTCAATTCACGATTTCCCGAGAGATCCTTCGACAAGCTCAGGATGACAGGGGTACGTTGCGTTTCAATGCCAGCGATGTCAACCTTCACCGACTCCCGACTCCCGACTCCCGACTCCCGACTCCCGACTCCCGACTCCCGGTTCCCGGGCACCGGTCCCTGATCCCCGACCCCGCCCCTACATCCAATCGAACCGAATATCCCGATTCACATCCTTATACAGCAGATAC
>CAYNTE010000207.1:0-4291 GCA_964399615.1 uncultured Thermomicrobiales bacterium
GGCCGAATTCCTCAATTTGAAGTCGACGAGATCGCCCGCTATTTCATGTCCCGTAATTAACCCCGCAAAGCAGACGACGCCTGCGCGGAGTTAACCCACAGGCGTCGTCTTTGCATTGCTGGCCGGTTAAATGTCTTTGGTGAGGGTTGCCAGGAACTCTTCGTTTGACTCGGACTTCAGCATCCGGCCCACGACGAGCTCGGTGCCCTCGGTGCCGCCGAGCATCGAGACCATGCGGCGCATAGTATAGACCTGGCGCAGCTCTTCCTCGTCGAGCAAGAGATCTTCACGTCGCGTGCCGCTGCGCTGGATGTCGATTGCCGGATAGATGCGGCGCTCAGCGAGCTTGCGATCCAAGTGCATCTCCATGTTGCCGGTGCCTTTGAACTCCTCGTAAATCACATCGTCCATGCGCGAACCAGTGTCCACCAGACATGTGGCAACGATCGTCAAGCTGCCGCCACCTTCGATGTTGCGAGCGGCGCCAAAGAAGCGCTTGGGCGGATAAAGCGCCACTGGGTCGATACCACCGGAGAGTGTCCGTCCGCTCGGAGGCACTGCAAGGTTGTAGGCGCGCGCTAGGCGGGTGATCGAATCGAGCAGCACGACAACGTCCTTGCCGCCCTCTACGAGCCGCTTGGCGCGTTCCAGCACCATCTCGGCAACCTTGGTGTGGTCTTCCACAGGCTCGTCAAAGGTCGAGGAAACAACCTCGCCGTCGACCGAGCGCTGCATATCGGTCACCTCTTCGGGGCGCTCACCGATCAGACAGACCATCAAGTGAATGTCGTTGTGATTTGATGTGATGCCGTTGGCGATCGCCTTCAGCAGCATCGTCTTACCGGCCTTCGGCGGCGAGACGATCAAGCCACGCTGGCCACGTCCAACCGGCGCTACAACATCGACGAGTCGGGTTGCCAAAATTTTTGGTTGCGTCTCAAGTGAGATCCGCTCGTGAGGGAAGATCGGGGTCAGCGTCTCGAACCGTGGCCGTCGACGTGCCTCTTCTGGGTCAGATCCATTAACCGCTTCGACCCGGAGCAGCGAGTGGTACTTCTCGCTGTCCTTCGGGGGCCGCACGACACCGGCAATGCGATCACCCGTGCGAAGTCCGAACCGACGAATCTGCGACTGTGAGACGTAAATGTCGTCTGAGCTTGGCAGATAGCGCTGCCCACGCAAGAATCCGAAGCCGTCTTCGATGACTTCGAGGATGCCTTGCCCGAAGCGATCGCCCTTCAATTCGGCTTGCTTCTCGAGGATCGCCATCATCAGGTCTTCCTGGCGGCGGAATCGCTGGATGCGATCAATCTCCATCGCCTGGCCAACCTGCAGGAGCTGTGTGTCGGGCATCGACCTTAGCTGCGCAACGGTAAATGTCGGCGTCTTAGGCTGCTGGCTACTCTCGCGTCCATCCTGCGAACTCTCTTCAGCCTCGTCGGCTTCGGCAGTGGCAGCCTTGGAGCGGCCGCGGCCACGCGAACGTCCATTTTGTCGATTGTTTTCTGTTGGCTTCTTTCGGGAGCGAGACCGAGACGTCTTCTTTTCAGCTCCGTCCTGATTCTCTTCGTTCTGTGCGACAGCGACTGAACTTGAGGTCTCGTCGGTTCGCTCTTCAGTAACGTGTTCTTGATCTTGGCTGTGCATATTCTCTTCTGATTTCTGGGAAGACATGACCCACCGTCAATCGTGTGCGCACTAGCGCGCTCGTGGTCCGGCACGTGCCGAACGGTCGTACTTCTGGCGTCGCGGATCCACTTCGGCTCAAGAGCGTGGTCTTCAGACACATGGAGATAAAGTCAAGAGGGTTCCCCCAAGCGACCACGTGTCACCTCAACGAAGTGGTGTGATTGCTTATGCAGGCTCAGAGGATAGTTCGCGCGACGGCAAACGATTTGCCCGAGTATACCAGTCACGAAACCCTTTCGCCAAGTTCCAGCGCCGTATACTGGTTAAGCTTGCTCAATTGGTGGCGTGCTTCGATCGTTCGGATCGTTCCTGACTTCGATCTCATCACCAGCGACTGTGTCGTTGCCCCTTCTCGTGTAAATCGCACGCCACGCAGCAATTCCCCATCGGTGATCCCGGTCGCGGCAAAGAATGTATTGTCCGACGATACCAGGTCATTCTGTCCATAAATCGTCACGGTATCGAGCCCCTGGTCGGCCATGATCTGCCGGTCAGCCTCGTTGCGTGGCCAGATGCGACACTGCATATTGCCACCCATTGCCTTAAGAGCGCAAGCGGTAATCACGCCTTCGGTCGCCCCACCTACCCCGAGCAGCAGGTCGACACCAGTATGCGGCAAGCCAGTCATGATCGCACCTGCCACATCACCGTCTGGGATGAACTTGATCCGGGCGCCGGCCTCACGAACTTCTCGCACCAAATCCTCATGTCTTGGGCGGTCGAGGATCACAACTGTTACCTCTTGAGGTCGCAGTCCCAGCGCCTTGCCAACGCGCTCAATGTTCTCTCGCACGGGACGTTCAATGTCGATAACGTCAGCCGCTTCGGGACCTGTCGCGATCTTCTCCATATATGCAATTTCAGGCGGATAGAACATCGAACCACGCTCGGCAAGTGCAACGACAGCAATGGCATTGGGCATGCCCTTGGAGAGGAGGGTTGTCCCGTCGATTGGGTCAACGGCAATATCGACTTTGGGGGCAGCCCCCGACCCAACCTCCTCGCCGATGTAGAGCATCGGAGCCTCGTCTTTCTCGCCCTCACCGATCACGACGACACCATCCATCTGGATGGTCTGCAGCACGGTGCGAAGCCCATCGACCGCAGCCTGGTCAGCGGCATTCTTGTCGCCACGGCCCATCCAGCGCGATGCTCCGATGGCGGCCACTTCGGTGGCGCGCGCCAGTTCCAGCGCCAGATTTCTGTCTGGTGCGCTTGGAGAAATCTTATCCATGCGTTGGCTCCATTTCACTATGCTCAGCATCCCCTCGTTTCGCCAGCCAATCGGTGACCAGTTCGGCAAGTCGAGAGGTAGGCGCTACTTCAACGGTCGTCTCAGGCAACGAGCTAATAAATGCCCGGCCGTAGCGGCGACTAACCAGACGCCGGTCAAGAATCGCCACCACGCCATGATCCACGCTGCTGCGGATTAACCGCCCAAATCCTTGCTTAAATCGCAGGATCGCCTGTGGGACTGCGTAATCGATGAACGGTTGGTCAAACAATTCACTCCGTGCCGCGAATATAGGATCGTTTGGCACGGAGAACGGCAGGCGGGTGATAACTAGCAAGCTTAGCGCATCGCCAACGATGTCGACGCCCTCCCAGAACGAACTCGTGCCAAGCAGGACAATCCGCTCGTGCCCTTGCATCCGCTCCAAGAGTTGCCGTGGTGAACCATCGATGCGTTGCGCCAGTACGACAATCCCATGCGGTTCCAGCGCGTGCTTGATCGCGTGATAGGTCGCCTGCAAAGCGCTATGGGATGTGAAGAGCACGAGTGCCCGTCCCTCGGAAGCAATGCACAGGTCGATCAATGCTTGTTGCACTTGCTTCTGATGCCCCTGCTGCCCCGGCTCTGGGATATCATTTGCCACGGCCACCATTGTGGAACGCTGATAATCGAATGGCGATGGGACCGCGACGGCATCGGCATCCGGCAAACCCAGCCGGTCGCGAATGAAACTGAACGAACCATCTGCTGCGAGTGTTGCAGACGTTAGCACGACACTATCGAGCCGGGAATAGAGCTCTTCTTCCAGCAAGTCAGAGACATGCAATGGTGCCGCGCGAACGGCGACGTCGCCCGTGTGCTGGTGCTGGGTAAGCCAGCAGATGAGATCGCTATCATCCTGGGTCAGCGTGGCGAACAGTCGGTCACGCAGCTCGATAAGCTCTTCTTCCAGAAGTGCCAGCTCATTAATTGTCTCGTCACGGGTTTCGAGCGCATCCTCGTCGATTGAGGTAAGCGCCTTCTGTGCCTGACGTACGACGCCAACTAGCTCACCCAGCGTCGATGCCAGGTCATCGACGCGAATCTCGATCTCGCCCCACTCGGGTGTCGACCGCACACCGGAAGTCAGTCTGGTCCGGCGCTCGTAGCCATTACTTCCACTATCCTGGCCTGCGACCTCGGCAAGCGACTCGAAAAGCGTTTGCACTTGACTCTTGGCGTACGCGACAAGGTTCTGTGTATCCCGAGCGGCTGATTGCGTTGTCTCCTGCGCAGTCGAGTCAGAACCAGTCGCGACCGACGCAACGACTCGCGCGATGAGCGAAATTGCACCGCCAGTCGGATCTTCTGGATCAGAAAGCCGCCGGA
>CAYNTE010000208.1:0-4271 GCA_964399615.1 uncultured Thermomicrobiales bacterium
TTGCCAATCAGGGTGAGAGATCCTTCGACTCCGCTGCGCTTCGCTCTGGATGACATTGGGTGTTGTCGTGCGATGGGGACGATGGCAGGCGATGTTACCTCTCCGGAAGATCGTCCGCACCGCTCACCGTCCCCATCCAGAGGACCATGCCCGCCTGTCATCCTGAGCTTGTCGAAGGATCTCTCCGGGAGAACGTCCGCACCGCTGATCGTCCCCGTCCCAACGCCCCCACCCCATGTCATCCCGAGCCTGTCGAGGGATCTCTCCGGACGGTCGTGGCGGCATGGGAACATTGGTTTTTCTTGCCAGCCCGGGTACCGGCCCCCGACTCCACCGTGCCACCCTGTCACACCCCTGTGACCCACTGGCACCGGAATCACCCTATTGTGGACAACGACTCTGACAATGTGGATAACCGCCAGGGGCTGTGGACAAGTATGTGTACGTACACCCAGAGCCGCTTGGATAACTCCAGACTCCGCCTCAACAACCCCGGCACCCCATGAGGACGAAAAAAGCTGTGACTTTTCTGTCACAGCGCGTCCCTCTGGGCATGTTGATAGCTCATCCTCCGCGTCGTCCGGCTCCGTTAGCCCCGCTCCATCACCATTTCCACCACAATCCACACAATCCACAGCCCCGACTAATACAGACTATCTTCTCACCCCATATTGATAACTCTTGGGGAGAACAACACCGGCACTGGGGAAGAAATCAACAACACATCCATCAGGCCACCAGAAACACCCCGATAAGGATGAAGACGATCAGGCTCGGAACAGTCAGCAACGCACTCATCGCAATCAATCGCAACTGCGACCAGCGCTCGATACCGAAGCGACTCTCCCGCTCGCTCATCTTGATGCCCTCTTGCACCCCCGTCAGCACGAACGCCACAAAGCCCGCCACCACCGCATAGGAGATCACCACATATGGCAGCAGCGTTCCCAGCACATCTCCCCAGCTCATCAGCATTTCCTCAATTCACTCTCCCGCGAACCTAGCATACTCCCCGCCGTCCGGCTCTCCCATACAAAGAAAAAGGCAAGGAGTGAGGGAAGAACAAAGGGACTGCTCGACAGTGGCCCAACACGACCACCGGAGCAGTCCCCCAACCAGTCCCGATTCCCGATTCCCGGTCCCCGGGCCTTAAACTCCCGCCAGCGCCATATCCAGGTCAGCGATCAGGTCGTCGGGGTGTTCGAGTCCGATCGACATGCGGATCAACTTGTCGGTCAACCCCACGGCCGCCTGATCCTCCGGCGAGACATCGGTGTGCGTCATCGTTGCTGGGTGTTCAGCCAGCGACTCCGTCCCGCCCAGACTCACCGCCAGCTTGATCAGTTGCAGACCGTTCAAGAACCGGAACGCCTCAGCCTGGTCACCGGCGATATCGAACGAGATCATCGACCCCGGCGAGAGACACTGCTTCTCGAAGATAACCCGCTGCTCCGGCTGATCCTCCAGATGCCCCAGATAGTAGGTCCGCTCCACCTTCGGATGGTCGCGCAGATAGTCCGCCACAGCTGCGGCGTTCGATGCCATCAGCTCCATGCGCGGCTTCAAGGTCTCCAGACTCCGGATCAGCAACCAGGCAGTCCACGGGTCCGTCATCGTCCCCATGAACGTCCGCATCGCTCGCACTTCCTGGATCACCTCAGCGTTACCGATGCAGGCCCCCGCCACCACGTCGCTATGCCCGCCGATGTACTTGGTCGCTGAGTAGAGCACCAGGTCCACCCCATGCTTGATCGGCTGCTGAAACAACGGCCCCAGGAACGTGTTGTCGCACATCACCACCGGCCGCCGGCCCTCGCTGGCGAACCGGTCCGCAAGCTCCGCACACAGCTCCAGATCAACCAGCGTGTTCATCGGGTTCGATGGCGTCTCCAGATAGATCACTGCCACGCGGTCTGCCCGACCCGAGTCCTCGACCCGGCGGGCAACCTCGAACAGATCATCATCCTTGCCGAACGCCTGGTGCGCGATGTCGAAGCGTGGCAGCACGTGCTTGATGAAGTGGTCTGTCCCGCCATAGATCGAGCCGCTGTGCAAGATCAGATCTCCCGGACTCAGGAACGTGAACAGTGCCGTCGTAATGGCTGCCATCCCGCTCGCAAACGCCAGCGCATCCTCACCGCCGTCGTAGAGCGTCAGCCGGTCCTCGAGAATCTCGAGATTCGGGTTGTTCAGCCGGCCGTAGATCAGGCCGCCTGTGTCATCTTCGCTCGCTTCCTCCAGGCCATATGCCTGACCAAAGAAACGCTTGCCGGCCTCCGCGCTCTCGATCACGAACGTCGAGGTCTGGAAGATCGGCGGCTTGATTGCGCCCTCCGACCACTCCGGCCGGTAGCCGTAACTCATCATCAGGGTTTGGGGGTTCATCTCACGGCCGTTGATGTGCCGCTTCGTATAGCGTTTGGTGCGCCTCGGTTTGTCCGACATGGTGTCGACTCCTCCTCATGATCATGCAAATGCAGAACAGGGTGTCGTCCACCGGTCCCCCTCGATCACGAATCGATCGTGCTGCCCCACCAGGTAGCCACACAGCAAATCCGCCAGCGGTGCTGGGCGCAGATCATACCCTTCGAGCTCATCCACCCGTGCCCAGAAGAACCGGTGATCTGGTTCACAGGCAGGTGGCGAGCTCCCACTTGCTATCCCTGCTATCGAAACCGTGAAATAGTGATTGATCTCGTGGTGATCGCGACCCGCCGCGTGCTCACGCCAGCAATACTCGATCGCCTCCAGATAGTCGCCGGCCTCGCAGGCCAGCCCCACCCCCTCACCGATCTCACACTCCAGTGCAAGCCGGCACGGCTCAAACGGCGCGATACCTCCATCGGGCAGGAATGTATGCCCTGTCCCCACGAACTGGCACAGCAGAATCAGCCCGTCCTGCACAGCAACAGCGCGAGCGGTAGCGCGAATTGGGGCCTCCATGGCCTCGATATCCCCTCATCGCCAAGCAGAACACTAGGCGCGGCCCATCGAATCGAATCTACCCTCAGCCTACGCAACCCCAGCCCAGAACACAAGCTCCCTTATTCCCCTCCAAGTTCGGTCCTTCCACGTCCGGTCCCCCTTCTCCCCTTGTGGGAGAAGGGGCTAGGGGATGAGGGGATCCCTCCTCACCTCAAAAACCGCACCATGATCTGACACGGATTCCCCTCCTCCCAGCCCGGATACGGATCAATCACCTCCAGCGGAATAAACCCAAGCCCAGCATAAAAACGCCTCGTCCGCGCATACCCCTCGTCCTCAACCGTCGCCGCCAACGTCTTCACCTGACACGCTCGATACTCACCCGCCAGCCCAGCCAACCCCACCTCGACCAAACGCGTTCCAACCCCGTGTGACCACCGACCCCGTTCCACCGCCAACCAGGCCAGCTCGATTGCCTGCGAATTGATCGCCTTGAATACCGCAAACCCGATCAGCGTTTCCACATCAAATGCGCCATAGACTTCCCCTGCTGCCAGATCCTCTCGCAGCAACGCCAGCCCAGTGGCATTGAAGTAGTCCGGCAGTCCAGCCGCAATCGCCAGACACCTCGCATCATCATCCGCCTTCCGAACAACGACATCTTCCGCAGTCATCCAACCCACCTATCCCACTATCCCGAAGCAGTACCCGAGATTGAGACCCATCCTCATGCAAAAGTCAACAAAAAACGGGACACGGGGGGTAGCCGTGCCCCGTCAGGGGGGTTGGGGAGGGTATAGGAAAGTATGCTAGTGAGGAATATGAGCAGATTGTGGGAAATTGTGTCGTCTTGCCGGAACGGCGGCCAAGCGGCGATCCTCAGCGACCAAGCGCTCAGGATCAAAGATGCCGAGCAATACCGTCCGGCCAAGATCTGTGATCGACAGTCGGCCCCAGCCAACCGAGCCCGCCCCCGGCCGGCTGGTGCGCTGTCGAGTCCGTCGGCCACTGGCTTCCATAGCCATGCGATCCTCCTTGATACTCCTGTGGCGATCCATCGTTGACCGCCTCCGCCGGCAGGTCCGTTCCCGCCGACACTATCAATATATCCATCAGCTTCGACGCACTCATGTCGCGAATGTGACGATTCTGTGACAATCAGGCCAGACCCGGTCAGGCTTCTCTCGACCCGTCCCTCCCAGGAAACGCCCCAGCGACACGTCGCAATACCCCTAACCTTCAGCCCCCACTTCCAAAACAACCACGCCCCCCATGCCATCCTGAACACATCGAATACGCTCAGGACAAACTCTGCCAAAGGGTCCCTCCAGAAGATCACCGGATGC
>CAYNTE010000209.1:0-4244 GCA_964399615.1 uncultured Thermomicrobiales bacterium
CGATTATCAGAACTGTCCCCGCTGTCCTGACAGCCCGTGGCGCATACTAGTCAGACAACGCAGCCTCGCGCGTCCATCCTCGCTGAATCTCGACCAGTGAGGACTGTTCTCGTTCATGATTACCTCAACCAATATGGCGGTGCTGAGCGGGTATTGGAGTCGCTGGTCGCACTCTATCCCGACGCTCCAATCCACACCTCGATATATGACCCGGACGCAATGCCGGACGCGTATCGAAACTGGTCGATCAAGACATCGTTCCTCGACTCGCTGCCCGCCATCCATGCCCACCACCAGTGGTATTTGCCTGGCTACCCGTGGGTCTTCGATCGGATGCAGATCCCACATTGTGACCTCGTTCTCAGCTCATCGAGTGCGTTCGCAAAGTGGGCACAGCCTCCACCGGGAGCGGTGCATGTCTGCTATTGCCACTCGCCAGCCCGCTTTGCCTGGTCATTCGAGCAGTACTGTGAACGTGAGCAGTTGCCGAAGATCGCGCGGATTGCCCTTAATCCCTTCATGAGCACGTTACGGCGCATGGATAGGACGCGAAGCCGGCGAGTGGATCGATTCGTGGCGAATTCCACGGCTGTACGCGACCGCATTAGGGCCTTCTATGGGCGTGACGCCGATGTCGTCTTTCCACCGGTTGATACTGAGCGCTTTCAACCAGCGCCAGCCGGAGAGATCGGCAACTATTTCATCCTCATTTCACGTCTCGTGCCGTACAAGCGCATCGATATTGTTGTCGACGCCTTCAATCACCTGGGGTTGCCGCTGTACATCGTGGGTGGGGGGCGAGATCGTCAAGCACTTGAGCAGCGCGCTGCACCGAATGTCCGGTTTCTGGGTCGAATCGATGATGCTGAAGTGCAACGCCTCACCGCGCGCTGCAGGGCAGCAGTCTTCATGTCCGAGGATGACTTTGGTATTGCTCAGGTGGAGGTGCAGGCTGCCGGACGCCCGGTAATTGCGCTCGCACGCGGTGGTGTGCTTGACTCAGTGCGGCCCGATGAGACTGGAGTGTGGGTCCACGATCAATCCGTGGCTGCGTTGATTGAGGCGGTGCAGCGCTTCGAGTCGTTGCGATTTGATCAAGAGCGATTGGTGGCGCACGCGAGTTCGTTCTCGGAATCGCGTTTCCGCCGAGAAATGCAGCAGTTGATCGACGAAACTATCGAACGGTATCGAGCGGGAGAATAGGGCCAGTGGAGCTGAAATTTTATCTTCAGGCGCTGCTCCGGAGGTGGTGGGTTGCCTTGCTCGTCCCACTCCTGGTCCTCATCTTCGGTGGCTGGGACTACATGAACCGCGACCCTTCGTACTCGGCCGATGCCAAGGTCGTCTACATGCTCTCACCAGACACTCCCGTGCCGAGCGAGTTCGAATATGACGACTACTACAACTACCTGGCCAGTGAATTTGCGATCGATGATCTCGTCGAGATCGTGAAAGGCAATGTCTTCGCCGAGGCTGTTGCTGAGCGGTTGCGAACAGAAGGACAGGAGATCGGAACTGGCGAGGTGCAGGCGGCATTGTCGGCCACGCGCGAGCATCGTGTGCTAACGATCACGTCGACTACCGGCGATCCCGATAGATCGGTGGTGATTGCCAGGGCAGCGCAACAGGAAGTGCAGGAGGGCGCGGCCAGATTCCTGGTGAACCGCAGCACCGCCGATGGCCCCGCGATTGTGCAGTCGGTGCAGGTGCCAACCGGTGCGGACTCCGATCAGGGCCGAGCACGGCTCTTGCTGATTCTCTCCCTGATCGTTGGGATCGGCGCGGGGGTGGTGCTCGCGTTCGTCATCGATTACCTCGATGACCGGGTGCAGGATGCCGATGGCGTCTCCGACGCGTTGGGCCTCCCGATCCTGGCTAGTTTGCGGGATCGGCGCTGATGATGCGACCTGAGGAGCTCATCGTCGACCTGCTTCGCTACTGGTGGGTCGTGCTGATCGCGGCCATCGTGGCAGCAGGTGTTGCCTATATCGGCACCAGCTCGCAACCAAAGGAATACACCGTCAGTGTGCGAGTCATGGCTATCGCACGTCCGCCAGATTACTGGATGGACTTGTACGCCAAGAACCGGCTTGCGTCCTACAAAGATCTGATCAATAACTGGCAATTCGTCCACGATGCACTGCAAGAGGCTGGACTCAACGATATCGATCCCTCGCTGGCCCAGAGCAAGCTCCAGCTCGGGCACAATCCGGATGCCAATATCGTCCAGATTGTGGTGGTCGATACGGAGCCGGAACGTGCGGCCCAGATAGCAAATGCTCTGGCTGACGCTTTCGTTGCACGTAATCAAGCCCAGAATGACGAGATGAACGCAGAGATCGAAAGTGTCGAAGATCGGGTCGCCGGGCTCGTGCACATGCAAATACTCGAGCGCGCCAACCCACCAACCACGCCAAGTGGCCCGCGAGTCAAAGTGAATACACTCGCTGGCGGTCTTCTGGGTGCCGTCGTAGGTGTGGCGATTGCGTTCGGGCTCACCTACCGAGACGATACGCTGAAGCGACGAACCGATGTAGAGCGGTATCTTGAGCGGCCGGTCATTGCGACCTTGCCCCCGCCGGGACAGTAATGGGATAGGGCTGACTGAGAGATGGTCAATCGACAGGACAAGGTCGTCGACGAAGCGTTCCGGACACTCCGGGCCGCTGTTCGGTTCGCGAGTGAAGAGCAGCAAGTCCGCTCAGTGCTTGTGGTGGATGTTGACCGCAAATCGCCTTCAACCGTCGCAACCGGTCTGGCGGAATCCATCGCTGACGCAGGGGACTCTTGTCTCTTTATCGACGCCAACGTGCGTTCCGGGCAATCCACGTCTGAGGGACTAACCGATGCCCTTGCGAGTGGAGAGCCCGTTACCGTCGATCGCGAGGGAGCTGTCAGCGGCCACGCGGCCCTTGCGGTGGGACATACGATGAATCCGGATCTTCTTGCTGGTAAGCAACTTCAGACTCTGCTCGCCGATTTGAGCAATACTTGGGATTATCTCGTTCTGAGCTCGGCACCGCTGCCGCTCTATGGCGATGCGATCTCGATTGCACCACGAGTCGATGGAGTGATCTTGGTCGTCACGGGAGGCAAGACACGCCGCACTCAAGCCATTGAAGCACGCGATGCACTTGAACGCGTTGGAGCGAGAATTCTTGGGGTAGTAATGATCGAGCGCGGAAGGCGCTGGTTCTAGAAGATCGGACAGAGTCGTGCTGGCGAGCGTCACGAGTTGTGCCACGATCGGACTCGACGGAGTATTGGTGCAAGTCGAAATCGACGTAAGCCAGGGGCAGCCAGGAATCGTCGTCGTTGGCCTGCCAGATGCCGCCGTCCAGGAATCTCGCGAGCGAGTCCGCACATCAATCCGCAACAGCGGCTTCAAATTCCCAATCGGACGAGTTACCGTCAATCTCGCTCCGGCGGATATTCGCAAGGAAGGTCCAGCCTACGACCTCCCGATTGCCGTCGGACTCATCCTCGCTACAACGAGCATTGATGCTGACCTCAGCGATGCGCTGATCATCGGTGAGCTCTCGCTCGACGGCACGCTGCGGCACACGAATGGCATCTTGCCGATGGTCAGCGTGGCGGCGCGTCACGGCCTCAAGCAAGCGTTCGTGCCCTGGGTCGATGCCGATGAGGCGGCCCTGGTCAGCGGCATCGATATTATCCCCGTCGACACGCTCACCGGTATGATCAAACACCTTACCGGCGTCGCGCCAATTCCAGCCTATCGTGGCAAACCACTTGAGCTTTCCAGGGAAGTCGAAGCCGCCGTCGATTTTGCTGATGTGCGCGGTCAAGAGCACGTCAAGCGCGGACTAGAAATTGCCGCAGCGGGGAATCACAACGCGTTGCTCGTAGGGCCGCCTGGCACGGGTAAGACGTTGCTGGCGCGAGCTCTGCCGACGATTTTGCCGCCGTTGACGCGTGAGGAGGCGATTGAGGTCACCAGTATCTACTCAATCTCGGGGATGCTGCCGAGCGATGAGCCGCTGATCTTGGACCGTCCATTCCGCGCGCCGCATCACACTATTTCATACGCTGGGCTCGTTGGCGGTGGCACCGTGCCACGACCCGGAGAGATTACTCTGGCGCACCGCGGGGTGCTCTTTCTCGACGAGCTGCCTGAATTCGGCGCGCACTCACTCCAGATCCTTCGCCAGCCTGTCGAGGACCACACGGTGACCATCAGTCGAGTGGCGTCCTCGATCGAATACCCTGCCAACTTCATCCTT
>CAYNTE010000210.1:0-4182 GCA_964399615.1 uncultured Thermomicrobiales bacterium
CATCCGCGACCGCAGCCCCAGCGCCGAGAGCCACAAGCGCACATTGTCGAAGTGATCGTCGATCACACCAATTGCCGGCCCGTCGGGGTCGCGCAGCCACTCCAACTGCGCCAGCTCCGCATCGCTAAGCGACTCCACCGCCGCCTGCGTCGCATAAGCCGCCGGATCGGCCCCACACAACGGCAGACCGTTCACCGTCAAACCCAGTTGCCGAGCTTCATTGAGCATTGCGCCGAGCCTCCAACCTCGCGTCTCAGACCAGTCCACACCTCAAGATGGCCCCAGTCTAAGAAACGAAAGGGAAGCACGAGCTTCCCTTTGCACATCGACTCAGCGAAATCGCCGTCAGATTATTCGATTATCAGATGAATAGCACCGATAGCTAGCGATGCACCCGATAGCGCTGCCCGAGATTGATATTCAGCACGTGCATCACAGCTCGTACCAGCAGGTAGGCTGGCAAGAGCGAGCAGAGAACCCCAAAGAGCACCCACCATACATGAGCGTCAAACACTGTGCGATCACTCCCGTCCAGCAAACTGGTCACTATCAGCTACCCACAAGCATACAGCAGCTTCCGCCCATTAGCCCGCAAAGTGCGCACTAGGAAGGGGACGATGACCGAGTTTAACGCCCGTAAGCTAGATTCACTCTAACTCTTCATATGTGGATGGAGCTTTTCGTGACAGTCCTTGCACAGTGTCTTGAGATTAGTTAGATTGTTCGTTCCACCCATACTCAATGGAACGATGTGGTGGGCGTGAAGTTCAACACCTCTACGCCGGCAGTTTGCGCATTGATACCAGTCACGTTCATAGACTTGGCGTCTGATTTTGTCCCAATCAGACGGATATCCCGTTGAAGGGTCATTGATGTTGAGGTTTTTCGAATACGCGGCAGACGAATGAATGCGTTTAGCTCTTGCGGCAGCGTTCCTAGTCGACCCAACGTGACGAGTTGTGGACCGTCCGGCATTGGTCGAGATCCCGCCCTTGGACTCTGAGAATGTATCTGAAATTCGACCTGAGTTCTCGGCACCCCACCCCAACAGGAGCGAGGCAAAATAGTACGACGCACGTACATAAACACGAACCAGAGAACTATATGCTGCCCTCACATTGTCAATCGCATCGACGATCACTTCCGACCCATCCTAATGTAGCCTTCATTTTGAAAAGTCAACCCAAATCAGTTTAGACACACTATGAAAGTACCGCAAGCATGGCTTACACGCAGAATGCATCCGATTTAGCCCCAGTCAGGAAATTCGGCCCCCAGGACGCAACATCGTATCCTTACACCAGAAATCATGACCGGTTGATACGTCCTATCCCGGCCAGCACGACGTAGTTTCGAAAGAAGTCCGAGACGTGCTGGCGCCACATCGAAGTCTGGAGATTTGAGGAAATCATGGGTGGCAATTTAGGCCTCGGAATCGTACTCGTTGGTGTGTTTATCTGCGGATTTGCCTTCTCTTGGAGCATCCGTCACGCCTTCAATCTCACCGTTTGGTTCGGCGTGGGCTGGGTAGCTTCGCTCCTGGTGCTCTATCTCGTCGATAGCGCCGGCATCAGCCCCATCTCAACCGATCCGCTTGGCTCCGGCGGCGCGGTCGCGCTCGGCATCGGCGCAATCGTCGCCTACTACTATCACCGGCGCTGGCAAAAGGAACAGCTACTCAAACGCCAGCGAGAGGCCGAGGCCCGCGCTCGACGTCGCGCCAAAGGCATCCCCGAGCCGAGCTTCCTAGGTAACGTGGGTCGGGCGGTCCGAAAGATGCGGTCGAGCGACGGCTAGCAGCTGACCCGTCTCAACATCCTCACACAATGCCGCCTCGTCGAACCACGAGGCCGGCGCCGCGTGCCCCCAGAATGTCTGCCGGCGTGGATCGTTCAGCTCCCAGCGAATCGGCTCCCAATCGGGATCGGCCACCAGATAATCGTTGGCATAGAGCTCCACCCGGTTCCCGTCCGGATCACGCAGGTAGAGGAAGAACGCGTTCGAGATCCCGTGCCGCCCCGGCCCGCGCTCAATCGCCTCCCCCATCCTCGCTCCAGCCAAAATATCGCAGGCCCGCAACACCGATCCGGTGTCCGCCAGCCAAAAGCCGAGGTGATGCACTCGCGGGCCAGTGCCGTTCATGATCGCGATATCGTGCACATTCTGCTTGCGGTGCAGCCAAACCGCCCAGATCTGCTCTGGCACGTCCTCGGTCGCCGTGTATTCCGAGCAACCAAAGCCAAGCCCCCGCGCGTACCACGCATAGGCCGCGTCAACATCCGGAAGTTGCACATTGAAGTGATCGAAGCGCATCACGTGCGCACCCTGATAGCGATCGAAGCGTTGCAGATGCCGCTCGACCTGCTCCATCTGGGCATAGAACTCCAGCGGCAGCCCGAACGGATCCTGCACCCGGATCGCTCGCCCCTGCCCAGGCTCCTCATCCGGCTCGATCACCCGCAGTGGCAATCCCTGCCCACGCAACCAGTGCTCCAGCCGCTCCAGATCGTCCTCGCTCGCGACCCGGAACGACAGATGTCCCGCCCCCGCCGACTCCGCCTGGCGCAGCACCAGTGCGTGATGATCCCGATCCTCCAGACCCCGCAGATAGAGCGCATCCCCTGTCCGCTCCGTCTCGACAAAGCCCAGCAGATCGACATAGAATTCCCGCGCACGCTCCAGATCAGTCACACGAAATTCACCGTGCGCCGCCCGCACAATATTCGCGCCACTCTCCGGCGCAGGACGCCCAGTCATAATCGCACTACCAGATTCTGGCACGCACATACTCCTCATCCGGCACTTCGTCCGCGCCGACCGACCACTCATCGTGATAGATCCGGATCGCCTCGTTCGACCAGCTCACCCGCTGCTCCTGCCCCCGCGGCCGCTCGATCAACGATGCGTAGCGCGACCGGAAGTAGACCAGTGGCGGACGGCTCGCCTCAGCCTCCGGCTCATGAATCTCGATCACCTTTCCCACCACGATCCAGTGATCTCCACCCTCATGCACCGAGTCCATCTCGCACGAGATCGAGACCAGCGCCCCCGGCACCAGCGGCGCAACCGGGCCCCGCCGCAACGACCCGATATCATCGCCCTCCATCACCGGCCGGCCTGCGAAGTGGTTCGAGATCGTCTCCTGGTCCGCCGAGAGCACGTTGATCGCAAACCCCTTCGCTCCCTCCAGGAATCCCGCCATGCGCGCCCGCTTCGCCACACAGAAGAGCACCAGCGGTGGGTCGATCGAGAGCGAGGTGAAGGCGTTCGCGGTCATCCCGTGCATCACCTCGCCACGTTGCACCATCACCACCGTCACGCCCGTCGCAAACTGGCTCATCGCTCGCTTGAATGTCTCCGGACTCACCGATGGCTGGTTACTCATGATGCCTACGTCGCTTTCTCTGCTCCCGGCCCACGATCCTCCAGTCCCAATTCAACACCCTCGTTGATAAACGCCTGCACCCGGTCCATATACGGCTGCCGGTCATAGGTGTGGAAGAGCGCGCCAGCCATCCGCACCGGATCGCCGAAGAAGAAGCGTTCGTAAAGCGCCTGCCGCGATCCAAACATGCTGATCGCCGTATCCCAGGCCAGCCGGAAGAGCGCAATCCGCTCCCTCGGCTCCGCCCGCGCCGCCGTGAAGAAGCGCAGGAACTCATCACCGTGCGCCTCAATATCCGCCAGCGTCGGCGCGGCCATCAGCCCGCTCGCGCTCAATTGCTGGATGATCTCGACAAAGCGTGGGTAGAGCTTCGGGTAGAGATTCCGCGCTGCGTCCAGCGGTCCCCGGGCCGGCGTCATAATGCCCCACTGGTCCACCTCGGCGCCCTCGATCGCCGCCAGCTCCAGCGCCCGCATCGTCTCCAGGCCGATAATCACCTCGGTCGCCTTCTCATGCACATGCTGGAATGGCTCAATCCCGATCGTGTCGATGATCAGACTCACCAGACCCAGAATGAACTCCGTCTTGACGATGTTCTTCTCAATCACCTGGTGCGCCATGTGCAGCACGGCGTTCGAAGCCCCGAACGCGCCGTTCGCCACCTCCGGATCACCATAGAGGAAGACGCGCTCCCACGGCACGAAAACATCATCGAAGACGATCACCGAGTCCATCTCCTCGAAGCGCGACCCCAGCGGGTGGTCATGCTTCGGCCGCCCCAGGTCATAGCTCTCGCG
>CAYNTE010000211.1:0-4167 GCA_964399615.1 uncultured Thermomicrobiales bacterium
AAAGGATCCGTGTCGTCTCGAAATCGAGCAGATCCCCGAGAGCGTCCAGCCGCTCACGCTCCTGAACCCATTGGTGATCAAATGCATAGCTGCTCAATGGACACCTCCAGACTAGATTGCGGGACGCTGTCCCGAAGCTGACATCGAGAGAAAGGTGACATAAAGACAGGGCCAACCTGCACAGAGACCCAGATTGCGGATCAAGCGCTTCGCGGCTGGGTCATACGCCGCCGACAAGGCACCGAGCCGTGAACGCTCCGATTCCCAGGCTTGGCCGCAGACATAGGTCCTCAAAACGGAACTCCTTTGCTGACACAAATACGCATCCACGCCGTGCCGCGCAGCGAAGAATCAGCGGTAGTGAGTCTTTATGGAGGCCGGTATTCAATGATCCACCAAAGAATAACGGACGAAATTGGGTTAGTCAAGATTTACGAGTGAGGGATGAGGCGAGCCTAATTTTAGTAGTGCATAAGGGACCCCGACGTGACTAGCACGTCGGGGCCGGCTGCTTGGCTAGATTCTATGGACGAAGGCGCTAAACCATCGGCACCTGCGGCACGATCTTGCCCTCGAGACGGTTAAAGATCTCGTCGAGTGAGTGGCCGGTGATCGTGAGCCCATGGTTCTGCAGCCCGATAATTGCGCGGCTAGGATCCGGCTCTTGTCGAACCAGATCGGAGACGACTACCGCAAGTTCTCGAGTGCCGCATGGGTAGTTGATGTGCGTCGCTGGAATGTCGTCGGTAACCCACGCATGAATGTGAATGATCGCGCCAACTTCTGGGTGTTCGCGATAGATCATCCAGTGTTCGATCGCGTCCACGGAAACACGTCGCGGCTCAACGTCCGGCGGGACGCTCAAAACCATCGCATGGTTCTCGGCGTCATAGTCCGTCACCAACAATACATCGCGCCCGATGTCCTTGAGCTGGCCTTTGTTGACGCCGCTGGCACTCATCCAGAACGTCTTCTCGTCGCGACGTACTGAGAGATTGCCGTACGAGAGGCCACCGATACCAAACAAGCGCTTGACGTGGCGTAGCTCGCGCGGGCTCAAGAACTCGTGGATCGGCCACGGGGCAGGCAACAGATTCAAGGCGTCGAGTTTCTTGCCGGCCTCGATCAACGCCGCAGTCTTCTCGTCACCGCCCCAGAGTTCCTCTGGTAGATCTGGCACATACTCGTTGTTGATGACGTAGCGGGCAGTTGCTAGCGGAGTGATGCGGTCGGCGACCTCGGCGAAGAACTGTTGATCGGGCTCGTTCTCACCCTTCGAGACGACGTAGTGGCCTTGCTCCATTGTCATGAAGTGGGCATCAATGCCCTCGCCGGTCTGAATCAATGTGATCCCGACCTGTGAGAGCGAGCGCACGAGCACGGGGTAGTAAGCGCGAATATAGTCGTCGCGCGTTTCCATGTCTTCGGTGATCGCAATAGCGAAGGTGCCTTGCGACTTGCGGCGGAACGTCTGCGGATCATCCATATTGGTGATGTTGAGCACGAGGCCAACTTCAGAGGTGGCTTTGGGTACAAATGGGAACCCGCGCTCCTGCAGTTCGCCTACCAATCCGTCTCGGAACCATTTCTGGAGATCTGTGATGTTGTCGTCCTCAAGAGTCGAGAAAGAGACGACTTTGCCGGGCGATGCCGCTCCACTCGGTTGATTGGAAGAAATTGAGACCATGTACCCCCACCTCATTAGTGACAGTCAACAATGCCGGTGACGATCACGGCACCGAAACACAACGAGTACAACTATACTCCGCGACCGTTTGACGCTATTGCGGACCCGCTTGCAATCACCTTCAGCACTCCCGGAACTACAGCAACGCTGACCGGCGATTTCCCAGGTTGCTCGCCATCCATCTCGACCAGCAGCGGTTCGTCCGTCTCGACCTTGACCTGCTTGCCGCGCAGGTAGTGAACCCCAGCCTGACCGCCGTGCTTCCCGATGTACACGCGCGGCAGGAGCGATCCGATCAGCTTCGCGCGTCCAACCTTTTCGAGGATGTAGACGTCGAGCAGCCCATCCTGAAGTGAAGCATCCGGCGCCAGGCGCATTCCGCCGGCGTGGAAGCGTCCATTTGCAAACACGACCATCAGCGAATCGCCCTCAAAGAACAGTTCGCCGTCTACTTCGACGGTAATTCTCGATCCCTGGAATGCAGCAACCGTCTTGAAGATGTTGACCAAATACGGAATTGTCGCGCCGAACGCCTTGCCGGCCGAGTTCGTCCGGTTTGCGACATCAGCCCCGAAGCCCACGTCAGCAACATTCGCAAAGTAGCGAGTGACAGGTTCCCGCGTCGCAGCGTCGATGAACGACATGCGGGCCACGTCGATGGTTGCTTCTTCATTCGACTTGATAGCCTGCAGTGTCTGATCGACATTCAGTGTACCGAGTGAGCGGCTCAGATCCTTGCCTGTACCGCATGGCACGAGCGCCAGCCGTGTATTGGGATTCACTGGCTGATCGCCTTCGATGAGACCGTTGATGATCTCGTTAGCGGTGCCATCACCGCCGATTGCCAGAATCGTGTGCGCACCAGCACGCGCAAATTCAGCAGCAAGCCGGCTGGCGTCGCCAGGGCCGGTCGTGTACTCAACGTTGCATGTGTAACCTGCCGACCGGAATTTGGCGGCGAACTGTGGCAAGCGCTTGGCCCCGCGTCCGTTGCCCGAAGCAGGGTTGACGATGACGTGCAAAAGCTTGTGGTTGGTCAGGGACGGACTCGGCTCACTCACCGGCTCGGCGTACGTCACGACTTACCTCTCTCCGTGCCCGTATAAGCGGCACGATCCTGATGAATCCACCTGAAGCGGGATGCGAGGTTTAGTATAGCTGGAAACGCGGCAATTTACCGATATTCACGCAGGACGTCGCGATAGACGTCCACCGTCTCACGGGCGACCCGAAGGCGATCAAACTGCTGGGCATGTTGACGCCCACGCTCCGAGAGCGTGTTCCAAACCGCATCATCCTCAAGGATCTGAGTCAGCGATGCAGCCCACGCCTCTGGTGAGTCGACGTTCGGCCCGAAGGACGCCGGGCCGGTTACCTCCGGCAAGGCACCGAACCCTGACGAGACGACCGGTGTGCCGCAAGCCATCGCCTCCAGCGCGGTTAGCCCAAAGCCTTCGTCCAAACTGGGGATGACCAGCGCTCGCGCCCTTCGGTAGAAGCGAACGAGATCGGCGTCCGTTGCGGTAGGTCTCCAGTCCACAGCGGGATGCTCGCGCAATCGCTGCGCTGTCGCGTCGCTATTCCAGCCCGGAGCACCAGCCACGACCAGCCAGGGTGCGTTTGGCATCGCGTCGATGGCATCAAGCAGCAGATCATAGCGCTTGCGGGGTTCGATCGTGCCGACTGCCAGCAAAAATCCCCGTCGTTCGTCGATCGGCAATGGTTCAACGCCACTCAGGAACCCCGGCACACCCAGAGGTACGACGCTAATACGCTCCGGCGGGATATGCAGCAATTCGGTCATCTGGGATTGTGTCCAGCGTGATGGCGCAATCCAGCGACCGGTCCATGCCCTAGCCGCGAGCACTTGACGGTAATAGCGACTTGCATCGTGAGTCAGCAATCCCGGCCAGCGCAGAAACGCCAGGTCCATCACCGTTGCCACGCGCGGAACTCGCAACCACCTCGGCGCGACAAAATCCGTCGAGTGGAAAAGATCGATGTCGCGCGCTCGCAATCCGACTTCGGCTGCGAGTGCAATCTGCTCCAACCGGTGATGGGGTGGTGTCAAGCTCACTAGATCGTCACGCTCCAAGCCATCGAGCTGCCGTCGGGACCGGATGCCCACGACTCGCACATCGTCCATCTCGCGCATCGCCTCATCCAGCTCACGGGCATATCGAGCGATGCCGCCGTGCCGGTAGCCGACCAGTCGCAGATCGAGGCCGACCGTGAGTCGCTCACTCATGTGCAGTGCTCGGAGAATGGGTACGTCTTCGTCGTAGCCATTTCGATCAGGCGATCTCGCGCTATCAGCACGCCCTGATAGAGCGCTGGATCCGATTGCTCAAGCCCAGACGCGTCCAGCTCGACCTCATCGAGAACGATAATGCTTCGTTCGCTGGTCACCAGGATGTCGACATACAGATCGTGCCAGTGGATGGTGCAATCTTCGACGGTTGTCGGGTGTGTGACATTGC
>CAYNTE010000212.1:0-3281 GCA_964399615.1 uncultured Thermomicrobiales bacterium
AGGCATTGGCCAGCGACCAGCGCTCTCCGTCACGCAGCACGGCGAAGATCAGCGAGGGTGGGTTATGGGCAGCCATGCTGTTCTGCTTGCCCGTTGGGATCGCCTGTGCCGAGGCTCGCAAGAAGGCTTCGATCGTGGACTGTGTCAGCTCTTCATCCCCACCGAGATTCTCAAGGAGCTGATTACAGTCGATATTGGCATAGCGATAGAAGCAGGCAGAGTTGAATTCGACGGTGCCGAGCATATCCGCGCCCTCAGTGTCCTCGGGGCGCAAATCATCGACGGCCGTGTAGAAGTCGAATTCCAGGTTGATGCGGTTGGTGGATATTGCATGAGCGACCTGGCTGGCAGCATCGACGTTGCGGTCTGGCAGGTCTGCAAGCATGCGACCGAATAGGGCGAGATCGGATGCTTTACCCCCGTCGAGTAGCTGCTTGAGCTCCTTGTTGATGGCTGTTCGATCGCGTCCACCCTTGTCTTCGAGCATGAGCTCCCAGTTCTCCAGACAGAGCTCGGTGATGCGATTGATCTCCTCGGCGCCGAGAAAGAGCAGGTATTGCGTCTTGTCGCCTTGTTTGTCGAACTTGAGTCCGATGCCGGTAATGGCGTTTGCGGCAACGGTGCCGGCGTCTTCCTCGCTCTTCCCGGACTCTTGGAACCGTCGGGATAGCTCCTCGCGCAGGCGCTTTGTTCGTTTCGACAGGTGGGCACCGTCTACGAGTCCACTGTTGTCGAAGTCGGACCGGATCGCTCGTTTGAGGCTCTGGCTCGAGATGCGTGCCCGGCGGTAGCCACCGAACTCACAATCTTTCGGCGAGTTTGTGTCATCACGGTTGAGGTTGGACGGTGCGAAGTTCTGCAGCATATGCAGTTCGAGATACATTCGGTTTCTCCTTACTTGATGGTTTGAGGTCGTCATACCTTCTAACTCTCGTCGGAAGATTCGTCGTCTCGGGCGCTTCCTGCTTGCCAGTAGGCGTTGGCCCATGCGCGCTGGACGCTGCGGCTTTCCCATCCCCAGCGATGTATGTCGCTGAGGAGCTGAGACCAGTTGACCGGGATGTTGTTGGATCGCAGTAGCCCGACGATGTTCCGTAGCCGGGGGTAGAGATCGTCCTGGTGGCTGTTAAGCAGGGCGACGAAGCGGCCTTCAAGACTGTCTCGTCCCAATTCACTCTTGAGCCTGGCACACGATGCTCCGAGGTTCCGCATCGCATCATCCCGTGCGCCCCCAGCGTCTTGATGCCAAGCGAATAGCGCCGCGACCTGATAGAGCGGGGATGCCTGCCAGGGTGGACTATCTGGGGATAGCCACGGTACGACATAGCGGTGCATCTCGGGCGCAACACCGTCGTGGGTGCTAAGTCCGCGTCTCAGCGCTGCTAGAGCAGCTCGATTGTCGTCTTGAACAAGTCGTCGCAACGACGCGATGTAGTTCGCGTAGTAGTCGTTTCCACTCATGGTCTTACTCCTCTCCGTCGCTTCTTGCACTGTCCTTCAATGCCTTTGCTAGCTGGATGCGGAACAACCTCGTCGCCTTCGCGGCGGCCTTGAGCTCTCGTGATGAGAGATCGAGACCTGCAATCGCTCGTTCAAACGAGCTGATTGCTGATCCCCGCAACTGGCCGAACCACTGCGGTAGCACCTCCCTTCCATATTCGGTGTAGCGGTCTTGAGTTTCTGTCCGGTCGTCGGCAAGGTTCACGAGCAGCTCGCTAAATGACCTGTCAAGCTGTGCCCAGTAGTCGCGGCTGGCTTCAAAACTCTCAGCCAGGTCGCTGACGGCATTGCGGTCGGGATCTCGCCCACCTTCCAGATCGCTGTTCGGAGCGAGCAAGAGTTTGGCGAGATACCAGACACTATTTCTCACGACGCTGCCGACATCTTCTGCCCGGTCCAAAGCGAGCTGTAGTGCGCTGAAGAGTGGCTCATTGTCGAGGTACTGTGTTGGGACCGGAAATTGCTCCTGTCGCCAAAGGTGGATCTTCATGCGGTCGGACGAGAGTCCGTAGACATCGACCGAATGGGTCATCGTCTTGTCGAGGTAGCCGTATTCCCAGCTGAGGTCAGAAAGCCAGTCGAGAATCAATGGACGTCGAAATTCACGTGAGCCGGACTGAAGCGACTGAAAGAGCGGCAAACTATCTCGCCAGAATGCGCGGTCAACTCTGAATGTGATCGGATCCCAGGGGTTGGCTTTGCCACTGGCCTTTGATTGGCGTCGATAGCCGAGTGATGGGTCACGAGGTTGATCATTCCACCAGTCTGGAAGGGCGTATCCCTTCATGATGACGACCGAGCGCACTCCGGTCTGGCCGTTGGGCATCGTTTCGGGGTGCAGCTTGATCCGTCTGCTCTGCCAGGTCAGATAGTCGAGGTAGCCCGTTGGCGTTCGTTCGTCGGGCTGGGTCGGTTCATCGCGCTCCCATGCCGGCCGGTCGTCAGGCCCAGTATTGAAGGGTAAATCGGCGTCGGAGTTACACATATGAAGGTTGAGCATCAGCGTCTCGAAAAGATTGTTGCCGCGCACGAGTGTCATCGCGCCTTTGGCCAATGACGCCCCTTTCGCTGATTTGTGGGCTCGATCGTCATACGTTATAAGTCCGCCGAGTGCGATAGCTTGGTGTGTAATGACCTCCCGCGCAGCATGAGCGGGGTCGAGCCACAGGTCGGCGGTGTCCGTGGTGTGTTCGAAGAGCGTGCGGTCGGCCAGATTGACTTGCAGTAGCAACGCGACAACTGAACGCTCGTACGTCTCAAGGTCGAGCGCTGCGGTCTGGTAGAACGGTGCTTCGCCGTCGAATAGATCGAAGCGGTGCTGCCACACATTCAGATACTCGGTGATTTTTGAAGCATCCCAACTACCTTGCGACCAGAGGTCGAACCACGCGTCCGGAGACTCTGGACCGAAAACCCTGTGCAGCACCGCCAATAAGAGTCGATGGATGGCGAATGTGGTGAGCGGCGAGGGGTCGGCAATTGCAGATATTTCGTGAGCGCCCGTCAATACATTGACCAGACTCTGTTCTCTAGGCGTTTCATCTGTCCCAGAAACGCACGGTATCCAAGGTTCATCGACGAGATTGAACGCGTACATGTCCTGTCCTCTCCAGTATCTTTGATCTAGACCTATCACCTACAGAGTATCACAGATTGGCATGTTTCGTGCGATGCTATAGGATCACGGGCATTATTTGAAACGTCCCCACGTGTGTGGGGGTGGCCCGGTGATAGGTCTGAGCCTGCCGGGCGAAGTAGGTTTGTCCCCACTTTCGTGGGGG
>CAYNTE010000212.1:3291-4142 GCA_964399615.1 uncultured Thermomicrobiales bacterium
GCCCCCTTTCTGCGTCGAGTTGCAGCTCGTATTTGTCGCACTGGCAGCGGCCCTGGTCGTCGAAGAGGAGGAGCCGCTGGTGGCGAAGCAGGGCAGATTTCTCCCAATTACTTGGCACGCGTTGGTTCAGCACGAGGGGCACCAGTCCACCGTGGGTGATCGTCACCGCATTCAATAGAAGCTGCCGTACGGTGTCCAAGTCGGTGATGGGCTGCACATCGATTGGTTGGGTGCGTTGACGGTCGAGATACGCTTCGGATTCATTGCCGAAGAGACAGACGACCGAGACGGACGGGCCCGCAAGACGGGTCAAAGCCTGGTGTGCTGCGTGCAGTTCGGGTGAGTCTTCCTCGCGAGCATCCTGCACCAAGCGCCAGAGAGGTGCAGAAGAACTCGGCACGTTAAGGTCTCGATCCTCTGCTTGCCGTGCTTCCTCGGACTGTTTTTCCTGTTGCTTGGCCTTGGATTTATGCCAAAAGTCGAGCAGGGCAGGTGTGAGGTTGGTCGGTGGCTCCTGGTCTCGGTAGACAGACTCAATGAGCGGTTCGATGTCACCTGGGAGAGTGATGTGAGTGACGCCCTCCAGGGTGAGCCAGGTTCGGAGCAGGACGTGCTCGTCGTAGATATAGGCAGTACCTGGATCGAATTTGGGGACGCCGTCTTCGGTGTCAGGCGTCATGATCCAGAGCTGTGCATTGTCGCGGAGGGGTTCGGGTCGGTTGTCGCGCTCGTGGCGGTGGAGGCGGCCGGCGCGCTGGAGGAGCAAGTCGATCGGCGCGAAATCGCTGACCATCAGGTCGAAGTCGAGGTCAAGACTCTGCTCGATGACCTGGGTGGCGACGAGGATGGCT
>CAYNTE010000213.1:0-4141 GCA_964399615.1 uncultured Thermomicrobiales bacterium
CACAATTAGAACGGCCCGGCGGTGCTAGCAACACCCCGGACCCGGCAACGAAGGGATAAGCTTCGATGCGATCCAAGTCTAACACCACCCCCACAATCAAACTGAACAATCAGTTTCAGGATGCTGTCGGATTGCCGAGAGATGTTCGGTATATCCACGTACCAGTCACGAATATCTACGCGCCAGCATCACCTGTCCAGTTCAAGTATCAATCCTTTGTCGGAGAGATTGAATATTGCGGACAGCGCTGGAAGGTCGTGCTTTCGGCTGGTAGTGATGTCTGGACTATCAACGTGAGGCTCCCTGATCGGAGTGTCGCGTGAAGTACGTAGTGCTGAACTACAACTGCCTCCAGGTATTCAAGCCAGGATTCAAGGGGTTTGTTCAATACCCAAGCGCGGTTGATCGTGTAGCCGAACTTCTGGGATATGACTGGGAGGCGTTACTACACCATCAAGGGCAACCGATTAACGATCCTGAAGTACTCGATTTCATTGAAAGTGAGGTCGCACGGACTGGCCGTGGGTGGGTTGAACATGATGAGGGGTGGTCATGACAGCTGCACCCTACTCCGATCTCTACTGGGAGTGTTTCACGCTTCGGAACCTCGATCTTCCCGTTTCCTACTATCAAGAGCACTACCCACGCTTCTACGAACTCTGCCTCTCAGCAGCTCGACATCGTGATGCGTTCTTCCTGCGTAATCCGGTGACATGGCATCACCGCTGGCTGGCATGGCGGGATCGCCGCATGGCGTCGCATGCGCTAGCAGAGGAACTGATCGCACGTTTCCCAGAGGGTGCGAGATTGGCAGGTGTCTCATGACAGCACGACAGCTCCTGGACGCCCACATCTCCGAAAAGGACTTCCAGCAACAGGTCATCACTCTGGCTCGCCAGTGCAACTGGCTCGTGTATCACACATTTGATTCTCGCCGGTCAGCGCCAGGATTCCCTGACCTTGTGATGGCGCACCGTACCGATCACAGCAGGCCGATTATCTTCGCTGAGCTGAAAAAAGAAGATGGGCGACTGTCCACGTACCAGAAGGCGTGGCTTGCGGCGCTCAAAGCATTCGATCACTCAGATGAGGTGGTGGTACGAGTGTGGCGGCCGTCGGACTGGGATGAGATCGAACGGCTATTGACATGACATTGCGAGTTGGCTCCCTGTTCTCTGGCATTGGTGGGTTTGACCTTGCGGCAGAGCGTGCCGGCGCCGAGATTGTCTACCAAGTGGAGATCGACCCGTGGTGCCAACGGGTACTCTCCAAACACTGGCCGGATGTGCCGCGATTTGGAGACATCAAGGAGATAGACACACATGAACTACCGAATGCAGACATCGTTTGTGGAGGATTCCCATGCCAGCCAGTCAGTCTCGCAGGACGACAGGCAGGAGCCGGAGATGATCGCTGGCTCTGGCCAGAATTCCTTCGAATCATTCGCGAGACTCAACCCAGATGGGTGCTGGCTGAAAACGTCCCTGGGCTTCTCTCAAATGACGCTGGACGGACATTTGGAGGAATTCTTAGAGACTTGGCCAAGAGCGGGTATGTTGTCGAATGGGATTGTGTCCCTGCGGCTGTTGTGGGGGCTCCCCATCGACGAGACAGGGTGTGGATTGTTGCTAGGAGGAGTGAGTTGTGGCCCACGTAAGAAGTTATGCGCCCGAGAAGCCTTGCGAATACTGCGGTACGCCATTCAAGCCACGCATGGATGCAGTACGGAAGGGGATGGGGAGATTTTGCTCAATTCAATGCTCGAATCACTCCCGACGATCCAGCCGGGACATAGATGCCCATGCTGTGACCCTAGCCTACGAGAAGGGCATGACGATTCATCAAGTGGCGTCTTCGTTGGGGATAGCGTGGCGAGTAGTTCGAGACACGGTGAATCAAGCAGGGATTATGCGGCGATCTGGACAGAAACTTACGAACGGCTATTCGACGACCTACGGCCCGAACGGTCAGAGGATATACACCCACACTGTTGTGGCGACGGAGAAGATCGGGCGGACTCTACACGCGAACGAGATCGTACACCACATCGACGGGGACAAGGCCAACAACGATCCTTCAAATCTAGCAGTTATGACTCGGCGCCAGCATGGGTTGCTGCATCAGCAGTTGGAGAAGTTGGCCTTCGACCTCGTGAAGGAGGGGCTGATCCGCTACGAAGAGGACGATGGATATACCTGTTCTTCCGCACTGGAGAGGTTGTTGAACTATGCCTGAAAGCCGAAGCATACCGGCTGCCACCGTCGGTGCCCCGCACCGCCGTGATCGAGTCTGGATCGTGGCCTACTCCTACAGCGAACGACGCCAAAAACAATGCGGCGCCGAGCCAATGGGAACGCAACTCACCAGCGCTCAATGTAGCAGTGCATATGTGGCCGACACCCCAAGCCCACGATGCAAAAAAGGGTTACGCACGGCGGGCGGGACGCAGAACTTCGGGAGGGAATCGCAACCTGAACGACGAAGTCCTGGTGTTCCCGACACCGACTGCGAGCCGCAGGTCTGGCCTGCAATCACATGGGGAAAACATCGTCACTGGTCAGCTGAACCCGAGGTGGACCGAGTGGCTCATGGGGTACCCAGGCGAGTGGACCGAATTAGAGGGCTCGGGAACGCGATAGTGCCACAAGTTGCTGAACCAATTATCAGAAGAATCATCGAACTAGATACCGAAAGGATCGCATCATGAAAAACACAGGCTCTACCCGTCTCGACAAGCTGGTTATCGGCTGGCTGCTGTTCGCAGTATTCGGCGGGACGCTGCTGATATTGGCGCTGCTGACACTGGGTGTGATCGCACTCGGATCGTGGGTGCTGGGATGACGGCGGTGTCAGTTAAGAACGATATGATCGAGCTAACCTGGACAAACAAGCATCTACGGTTACTGGCACATGAAGACGGCAGCTATGAATGGGTCACACCGTCAGACTATCGAGTCGCTGAAGTACGACTGCTTCACGACGCTGGGACAGTCGGCAATGTTGCGACAGACAATAATCGCGCAAAAGATAACCTGCTCATCCGTGGTGATGCCCTCAACGCCTTAACCAGCCTGATTGAGCTGCCCGAGTTTGCCGAGGAGTACGTTGGCAAGGTCAAGCTCGCCTACCTCGATCCGCCCTTCAATACCCAGCAGTCTTTCCTCCAATACGACGACGCGCTGGAGCACTCGGTCTGGCTGACGATGATGCGCGACCGGCTGACGCAGGTGAAGACGCTGCTCTCACCCGAAGGTTCAATCTGGGTCCACTGCGATGACAGCGAGCAGGCTTACCTGAAGGTGATGATGGATGAGGTCTTTGGGCGGGAGAACTTCGTCGCTTCTATGATTTGGCAGAAGCTGACGGGCAGAGACAATCGTACAGATATTTCAACCACCCATGACTATGTTCTGGTTTACGCAAGATCACACTCAGGGTGGGCGTCTTCCAGAAACCTTCTTCCGTATGGTGAGGAGCAACTCGCCCGCTACTCCAATCCAGATAATGATCCCCGAGGCCCTTGGATGTCCGACAATCTCACAGCTAAGGCAGGTCTCGGTCGCAGGAAGGCGCAGTTCTACAGCATCACGCTTCCTTCAGGAAGACTAATCGATCCACCGCCAGGGCGGTGCTGGTTACTCACTGAGGACCGGCTACAGGAGTTTATCGCCGATAACCGCATCTGGTTTCGCGACGGAAACAGCGTACCGAGACTGAAAAGGTTCCTTAGTGAAGTCGCTGGTGGACTTGTCCCATCCAGTTGGTGGCCCGCCTCAGAGGTTGGAACAAACGATGAGGCCAAGAAAGAGGTCTTGGTCCTGTTTCCGAAAAGAACACCATTTGACACCCCCAAACCCGAGCGCCTTCTCCAACGCATCATCCATATCGGCTCCAATCCCGGCGACATCGTCCTCGATTGCTTCCTGGGGTCTGGGACGACGGCTGCGGTGGCGCAGAAGATGGGGCGGCGTTGGGTGGGGATCGAGCGGGAGGCGAGCACGATCGAGACCTATGCCGCGCCGAGGCTGCGGAAGGTGATCGAGGGGCAGGATCCCGGCGGTATCACCAAGGACGTTGGCTGGTCGGGTGGCGGCGGGTTCCGGATCCTCGACGTTGCGCCGTCGATGTTTGCCGAGGTCGA
>CAYNTE010000214.1:0-4104 GCA_964399615.1 uncultured Thermomicrobiales bacterium
TGTGCTGAACCTGCCAGCTCGCGCCGGGTGTGCAGATGGCGACGACGCGCTCGTCATTCTCGATGAGCGCCGTGTTCAGGGTGTGGATGGGTCGCTTGCCGGGCGCCAGGACGTTCGGGCTGCTGGGGTCGAGCGAGAAGCCGCGCATGCGGTTGTTGAGCATGATGCCGGTGCTGGGCACGACCACGCCGCAGCCGGCATAGAGCGAGTGGATGTAGGCGACGACATTGCCGTCACTATCGGCCGTGACCAGCGAGGTGGTGTCTGGCGAACTCTGCGGCATCGGTATTGGGGAGCTGCGGTTGGGATCAATCCGCTTGGCACGCACCTGACTCTGCGCCTCGGAGAGCATCATCTCGATCGGGACGTCGACGAATTCGGGATCGCCGAGCCACTGCAGCCGGTCTGCAAAGCCCTGCTTGATCGCTTCGATCTTGAGGTGCTGCCAGTTGTCACCGCCCGGCTTGAACTCATTCAGTGTGCCGAGTCCCATCAGCAACACGATGCCCTGGCTGACGGGTGGCTGGCCGTGGATCGTGTGGCCGCGGTAGGTGACCTTAATGGGATCTGGTTCCTGCGTGCGATGGTTGGCCAGATCGCTGGCGGTGATCAGGCCGCCCTCCTTGCTGGATGCCGCGGCAATCTCGGCAGCGAGTTCGCCAGTGTAGAAGGTGGCCGGACCTTCGTGGGCGATGGACTGGAATGAACCAGCGAGATCGGACTGGCGGAGGATCGAACCAGGCTTGGGCGCCTGGCCACCGGCGTAGAAGATGCGAGCGGTCTCGGGGAAGGCAGTCAAGCGCTCGGTCTGGCTGGTGTAGCGGTTGGCAATCTCGTCGGTGACCACGAAGCCCTCGGCGGCCTGTATTGCGCCATCGAAGAGTGTGTCCCAGTCCAGCTTGCCCCAGCGCTCGTGCGCGGCGCGCCAGCCATCGACGATCCCCGGCACGCTGGCGGCCTGCCAGCCGGTGTCAGGAATCTCACCTTGTCCTTGGTAATGCTCGACGGTGGCCGCTTCGGGCGCAGCGCCGGATCCATTCACGGCGCCGACTTCGCCATCGCCATCACGAACCAGGAAAAAGCAATCACCACCGAGTGCTCCAGCCGTGGGCATCACCACGGTAAGGACCGCGCCAGCGGCGATGGCTGCATCGACGGCCGAGCCACCGCGCCGCAACGCATCGAGCGCGGCCTGGGTAGCAAGCGGATGGGCGCTCGACGCGACGCCGTGGAGACTGCCGACTTCCTCGTGGATTGGATAGTCCTTGGGATTGCTCATGCACTCTTCTCTCTTCGTACTAGAAGCGGTCGCTACACACGATCACAAATGTCAGCTATTACGGACAGCCTAGCGCACCGCCACGGTCGCGCGGGCAACCGGTCGACAGCGTTCGGCCCGAGCGAAACTCGCTAAGCTTCCCAGACCTGACTGAAGACGCGCAGGTAGTTCTCACCGAGCAGATTGGCGACGTCCTGATCACTGAAGTCGCGGGCCTGCAGCCGCTCGATGAGATTGACGATCTCCGGATAGTTTGAGAAGCCATCGAGCGCGCGACGCGGTGAGCGAACGTCGGCGGTGATGTGCTTGCTGTAGATGCTGGCGACATCGAGATATTCCGGCTCTCCCCACGGGTCGTGATCGTGATCGGGGTAGGTGCCGAGCGACATATCGGTGCCGATGCCGATGTGTTCGGTATTGCCTGCCATATCGGCGACGTAGACGATCATGTCGATGAACTCGTCGACTGTCGGTTGGGTCGTGCCGCCGGACCGCAGAACGATCGGTCCCCACGGGGCCAGCCCAATGACGCCACCTCCGGCAATGCAGGCCTGGATCTGCTCGTCGTCGATGTTGCGCGGGTTAGGGGCGATGGCCGACGGGTTGGAGTGGCTGAAGACGCAGGGCTTGCTGCTGCGCTCGATGATCTGTAGTGAGGCCTGTTTGCCGATGTGCGTGCAATCGAGCAACAGACCGACGCGGTTGCACTCGTCAACGACCAACTCGCCGAAGCTGGTCAGGCCGCTGGAGGTTCGGTCGAGCGCGCCGTCACAGATCTGATTGGTGCGGTTGTAAGCGGGCAGCATCATGCGCAGCCCCAGACGGTAGAAGGCTTCGATGCGGTGGAGCTTGTTGCCGATGAACTCGCCACCTTGCGCAGTGATGATGAAGGCGGCTTTGTTCTCGGTCTTGGCGCGGCGGATGTCATCAACCGTCTCAACGACCAGGGTGTTGGGATGCTTGCGCACCACGAGGTGCCAGAACATCCCCTCTTCGAGCGCCTGCTCGACGGTGGCGTCGGGCCTCCAGGCGGTCACCATGAAGGCGGTGACCCCGTGCCGGTGAGCGTTGCTGTAGTCGGCGTCGGGCCAGGCCTGCATGCACGAGTCAATGAAGATGTGACCGTGGTCATTGTCCAGGAACGGATGGAAGCCCTTGTTTTCGGTCTGGGCGGTCGTCACAGCGCGTGCCTTTCAGATTCAGATGATCAATTTCAGGCAGTGTGGCAGATCCCGTGGAGCTTGCCAAGCCGCGATGGTGACGTTGAATCCTGCTCTCGTTTGCGCTATCGTGTGCCTAGACGAAACGTTGTACAAACAACTAAAAGGCCATCTCACGAACTGGGTATTTGTGAGAGATTCACGGTCTACAGGGGGATGGGAAGAGATGTCCTATGAAGATGCCTGCACGGTTTATACGCGTGCTTGGGGCGATGAGCCTGGTAGCCAGCCTGCTGGTCGGTGCCTTCGGCGTCAGCTCCGTCGCTGCCCAAGTCCCGGACGAGCCCCCCTTCCCCGTCGTTGGTGAAGCCGGGGTCTACTTCCCCTGGGTCGCCAACGACGACGAGTCCACCGGCCTCGGTCCCGCCGATACCTCGATCACCATCCAGAACCTCGATGCCACCGATGCCTCGGTCTACATCTACCGTGGTATCGGTACCTCCGGGCTCGGTGGCGACAATGGCTGGGACCTGATCGGTCCCTTCACCCTCGAAGCGCATGCCTCCAAGACCTTCAGTGCGGCTCAACTGGGTATCGCCGAGGGCGAAGGCGCACCCATTGCCGTGGTCGGCTACACCTTGACGGGTGAGGTGCTCACCGGCAATCTCGAGGATTACAACCAGGATGGTGACTACCTCGACTACGAGACCATCGCCGACGAAGACTTCCCCTACACCAGCGGTGCCAACAGCTGGGAGAACACCTCGCCGGTCGAGACCGTGAGCTGGGAAGATGGCGACTGTCTGGTGGTCGATATTGATCCTGATCCCAACGACCCGACAGCTGCACCGACCATCAACGTCTACCCAGCGGGCTATGACGATGGTGGTGCCCCAGGAGTGCCGGGTGGCACCTTCCCGGGTCAGCCTGGTGGCAACCTGGACGGCAACCCGGCCAACTGCACGGCAGTAGAGGCCGAGGATGCCAGCGACGTGGTGGCCCCCTCCAACCTGGGTGGTGTGGCCAAGCAGGTCGTGGATGGCGAGAACCTGCCCTACACCAGTGAGGCAGACAGCGCCGTCTCCGGGTATACCGGTCTGGCCGGCTGGGAGCTGATCGAGGTGGGCAACACCGAGAGCCAGTACAACGGTTGGTACCTGCCGATCGTGCAGACCAATGGGGGACCAGGAGGTGCCTGGAACTCGATCATCCGGGTGGCCAACTTCGGTGATGATGGTGGCACGATCGGTGCGGCTGGAGTGACGGTGACCTTCTACCCGGCGGACAATGCGGCAGGTGAACTCAACCAGAGCTTCAGTGTCAACCTGAATCTGAATGCCGGGGAGACCCAGGCGATCGATCTCTCGGCGCATGTGCCCGAGGGCTGGATCGGCTCTGCCCATATCGCCAGTGATGGACCGGTCTTTGCGATGGTCGACCGCGTCAAGGTGGGCTACAGCATGTGGCTGACCAACACGGCCAGCAATGCCCTGGTGACCGAGGAGAACAACCGCTGGAGCCAGGGTGGCAAGTTCGTCTTGTATGCCCCGGATGTGCGCAAGGACTTCTTTGGCTGGAACACCGGCATCAATGTGGCCAACCTGGCCGATCACGACAACACGGTCACGATCCAGTACCTGGGTGACATCGGCGCCAGTGCCCAGA
>CAYNTE010000215.1:0-4092 GCA_964399615.1 uncultured Thermomicrobiales bacterium
AAGAGCGGATCGTCGTCGTTCGGAGTAATCAGAAAGCGATCGCCGAGCTGCATCTGTAGCTCTTCGAGCGAAGCGGGCGTCAGCATGACCTCGATCAGCGGCACCGGCTCATCGGAACCTTGCGGGATGACGGATTGCGCCAGCTGGGGCCGGCGGCCTTCTATCAGCTCGATGTGTTGATCCAGCTCCTCCTGATAGCGGAAGCGCAGGAAGGTCGGGAAGGGAAGCGTCGGTTCACCGGGCAAGGTGTTGACGTGGTATTGCGGCGAGCGCAGCATGAATTGATCGTCGACGATGATGTGCTGCATCGACTCGGGCCAGCCAGCAAGGATGCGCTGCCCCTGGGCTTTGACGAGGGAGAAGGTGTCGTCCCCATTGTTCGGCGGCGCAATCTTGATGCCCTGTTCGACGCTGATATTGCGGCGTACCGTGATGGCATTGCGAATGGCGTAGCGCACCCCGTCATCACCCATGTCATTGAGCAGCTGCGGTGCACCTGCGGCAACGAAGCTGCTGACAAACACCACGGCGATCAGCGTGATAACCAGCGACGTCTCCACACGCAAGCGGCGCAGAAGCAGTCCGGTAACTGCGAGCCGGTTTGCCAGCCGTCCCTGGCGCGGTGCGGAATCTGCGCGAGCCACGATCACTCACCTCCCATGCGTAGGAGCGAGCCGAGCCCGACCCGGCGGAGGAAGATGACGAGCACACCCACAGCGATGAGCAAGACGAGCAGCATGCCGAGCTCCAGGCTGACGATGGTTAGCCACGGATAGGAGACGATGACGCCAGGAACTGCCTCGCGCGCCTCCTGGGTGATGGCGATGAGCGGCAAGATGATCCAGCTCAGTCCAAGGCCGAGCAGCGTGCCACCGACCAGGCTGGTGACGATCAGCACGCCATGCTCCAGTGAAAGCCAGCTGACCATCTCGCGCGCCGAGAGGCCGACGGCGCGCAGCAGGGCGAACTCGGTGAGTCGCTCGCGGGCGGCAATGGCGGCGCTAACGATGAATCCGACCGCGGCAAAGATGCTGGCAGCGATGAAGCCGAGCATTAGGGCCCCGATGGTGCCGAGGGCGACGGGGTCGGAGAGCAGACTGGTCTGGCGTTGATCGAGACTGAGGACTTCGCGGCTTGAGAAGGGTTGATCGAGCAGGGTTTGCGCGAAGTCGCCGTCGTTGCCGCCGCTGGTTTCGATCCAGTACTCCTCCGGCTGATAGAGGAACTGGCCGGGGGTGTAGGCGAGCGTCTGATAGGTGGGCAAATCGAAGATGATCGCCTCGCCACTCCCAGGATCAATGGTCGGGAACTCGTTGACGACGCCCGCGATCTCGGCTGAGAGCGATGGTCCGCGCAGACCAGTAAGAGGGAAGGTATCGCCGATAGCGAGCTGATTGAGATCGAGAAAGCGCTGGGTGACGATGGCAGGCACGACAGTGGGCAAATGCGATCCGGCTGGTCGCGCAGCGAGCGTCACCGGCAGCGCGATATTCTGGGCAACGATCGAGCCAGTGGAGATCTCGAGCACCAGGCCGCCATCGTCGGGCGGGATGCCAAGATCGGTGGTCGGGAGCATGTACGCCAGCGCCAGATCGGGTGGAATCGGCTCCCAGGGAATCTGCGAGATGGATGCCGCTGGCTGCCAGTCGCCACCGGTGCCAAGCTCGATGCTGGAGACGGTGATCGTAGCCTGGCGTGGCTTGAGCTTTGGCGTAATGGTGGTGAACTCGATAGAGACCAGGCTGAGCGGATAGAGTGGCGCGCCGGTGATATCGGCCGTGAGCGGAATGGTCAACGGTTGCTCAAGACGAACGGCCGAGCCATCGGAAGGGACGGCGCCCATCTCGATGCGATGGAGGAGACCGCGAGCATCACGCAGCACGAGTCTGGCCGAGAAGTTGACGTCGTAATCCTTCTCTTCGTAGCCATTGTCCTGCAAGTCTTCGAGATCGTCTTCGCTCAGCGGCTCGATGTCGGCCTGGACGTTTATAGCGATGGCATCTGGCTCACCATCCAGCGGAGCGGTGGCGAGATCGGGGCGCTGGTCTTGGAGCCTCTGCATGAGGTCAGAGAATGACGACGCTGACAAATCGGACCGGAACTTCACAATCTGCGGCGCGACGGCGGCATCGAGAATCACGAAGCGCCCGGTGGCGTTGGAGCGTGAGAGTCTGCCGAAATCACGGATGACCCCCATCGATTCTTGATAGGCGGGGAGCTGACTGTAGCCATTTTGCAAGACGAGGTGCGGCAGCGCCTGACCGGTGCGCTGATCGGGCTGGATGCGGAAGTCCGCACCGATCTGAAACTGAGCCTGATCGCGCTGCGAATCGCGCCAGGTGGAGGTGTAGGAGACGGCGAAGAGGCCGATTCCGATTGCAAGCATCAGCAGCAATGCTGCGCGTGCATAGGTCAAGGGTCTGCGTGCCACTTGCCAGGCGCTCAATGCGGGCGCGAGCCAGGTGCGCTGGCTGGCGATACGCTCGGCAACGCGAGCCAAGAGCGGGATGGTGCGCAAGGCGAGGATTGCGCCAGCAAGCAGGCCGAGCGCGGGAGCACTGACGAGCAGCGGATCGATGCCGAAGCGGCCCTCGATATTGCGCGAGATCGGAGCGCCAAAGCGACGCAATTGCCAGAGCGCGATGCCTGCGATGACGAGCAACGCCAGGTCGATGCCGGCACGCTGGTAGAGGGCGCGGGACTCTTGACGCGAGCGGCTGGCACGCGGGTTGGCGAAGGCACGCGAGGCGCGAATGGCCGGGATGGCGAGGGCGACCATCGCGCCGATGCCGGCGGCGATGGCGAGCAGGTAGGCGTTGGTGGTGACGACGGGTTCGATGCGGAGATCGATATCAGCCAGCGGACCAGCCCAGTTGAGCAGACGCAGACTGAGCGCGGCGGCCCACGGGGCAAGGATGACCATCGGCACGATCAGCAGGAAGGCTTCCATGAGCGTCAATGCCGCGATCTGGCGGTTGCCGGCGCCACGAGCTCGCAGCAGATTGGTCTCGATCTCACGATGGCTGGCCAGGAGGTTAGCGGTCAGGAAGAGCGCATAGCCAGCCAGGATCGCGAGCTGGATGGTGAGCAAGAGGACGCCGGATCGGGTGACGAGCAGCGAGCGGTCCGCCTGATTGAGAATCCTCACCAGATCAGTCTCGACGCGGAAGCGTCCGCCTGCTGGAACGCCGGAGTTCAGGCGCGATTCGAGCTGCGCAACGGCAGTCCGCCAGCCGGTAATCTCGCTGACGGTCAGCTCATCGATATTGGGAAAGACACGCCAGTCATACTCAACGCCTAGTGTCGTGACGGCAGCGAATGTTTGGGGAGGGACGACGATCGGGCCGTAGGTGGTGAAGGATGAGCCGACGTCGACGCCGTTAGTATCGAGCGCATCGGCGTACCAAAAGCGATCTGTCGGGCTATTGACGGAGAAGAGGCCGACGATGGTGAGCTCTGGCTGGATCGAATCGTCGCGCCGGTTGACGACCGTCAGGTGGTCGCCGACGTTGATGTCGAGGATTTCAGCGGCGGGTTGCGAGATGACGGCTTCATATGGCGGGCCGCCGGTCTCCTCGGGCATCCGGCCCTCGGTGATGGTGGCATGTCCCTCAAAATCATCGAACGTGCGAAAGACGGCCAGGTTGCGGACTGTGCCTTCTTCAGGTTGTTGCGGCAAGGCGTAGGAGTCGCTGGTGGCCCGTTGGTGGACCTTACCGCCGGTGAAGCGGAAGGCACGCTGGATCTCTCTGTCAATCCGGTCTGCAAGTTCGCCGTAGGCACCAGTGTTGGAGTGAACGGAGATCTCGACATTGCTCTCGGCGATCGGGGCATCTTGCAAGGTGCGACGAAGACCGGCGAGAGTGACGGCGTCGGAATAGATGGGGCCAGCGGCGAGTAGGGTGGTGGCCAGCAGGACAGTAATGAGTGCGGCGGATAGGATCAGCCGGTCAGCGATGGCGCGCTTGACCATGACTTTCCAGGCCGTCCTCAGCACCGACCACATTGTCTTTACAGCACCCTGTCTCTGATCCGTATCGCCACGGGACATGCTAGCAGGAGATACGACATTGTGGGTGAGGTTGGATGTAT
>CAYNTE010000216.1:0-4080 GCA_964399615.1 uncultured Thermomicrobiales bacterium
CCGCCGCCCGCATCCGCGCCCTCGCCCAAACCCGCCAAGACGAACGAGCGATGGTTTAGATTCATCCCAACCTGGTGATACCGAGCATATTTTCCGATCGCTCACTGACAACAGATGGCGCGGCGGCTACAATCCCTTGGTTGGGCGGTTTTTGGGTTTCGGCCAGGGGTGATAGTGGCGTTAGGGAAAATTGATCGCGGGACGCTGCTGACTAATGCTTCGATGCTGCTTGTCGCGGTGTTTTGGGGCATGAACTTCGTTGCGATGAAGTATCTGATCGAGGAGACCAGCTCGATTAGTGTGCTCCTGATCCGCGTCTATATCGCCGCCGCGGTTTTCGGCCTCTTTGTCCTCCTCCGTCGACGCTCAATTCCCAAGCTCAATCGCCATGAGTGGCGCATTCTGGCACTGGTCGGCTTCTTTGGGGTCGGCACCAATCAGCTCTTTGTCAGCCTCGGCGCGGATTACCTCAGTGCTGCCGTTGCGAGTTTGCTGGTAACCAGCGCACCTGTCTTTATGGCGATCCTGAGCCGGGTGTTCCTCGGTGAGCGACTGACCTACCGCAAACTCGGTGGTATAGCCATTGCGTTCACGGGCTTCCTCATCGTCATGCTGCTTGGCGGACCGAACGCTGAGTTCTCGGTCGACAATGTCGTTGGTGTCCTCATCATTCTGCTTGCGCCACTAAGCTGGACGATCTCGACGATTATCTCGAAGCCCCTGATGATCGACCATGATCCAAAGATGATCACAGCGCTCTCCACGCTTGTCGCCGCGGTCATTCTCGTTCCATTGCTGTTCACCCAACCAGGACTGGCAAGCGAGGTGATCAATTTCGACACAGTCAGCTGGCTCGCGGCCTTCGCCACCAGCGTGCTCGCGGTCGTCGTTGCCTACACCATCTGGTATCAGGGATTACGTAAGCTGGAACCGACGCAGATCGCAATCTATATCTATCTCGTGCCGTTCTTCGGGGTCATCTTTGCCTGGCTTCTCCTCGGCGAAGCCATCACCATCTTCCTACTTGTCGGCGGCGCCACGATTCTGGCAGGGGTGATTGTGACCAACTCTGGCCGCCCGCCGGCAATCGCGACGACCGAGCCAGCGCCAAGCACCGCCGCGCAAACCTCCCGCCCCCGGAAGACGCTGATCAGCGGCGAGTGACGGCGCTTGTGCAGGCACCGGAATCGCCCCACACATCGTGCTCCAACCGGCTTCCGATCGCTACAATGTGATGGTGTCCATTGTGGGGGCTGACTACCGAGAAGGAATCTACGGGGAATGGAACGCAACGGGTTGTGGGTGCATGCTGCGATGCTTGCCACGGTGGCGATCTGGGGTTCGAACGTCGTCGCACTCAAACATCTGATCGAACAGGTCGGCACGCTCAATGCGATGCTCATTCAGATCTATCTCGCATCAATCTTCTTCGTGGGCTACGTCGCCTATCGCCGTGGCTCGCTTCCAAAGCTGAGTCGATCCGAGTGGTATGTCGTGCTGGTAATCGGCTGTTTCGGGGTCGGCACAAACCAACTCTTCGTGACGCTTGGCACCGGCTACCTCAGCGCCGCTGTTGCGAGCTTGCTACTGACCTCAACGCCGATCTACATGGCGTTACTCAGTCGCATCTTTCTCAAGGAGAGTCTCCCACTCCAAAAAATTCTCGGCATCGTGATTGCCTTCACCGGCTTTCTGGTCGTCTTGATGTTTGGCAGTGCCGAGGCAAAATTCAGCGTCGATAACCTACTCGGTGTCCTGCTTATCTCGCTGGCGCCACTCAGCTTCACCATCTCAACACTGGTCAGCCGGTCGATGATGCAGGTCCAGGACGCGAAAATCATCACGGCCTACTCTGTCCTCGTTGCCGGCATATTGATGTTGCCGCTGCTGATCATGAATATCGATCTCGTGCCACGCATGATGGAGTTCGGCTGGGTGAGCTGGCTGGCATCACTCAGCAGCAGCATGCTGGCGATGGTCGTGGCCTATTCACTCTGGTATCGAGGTCTGCGCAGCCTCCACCCCTCTCAGATCGCGATCTACGTCTATCTCATGCCGTTCTTCGGGGTCATAGCCGCCTGGCTGCTGAGGGGCGAAACGATCACCATGTTCCTGCTGCTGGGCGGCTGTATCATTTTAGCTGGAGTTATTGTGACGAATCGGAGCCGTCAGGCACCGGCAGCAAAGTCGACGCCGCGCCCGACGGGGACCCCACAGGTGGCGGTCCAACCTGTGCGCTCGAGAGAGGAGCCAATGCGTGGCAAGTGAAGCCGCAACATCCCTGCCGAAGAGGTCAGAGCTAACTGAAGAGCAACGCTGGAATCTTGAAAGCGTCTTCCCCTCGATCGAGGCGTGGGAAGTAGCTCGCGAACACGCCGAAGCCCTCATCGACCAGATCCCGCAATTCTCCGGCAGGTTAGGCGAATCCGCCGAGACCCTGCTGCATGCCTTCGAAGCCCGTGAAGAAGTCATGAACGCGGTCAGCCTTCTCGCCGTCTATGCCGGATTGCGTGAGTCCGAAGACGCCACCAACAGCACGTTTGTGGCGCTCGACAACCGCGCAATGGCCGTGGTCGGCAAGGCGATGGCCGCCGGAGCCTATTTCGAGCCAGAGTTGCTCGCTCTCCCGGCCGAGACAATCGAGCAATTCGTCAATCAGGAACCCGAGCTCGCCAAATACAACCATTTCTTCGACAAAGTGAATCGCAAGCGTCCCTACACGCGCTCGGCGGAAGTCGAGGCCGTGCTGGCGCAATCTCAGGATGTGACCGGCACATTTGGGTCGGTGCGTAGTGCGCTGGAGAATGCCGATCTCGACCTCGGCACCGTTAACGTCGATGGCCGTGCTGTCCAGATCGCGCAGGGCAACCTCGGCGGATTGCTGCAGCACCCCGATCGCGAGACGCGCAAGGCAGTCTGGACCTCGGCCGCTGATGCCTACGTCTCGATGCGCCATACCTTCGCCGCCAGCTACAGTGGCGCGGTGAAGCGCGAGATCTTCTATGCCCGAGCCCACAATTTCGATACCGCCGTCGAGGCCTCACTCTTCCGGCAGGAGCTGCCACGCGAGGTCTACGACAACCTGCTCGACACCATCTGGAAAAACCTCCCGACCTGGCACCGCTACTTCGCCATCCGCAAGCGCATTCTCGGCCTCGATGAACAGCACGAGTGGGACATCACCGCGCCGCTGAGCACCGAATCGCGCAAGATCCCCTATCAGGACGGCGTCCAGATCATCCTCGATACGCTTGCTCCGCTCGGCGAAGAGTACGTCGAGACTGTCCGGCAAGGTATTGCCGATCGCTGGGTCGATCCTTACGCAAATATCGGCAAGCACGGTGGCGCGTTCAGCTCCGGCACACGCGGCACCTTCCCATTCATCAGCATGAGCTATACCGATGACTTCGAAAGCGTCAGCACACTCGCCCACGAGTTGGGCCATTCGATGCACTCCTACAACACCTGGCAGACGCAGCCGGTGATCTACAGCCGCTACGGCATGATGGTGGGCGAAACGGCCTCGAACATGCACCAGGCACTGATGGGCAAGAAGCTGCTCAACGAGGTCACCGATCCCGCCTACCTGCTGGAGATCGTCGAGGAGCGTATGGGCAACCACCTGCGCTACTTCTTCACCATGCCGATCCTGGCGAAATTTGAACTGGCCTGCCACACCGAGATTGAGAACGGCGGAGCGCTGACGGCCGATTCGATGACCGAGCGCCTGGCCGACATCTACGAAGAAGCCTATGGCGGTGAGGTCGTCGTCGATCGCGAGCGCATGGGCATCACCTGGGCACGCTTCCCGCACCTCTACTCGCCCTTCTACGTCTTCAACTACGCCCTTGGGATCGCTGCCGCGGCTGCCCTTTCGCAGCAGGTTTTGGATGAGGGGGAGCCAGCAGCGCAGCGGTACATCAATGAGTTCCTGCGTGCCGGCGCAAGCAAGTACCAGCTCGACGCCCTGCTCGATGCCGGAGTCGACATGCGCGATCCCGCCCCCATCCAGGCCGCCTTCGACACCCTCGCGAGCTACGTCGACAAGCTGGATGAGTTGACGAAGTAAAGGGAGTCGGG
>CAYNTE010000217.1:0-4041 GCA_964399615.1 uncultured Thermomicrobiales bacterium
AAGAGTACGAGCAAGTCGAAGCCGTCCGCGAATGGCATGATCAAGACCACTACCAATCGTGCACCGCACACTTCATCGATGATCCGTATCGCACCAATGATGAGATCCTCAACCGGCTGCGCGAGTTTGGCGATGCCAGCAGCACCTGGCTCGATATCGGCGCCGGTGGTGGTCGCTATGCCCTGCCACTGGCGCTCAGCAGTCAGAAGGTCATCGCCGTCGACCCCAGCCCGGCACAGATCGAGACCCTGCGCAAGGAAGTCGACAAGCACCAACTCACCAACGTCGAGACGCACAACCTGCGCTGGCCCGAGGGTTCCGACCAGATCTCGGCAGATTTCTCACTCATGGCCCACGTCGGCTACGACATCCGCAACATCAACGCATTCCTCGATGGCGCGGAGCAGTCGACCCGGGAGCGCTGCATTATGCTGATGATGGACCGCCCGCCGAGTGGTGGTTTTACCCAGCTTTGGGAGGCCGTGCACGGTCACCCGCGTCAACAACTCCCCTCCGCCAAAGAGCTCACCATGCTGCTGCTGGCCCGTGGCACGATGCCGGAGATCGAGCGATTCTCACGCGAATCTGGCCCGTGGGATGAGCAGCGCTTGCGAGAGAATGCCCGCACTCGCCTCTGGTTGGTCGAAGGCTCCGAGAAGGATCAGCGCCTCCAGCGCATCCTCGACGAGCAGATAGCAAGCGGCATCACTGACTATCAGCAACCCTCCGCGATCATGCTAATTCACTGGACGCCCTCAGGCTGAGACAAAAAGCGCGGTTGCGTACATCACCGCGATACCCGTGGCGACGCCAGCGAACGAGGTCCAGTTCACCAGCTGCCCTTCGCGACCCGTGCGGCGAGCAATCAGCCTGCTGATTTCGACAACGACCTGGGCCAGCGCGCCAATACCGATTGAGAGAAAGATCGTCGCCCAGAACGCAGAGTAGACGAAACCACCGATCCAGACGCCAAGAATAGCTGGAGCGCCCGCCACCAGTGCCAGGGCGACGAAGTGCTTCAACGCTGGCCGGTCTCGCAACAGCGGTGCTTCGATGCCAACACCTTCCGTGACATTGTGGACCGTGAATCCGACGATCAGGAACACACCCAACGCCACCTCACCCAGCGCAAAGGCCGCCCCGATCGCCAGCCCCTCACCAAGATTATGAAGGCCGATACCAAAAGCGATCCTGTAGGCCGTGCCAAGTGGAGCGATGTCATCACGCTTGCCACCGCCCACCGCCATGATCAGCAAGAAACTGAGCAACGCAACCAGCGGCACCAGAACTGGACCCTCAAACGCTGCCGGAGCGCTGGCCGCCACCTCGCGCGCTTCCTGGAACGTATCGACGACCAGGAACGCAAGCAGCCCAATCGTTAGGGCCAGGATGAACTGCATCCCACCCTCGCCGATGCGCTGCAGGAATGGGAACCAAAGCATCCCCAGCGCAATCGGCACGATGCCAACGTAGAAACCGATCAACGCGAAGCGACCAAACGTACTGGCATTCGCCTCAGGCGATTTGACCGCAACCGGTACTTCACCTTCGAAGGTCACACCATTCTGGCTGAGTAGGGTTATCAGGTGCGTCTCACCCTCAACCCATGGGTACGGCACCTGAACCGTCGCTGAATCGAACCGATCCAGTGTTTGCGGCCCCTCAACATCGAACGTCCAATAGGCAGTGTCGACCTGCACCTGCGCAATCGTCACCGGGTCGGGTCCATTGTTGACCACCTCGACCTCGATCAGACCTGCGTGCGGCAAGCTGATGCGCTGAATACTGAGATCCTCGATCGGCGGCAGGTTGCGATCACCTAATCCACCGTCCGTCATCACGATCACAGCCAGCACTCCGGCCAGCAAGATCAGCGGCAACAGGCCAAGCGCGACCCAGCCCAGCGTCCAGCGCGGCTGCTCAGTCGTGGCGGTTGATGGTTGTCCAGTGGCCTTCAGCATGGATCGTGCCCCCTACTCGACGACATCGAACATGGACATCCAGCCCAGCTCAGCAAACTCCGATTGGTGGGCGTGGAACATGTACTGCCCCGGCTCGAAGCCAGCGAATGAGAACTCCAGGATCCCACGCTGCCCCTGACACAGCATCACCGTATCGACCGTTTTTAGTGTCGGTTCGAGCGTCGTCCCGCTGTCGTAGTAGTCGAAGAAGTTTGCGTGCAGGTGAAACGAATTGATGGGATCAAACTCAGTCAGATTAACCAAATAGATCCGCACCGGCCTGTCCCGCTCGATGACGATCGGATGACGCATGTAGTGGTGTGCCACGGTGTTGACGGCGTAGACCTCGTTCTCGTCGTCGAACGTCGTGTCAAAGGCATTCATCACCATGATGAACTCCTGCCACTCCTCCGCCTCCGGATAGTCGGGGTGCCGTCGACGAGCCTGCTCACCGTGCTTCTCGGGGTCGGGGTTAACGATGAATGCGCCATAGAGGCCCTTGTGAATGTGGCGCTTCAGGGGAATCGCATGGCAATGATAGAGGTGGCAACCAAAGGGAGCGGCGTCGAACTCATAGGTGAACATCTCGCCAGGTTCAATCATCCCCGGCCCAGCCCCTGGAACCCCATCCATCGAGGCTGAGTGAATCCCATGAAAATGAATCGTATGCGGATGGCTGCCAGCGTTGCTGAAATGTATCCGTACTCGATCGCCTTCGTTGCAACGCATTGTCGGTCCCGGTACCCGGCCGTTGTAGGTCCAGGCCGGGAAGACGATCCCCGGCGCGATCTCGATCTCCTTGTCCACGGCAACCCAGGTGAATTCTCGCAGCGTTTGGCCTGAAGGCAGCTCGGACACGTCTCCGTAATCGAAGTCAGTCAAGATCACTGACGGATCGAAGCCGAGGGTGTCAACATCAATATCGCCAACCGTCGTCATCGCCCCAGGATCGTGGCCAGGCGTCGCGCCCAACCCGCTTTCGTGCCCTTCGTGCTCGTCGTCCTGGCCGTACGTTGTCGCCCAGGCTGGAGCTAAAGCACTTAACGCACTGCCCAACCCAAGCACAGTAGCGCCACCTAGAGCGCTACGCAGAAAATGTCGCCTGGAGGACCAGAGTCGAACCATCGCGTCCCTCGATACCGTCGCTTACAGCAGTGAGCATGGCAGCTAACTCATATATTCGTGTCTCCTAATTTTGATATTAGAGTATGTCCACTTTGATGTCAAGCCGGTACGGCGGCGACAGCAGGACACATCCTGCTTCCCAACGTTTGCTCCGACCGTGAGATCAACTCATCCACCGAACCCGCGCTCGCCGTATGCTAAGGATCAGCATCTCCAACGCATCCTCGATGATGCGATCACACGCGGCATCTCTGATTATCAACAACCTTCCGCGATCATGCTGATTCACTGGCCTTCACCACGGCGACAATAACGTCAGGCATACCTTGCGGATTCTCATACTCATCCGGTGGTATGGCACTCGCCGTATGCTTAAGTAGAGCGCCGAGCCGCAACGGATCGACATGGAGAATGGCTACGCGCCGAACGATTTGGTGACGAGGGACTGGAATTGACGAAGTGGCTCGCGCAGTTTACAGTATGCCCAGTCGCCAATCTTCGTAAAGAGTTGCTGCCGTGCAACCGGGTGTTGGCCACCTGCGATCCGGCTCTAGTTAGTCAACCATTGGTGTTGGCTCTCTGAGAGCAGAGTGATTCGGCGACGTCTTCTAGCACGTTCCCGTGGAAGCGACGAAGCGGTCCAGGGGAAGTCGACAAAGGAGGAGACAACGTTATGGATCGAAATCGACACCTGCACGAGCTCGTATCGAGCGCAATGGATGGGAAGCTCAGCCGGCGCGATGTCTTGCGTCGAGCCTTGGTGCTCGGGCTGAGCGCACCGGCCATCGGCGCGCTACTTGCCGCCTGCGGGGGTGACGACGACGATGACGACAGTGGCGACGAAACCGCAACCGAAGCAGGTGGGGCTGCTACCACCGAAGAAGCCACTGAGGAGATGACCGAAGAAGCCACTGAAGAGATGACTGGAACCGAGGCAGCCACCGGTACCGAAGAG
>CAYNTE010000218.1:0-1543 GCA_964399615.1 uncultured Thermomicrobiales bacterium
CCAGGTCTCGGAACTCGGCTGTCGATGTGGCACCAGCACCATCTCCAATATCGTCGATCAGCGAGAAGCCAGCGCGGCCAGTCAAATGATCTGTGTCATCGACCTTGCCGAGATACGCATCGTTGAAGTACACCCAGAAGCTATTCCCCTGAGCAACGACACGCAATTCGTTCCATTCGCCAGCATCAACACTCGGACTCAACACCCAGTCCCCTAGCTGAGTGGGAGTACTGCCTTTTCGATTCTGTAGCACCACTGAGTTCCCTACTGGATCTTCTCCATTGTCCTCAGCAGTGTATTTGAGACAGAGCCGGTAATCAGATTCAACAGCGTCGACCGCCACGTTCACCCGCAGATCCAGACACGCCATTCCGGTCGTCGAGCCGTCGATAATGCGGGTCTCAATCTCGTAGCTCGCGTCGCCGTACTCTTCCTCATCAACCCAGATCAGCCAGTCATCGTCGTTGGGAACCGTCACCTTATACCCGTCAGGAGTAGATTCGCCTTTGAACTCGCCCGCTTCGAAGTCGAGCAAAGCTGACAGATCATAGGTGTGGATCGCTTCAGCTGCGGTGGCTGGCACGCCATCGTCTGGGGCTTCAGTCTCGGTTGCCGTTTCGGTTTCTGTCTCAGTCTCAGTCGGCGTCTCAGATGGCGGTTCCGTCGCGGTTCCGGTCGCAGTGGCGTCGCCGTCACCATCGTTATCGCCGTAGCGCCACTCATAATAGTGCTGGCCAACGTTGCCGGCCTCAACCTGCCAGGCCTCTTCGTTTCCCGGCGTATAGGTCAGCACGCGGCGCTCGAACGCCTGCACCAGCACATTTTGTGGAGTTCCACTGACCTCGACTGTCGTCCAGTACGCCTCGGTGATTGGCCGGCCGGTGGCGTAGTAGGGGTTGACGAAGAGCTTGTCGGTCACCGCCTGGCCGTTCTCCCAGACTATCCCTGAGGAGTTCATGAAATCCCAGAAGACCGAGGCGATCATGTGGTTGGTGATTTCATCAAAGTGCGCCGCCGTGACACCGTAGGTCGCCATGTTGGCGTCGTCGGTCACCGTCCCGGCGCGGTCGATTCGCTGCCGGATAACGCTATCCTGGGCAAGTGGAGCGACATCGAGCACGGTGCCGAGGGTCTCGTAGGTTGGCCCGGTGGTGCCGCCTGGATCGCCGGCAGCATTGATCTGGGCTGGCTCGTGTTGATCAAAGTTGTCGTCACCGAGCTGCATTTTGCCCGTCACCAACTCGACAACCAGCAGGCCGTTGGTGATGTCCCACGGCGCGACGTTGCGATAGGTGGCGTCCTCCATGCGGGATTTGTCGTAGTAGATGACTGCCCGCTGCCCACCTGGGGCTTCGTCATAGGATTCGAAGATAAATTCGGTGTTGGCATGTGGACCCCACATCCAGGTGCGATGGATAGCTCCGTCCTTCAAGAGCTTGTCCGTCCGCTCCCAGGTGCGGTTGACGGCATTGATGGTCTCCGCCGATGCTTCAGCAGCCGAAGCATTATCAAGCGCCGACATCGTCAATGACATGACCAGCGC
>CAYNTE010000218.1:1643-3859 GCA_964399615.1 uncultured Thermomicrobiales bacterium
ATTGTGCCGGCTGCTAGCTACTGAACTGCTCGCACCACCAAATCCCGGAATTCCATAGTTGCAATATCGAGATCAAAGTCGCTGTAGTCATACGCCGAGAAGCCGACGTATCCGCTGCTGGATCCACCGTGCTCGACAGAACCCAAGAACTGACCGTCGAAGTAGAGCCAGAATTGAGTGCCCAGGGCGATCATCTTGAGGTTGTGCCAGTCCCCAGCGTCGATCCCGGCCCCGACATCCCAACTTGCCATCGACTCGTACCCACCGGCATCCCAGTAATCCAGATAGATGCCGGTAACTGTATTCGTGTTACCGGTGTCGTCACTCTCGTAACGCAGGCAAAAGATATAGTCGGATATCAAAGACGAAGTCTCATCAAGGCCGACCCGCATGTCGAGACAGGCATCTCCCTCTTGAAGTCCATGCGTTACACGAACATCAATGCTATAGCTCGCGTCACCAAACGGTTGATCATCAAGCCAGAACAGCCCATTACTTTCAGGATAGAGGTCGATAGCGTAGCCATCCGAGGTCGGATAGCCCCAGTATCCCCCGTCTACGTTCTCCGCTTCACCAAGCTGGCTGAGGTCATACGACGCAAGCACGTCACCTTCCACGGGCGTGCCGCCGCCTGAGCCACCATTAGGGACCACCTCATAGCGCCAGTGATAGTAGTGCTGGCCGACATTGCCTGCCTCAACTTCGAATCCAGCCGGATTGCCCGGTGTGTAGGTCAACACGCGCCGCTCAAACGCCTGGATCAACACATCGCGGAGCGTGCCACCGACGGTGACCGACGCCCAATATGGCTCGGTGACGGGATAGCCCGTCGCATAGAAGGGACTCTCGAAGAGCGCGGATTGGACGTACTGACCGTTCTCCCATACCAGACCGCTAGAGTTCATGAAATCCCAGAAGACCGAAGCGACGGTGTGGTTCGTGACGGGCTCAAAATACGACGCGGTCACACCATAGGTAGCCAGGTCCCCCTCGTTATAGATCGAGCCGCTGCGGCCGATCCACTCAGTGATGACCTCACCAGTCGCTCGTGGGGCCTCGTCCATCACGCCACTCAGACTGGCATAGGTCGGACCGTACGAGTCATCGGCGTCTCCGGCGACATTCACCTCAGCCGGTGCATATTGCTGGAACGAATCATTGCCGTATTGCATCGCGCCGGTCATCAACTCCAGCGCGAGCAAGCCGTTCGTCACGTACCAAGGACTAGAGGAGTCGCCGTCCGGATTGGTGATCTCCATGCGGCTCTTGTCGTAGTAGACAACCGTCCGTAGCCCGCCCGCTCCCTCGGCATAGGACTCCTGGCCGATCGTGGTGTTCGCTTGCGGACCCCACATCCAGGTTCGGCTGGTTACGCCCTGGCTGACCGCCAGGTCCGTGCGTGACCAGGTACGGTCAAACGCTTCAGCCGGATCAAGCTGCGCCGGACTCCTTGCACCCTCTGCACTCACCCCGGCCACCGGCGCAAAGACCGACACGAGTAACGCAAACGCCACCACCCCGATGATCGACCGCATCATCTGGCTCTCCCCTATTGACTTGTGACACTCGATTGGACCCGAATTGTTCCGGGAATTCTACACTACGAACCGCCGGAATACCCATATACATGCGGATTATCGGTAAGTCCCGGACGCTGGCGCACGATTCAAAACGACGATGGCCCGGCAACTTACGTCACCGGGCCATGCCTACATCTTCTGACTTCGATCAGGACAAACTCACGCTATCTGTTCACTACCTCATAGCGCCAATGATAGTAGTGCTGGCCGACGTTTCCGGCTTCGACTTCGAAACCGGGAGAATTGCCGGGTGTGTAGGTCAGAATGCGCCGCTCGAATGCTTGAATCAGGACGTAGCGATAGGTGCCCGCGACCTTGACGGTGGCCCAGTATGGCTCGGTGATTGGCAGGCCGGTGGCGTAGAACGGGTTCTCAAAGAGATTGTCGTAGATCAGTACGCCGTCCTCATTGACCAGATCTACTGAATTCATGAAGTCCCAGAAGACCGACGCAACGGTGTGACCTGTCGTCTGGTTGAAGGAGGCGGCAGTAACTCCATAGCCCGCCATATTCGGGTCAACAGTCACGTTCCCAGCTCGGTCGATCACTTGTGTAATAACGCTACCTACTGGCAATGGAGGTGCGTTGAGCACCTTTCCAAACGTCGCATAGGTCGGCCCTGTCGGGTCATCTGAA
>CAYNTE010000219.1:0-3801 GCA_964399615.1 uncultured Thermomicrobiales bacterium
GTTCCCGGATCCCGATACCCCCGCTCCACCGCCCGAAGATTTAGGACAAGCACCCATACTGAACCGGGACGCTAGTCCCATGACGCCCGGGGTGGCGGTCCATACCATGGTCGACAGGTGATCTCTCTAGTTGGAAAGGTTCGATCACGATGGCTCGACCTCATGATGATTATCGGGATGAGACTCGTCGCTGGCAGAAGCTCGCGATGGTCTGCGGAATCGGATTTGTGGTGATTCTGGCGGCAGCGATCTTCTCGGCCCCGACGCTGGCATCCGAGGAACCGACGTTACAGGAGCTGGCCGATGCGTTCGCCGACAATCAGGGTGGCATCGTTCTCAGCGCGGCACTCAGCGGCATTGCTGTCACCTTGTTCTTCGGCTTTATTGGCGGCTTTGTCTCGCTGCTCCGCTCTATGGAGGATGGCATGGGTGTGCTCTCGCGCGTTGCGCTGGCCAGCGGTGTGGCTTCGGGTTTGTTGGTAATCATGGCTCAGTCTGTCTTTGCCGCCGCTGCGGTTGTCTCGGATGTCGATGGGCTGGAGCCGAGTGTCATCCGTGCGCTCGATACCGTCGTCTTCACCACCATGCAGTTCAGCGAGATCCCACGGGTGCTCTTCCTGGCGACCGCTGCGGTGGTCTTCCTTCGATCGACCTCGGCCCCACGCTGGCTTGGTTGGCTGGCGGCGGCCAGTGCGATTCTCGGCGCTATCGGTATCGGCGGGATCAGTGACTATGAAGGGGAGTCGGTCTTTGGTCTGATGGCCTTCCTCTCGATCATCCTCTTCGCGGTCTGGGTGCTGGCGACCAGCATTACCTACCTGCGACGGTCTGAGCCTGCCAAGGTCGATATGCGGGCGACTGCTACAGCCTGAGATTCCCAATCCCATTCTTTCTTGTGGCGCGCGACGAGTGTGATCTGCTCGTCGCGCGTATAGTTGATCAATTCGCAGTCTGTATCGGGGAGCATGTCACCATGAGATCGGTGACGCAGGGGGGTGGATTTCGCCGCCTGTGGATGCCATTAACACGAGATCGTTGGGGCTATGCGATCGCTGCTGGCCGGTTGGGTTGGCTTGTGGTCGCGGTCATCTCGATCAGCCTCTTCGTCATCGCTATCCCCTACCGCTACGATCAGTTCCACCACCTGCCGGTCGAGGGTTCGAGCCACCCGCTGACTGAGCGTGGGGTGATCGAGGCAGGTCTCACCGTCACCACCTTCGCAAAGCTGCTGACCACCGGCGAGGCGATCCTGGCTTTCGGGTTCATCGCGGTGGCTATCGTCATCGCCCGGCAGAAATTCACCGACCCGGTCGTGCTGACGATCTCGTTGATGCTGATCCTCTTCGGCACCACTTTCCCGCGCACACTGGGGGCGCTGGTCGATGCCGAAGGCTGGCTGGCGGTACCGGTCGATCTGCTGGGGTTGCTGGGTTTCGTCACGTTCTTCATCTGCTTCTATATCTTTCCGGATGGCCGCTTCGTGCCCGGCTGGACGCGCTGGCTGGTGCCGCTGTGGGTGTTGGAGGAGGCGGTCTATTTCTTCCCCAAGGGGCCGGTCTGGGTCGAGCCTGTGTTCTTCTTCCTCTTCCTCGGGCTAGTCGGCAGCAGTATCTACGCCCAGATCCATCGTTACCGTCATTGGTCGTCACCGGAGCAGCGGCAGCAATCGAAGTGGGTGATTCTCGGCTTCAGTCTGGCCGTCACGGGATTTCTGACCTACGGGCTGACCGGCACGCTCGTCGAGAGTGAGCGCGCGGTAATCCTCCACGAGCTTATCGGCGGGGGATTGATGGTGCTGTGCTTTCTGGCCGTCCCGGCCGCGATCGGTGTCGCCATCACGCACTACCGGCTGTGGGAGATCGATCTCGTCATCAACCGGCTGCTGGTCTATGGCGTGCTTTCGACAGCGGTCGTAGCTATCTACATTCTGATCGTTGGCTATCTCAGCCTGCTGGTGCAGTCGAGCGGGCACCTCGTCTTCTCGCTGATCGCCACCGGCGTCGTTGCAGTCCTCTTTCAACCGATGCGTGAGCGCCTGCAACACGCCGTCAACCGGCTGCTCTACGGCGACCGCGACGATCCTTACGCCGTGCTGACTGGACTCGGGCGCAGGTTGGAGACGACGCTCGCGCCGGAGGCGATCATGCCCGCCATCGTCGAGACCGTCGCCCACGGCCTCAAGTCACCCTATGTCGCTATCGATCTCTGGCAAGACAACCAGCTCGTTCCCGTCGCCGGATTTGGGGATGCGGATCGCCAGACGATTGCTTTGCCGCTCACCTATCAGTCGATCCCTGTCGGTCAGCTTCGGGTTGCCCCTCGTGGTTCCGGCGAGGCATTTGGACAAAGCGACCTCAACTTGATTGAGGGTATTGCGGGCCAGGCTGGGGTTGCTGCTCACGCACTCAAGCTGACCACCGATCTGCAACGCTCGCGAGAGCGCCTGGTGATGGCTCGTGAGGAGGAGCGCCGCCGGATTCGTCGCGATCTGCATGATGGGCTAGGTCCCTCGCTGGCAAGCATGACGCTGCAGATCGACGCCATCAGACTGTCTCTACCCCCGGATTTGCCAGCCAGCGACCGGCTCGATGCATTGCGCGGCCAGGTCGAAGCAGCGATCAGCGACATCCGACGGCTGGCCTATGACCTCCGCCCGCCTGCACTTGATGAACTTGGGTTGGTTGCTGCCCTGAATCAGCATGCCGCCCGCCTGACGACCAATACCCTGCGCGTCACCATCGAGGCCAAAGACATCCCATCCGACCTGCCCGCCGCGGTGGAAGTGGCCGCCTATCGCATCATCGTAGAGGCGCTGACGAATATCACCCGCCACGCCGGTGCTCGGCATGCCAACGTGAGACTCTGGGACGACGGCGCGCTCCAGATCGCCGTCAGCGACGATGGCAACGGCATCCCAACGGGCGCGCATATGGGGGTCGGGTTGCTCTCGATGCGTGAGCGAGCCGTCGAGCTCGGTGGAAGCTGCACGATCACAAGCGATTCGCAGGGAACTGAGCTGCGCGCCACGCTGCCGGTGCCAGGCGTCGCGGACAGGCAGAAAGCAGATGAGTGAGATGGAATCGATTCGGGCTCTCGTCGCCGATGATCACACCCTCTTCCGTCGTGGCCTGGCGGCGCTGCTGGATGCGATCGACGATATCGAGCTTGTCGGCGAGGCGGCAACCGGTGACGAAGCCATCCAGCGCGCGCTCGATCTTCAGCCCGATGTGATTCTGATGGATATCCAGATGCCGGGGATGAACGGGATTGAGGCCACCCAGCGCATCCTGCGATCCAGCCCGCACATCGGCGTCATCATTCTGACGATGTTTGAGGATGACGATTCGGTCTTCGCCGCCATGCGTGCCGGTGCTCGTGGATACGTCCTGAAGGGAGCCGACCAGCACGAGCTGTTGCGAGCCATCCGGGCCGTCGGTCGTGGAGAAGCGCTCTTTGGCCCCGCCATCGCCGACCGGCTGATGAGCTTCTTTTCGATGACACCCGCGCCGATTGCCGAGCCACTCTTCCCAGAGCTGACCGATCGTGAGCGCGAAGTGTTGTCCTTGATCGCTGCTGGCCACAACAACGCCCAGATCGCCGATCAGCTCTACCTCAGCCCCAAAACCGTCCGCAACCACATCTCCAACATCTTCTCCAAACTCCAGGTCGCCGACCGCGCCCAGGCCATCATCCGCGCCCGGGAAGCGGGATTAGGGGAGTCGGGGAGATCGGGAACCGGGAGCCGGTGACCGGGGATCGGTTAGGGGAAATCGTTCCGTAGATGTAACACCGCCTGCCATC
>CAYNTE010000220.1:0-3795 GCA_964399615.1 uncultured Thermomicrobiales bacterium
CGCGCACGAGGGCGTGGCTGAAGCGCAGATCCAAGCCAGAGGGCGCAACTTCGAGCAGATTTGTCTCCAGGGCACGCTCGATCGCCTCATCAAAGAGATCGTCTCTGACGCCGCTCACCCGCCGCCAAAGCAGGAGCGAGACTTCCTGTCCGATGACCGCTCCAAGTTCAAGCACACGCCGGACAGCGGAACCAAGGCGCGCGACACGACCATCGATGACCTGCCGCACAAGCGCGGGAACGTGGTCACCGCCGATCTCGCTGAGTGTCCAGCCAGCCCGATCGTAGTGAAGCTGCTGTTCCTCTTCGAGAGATCGCAACAGCTCCAGCAGATAGAGCGGCACACCTTGACTCCGGCCATCGAGATGGGTTGTCAAGCGAGCAGTATCGTCATCTGGCAAGGCATAGCGCACCGCGACGAGATCCTGCATGGCAGCGGTCGAGAGGGGTCCAAGGTGGATGCGATGGGCGTTTGACTCACGCACGAGGTGGGGCAGAAGTTGATCGAGGGTCGAGCGGAAGCTGAGTTCATCAGCGCGATAGGTCGCGATCAACAGCAGCGGCCACTCTCTGGCATGGCGTGCGAAATGACGCAAGAAGGTGAGAGATTCATGGTCGGCCCAATGCAGATCTTCGAGAATGAGCAGCAGAGGACCGCGCCCGAGGAGCGCCACCAGCCAGGATTCCAGCTCAGAGACGACGGCATCCGGATTTGGAGCCTGTGACAGCAGCTCGCGATCTTGCAGGACCGGTGAGACATCGGGCAGCTCGGGATGCTGACTGGCTGCTTGAGCCACTTCACGCCAGAGACTATAGGGAGGATTCGTGCCAGCGTCGTAGCATGTCCCGCTTAGTACATGCCAGTCCGCAGCGCTCACTGTGGAGGTGAAAGCGCGGACGAGAGCCGTCTTCCCGATGCCTGCCTCTCCGCTGACCAGCACAAGCTGACCGTGACCCGAGTGTGTCTCGCGCAGGAGTGCATTGAGCTGTGCCTGTTCGTGGTCGCGCCCAACGATGGCGCCCGGTGAACCGTAGCGATCGTCGATAGCTGGCCTCGACGCGGGCAACGGAAAGTGATCACCGCTCACGTCGAAGAGTCTCCCTCTTCACGTTGGTCATTGTTCCCGAGCTATCTTAGCAAGGCGGGAAGCATGTAACCTATACGTGAACTCGTGTACGGACTACAGCCAGTCGGCGATTTCCGACCGATTACAACTTTCACTGATCCGCAAGGCACCAGTCCACCGGTTGACGCAGACGGCGATCGTGTCTTGGCCGTGGGTTGAGACGAGTCGTTCGGAGCGCCCGCACTCTTCGCTCATCCGCGTGTATCCACTCCATGTGTTGACGCACAGTGAGAGTGAGGCATACTGCGGGAGCGGCAGCTCGATCAGCGTCTCAGATCGATTGCAGTCACCACGGGCAGCCATCCGCAGTGCGCCACTCCACTTGCCGACGCAGAACGACTCGTAGTCGTAGATGCGGATGATCTGTTGTCTTATCACCGATCCACCATCTCCATCATCCACTGAGACGCTCACCTGATAGTCGCCACCCTGGGAAAACAGGCACTGATGATCGCCGATCAGTGTCCCTTCGCCACAGTTGAAGGTCGTCGTCAGGGTATCCGGGCCAGGGTCGCTGGCATCGACGCCGAGCGGGATGAGCTGGCCAGTCATGGCGTTGAACGGAGCGAAGAGGGTGACGGTTGGGGCAACGTTGGCGATGGCCACCGACGCGGTGTCGGTCGCTGTTTGGTTGTCGCTATCGGTGACACGAACCGTGATGGTGCGTGTGGATGGACCGTCGATCCCCGCGGCCGAGAAGACCACGGCCTGCCCGGCTGTCTCGAAGCTGCCATTGTCGTCAAGATCCCAATCGAAGGTCAGCGGTCCGGAATCGATGTCTTGCGCCGTTGCGCTAACCGCCACGGAACCGCCCTCGTTGACGGTGTACGGTCCGCCAGCGTCGACTGTTGATGGATCGTTGACGGGATTGACGGTCAACGAGACGAACGCGACGTTTGACGATACCGTGCCGTCGCTTGCGACATAGGAAAAGCTGTCAGGTCCGCTGTAATTGGCATTCGGCGTGTAGGTGAATGAGCCATCGTTACCGAACATCAATATGCCATGATCCGGACCATCCAGGAGCGCGGCGATGAGTGCATTACCCTCAGGATCGCTATCGTTGATCAGCACACCAGGCTCGATCACGGCCCATGGGGTGTCCTCGGCAGTGACATAAGTATCATCAACCGCGACCGGCGCTTCGTTGACATCGGTGGCGAAAATACTGATCGGTTGCTCAAAGGTCAGCCCGCCACTGTCGGTGGTGCGCACGCGGATGCTGTAGGTGCTCTTGGTCTCGAAATCGAACGTTGCATTGGTCTGCAGGGTGCTGTTGCTGATGATGAAGGCGGCATTATCAGCATCGCCAGTGCCGGTCACTAGCTCGTAGGTGTGCTCGTCGGTGGTGTCGGGGTCGGCCGTCATGAAGCTACCGACGGTGGTCCCGACCGGGCTATTCTCAGCCACCGTGCTGGGGTTCAAGTTGAGCGCCGTCGGGGCGCTGTTTGTGAGTGTGCTGTAGGCCGCGACGGAATGATTTGAGCCTGCAGTGATGGCGATGACATTGCTCAACCCAGACGGCACATTTGCCTGACCCGAGAAGTTATACCCCCAGGCGACGACCGTGCCATCGGACTTGAGCACCAGGCTGTGAGAGCTGCCTGCCGCAATAGCAATGACATTCGTCAACCCCGCCGGCGCTGTCGCCTGACCATTGGCGTTCAGGCCCCAGCCGACAACGGTGCCATCACTCTTGAGCGCCAGGGCGTGGAATCTGCCAGCTGCAATCGCCACTACATTGGTCAGGCCCACCGGGACATCCGTCTGGCCGGTGGTGTTACTTCCCCAGGCCACGACCGTGCCATCAGAATTGAGCGCCAGATTGTAATTCCCGCAAGCATCGATTGCCACAACATCGGTCAGTCCTGCTGGCGGTGTTATTTGGCCATGCCCGTTATAGCCCCAGCCAACGATAGTGCCGTCGGACGTGAGGGCGATCGAGTGGCGATCACCTGCCGCAACAGTAATGGCATTCGTCAAACCAGCCGGCGCTGTCGCCTGGCCATCGCCATTGAAGCCCAGCCGGCAACGGTGCCATCGCTCTTGAGTGCTAACGAGTGGTCCAGTGCTGCAGCAATGTCTACGACGTGAGCTGTATCGGGATCGGTAAGCTCAGTTGGCACTGTTGACTGACCAAAGCCGTTATAGCCCCAGGCAGCGACCGTGCCGTCATCTTTGAGCGCCAGGGTATGGTATTCACCCCCAGCGACAGCCACTACGTTCGTTAAACCTGACGGTACGCCCAACTGGCCAAAGGAGTCTTGCCCCCAAGCGACAACCTCACCGCCAGTCTGGGCGGTGGCAGGTAGCGGGGCGAGTCCCGCCACAATGAGCACGAAAATCAGCAGAGCGCCCCAAACGTGTCGCATTTCAAGCGGCCCCTTCGTGTTGTTTATGCAGCGGTAGCGCTGCCTCTCAGCGAGGCAACGGGCCACATGATCTTGTTGCTGGTGGCAATCCAATCAACAGATCGTACAATATGCGCCCGGTTTTGACAGAATTGCCCGTCCGGAATGCAGCGGCACCCAAGGATGGTTGGGGGCGAGGCTATCGTGGATCTGCATTCACGTTCTTCAGGAGAGATCCTTCGGCGAATCGTTGAGTGACGTCTCATGCGCGCTAAGAGATGGACTGTCGAGAAATTGGGAGGTTCTTCTCTTCCACCT
>CAYNTE010000221.1:0-3754 GCA_964399615.1 uncultured Thermomicrobiales bacterium
TTGGCAATCCCGTTGATATCAGCCAAATCATCGACAGTCGTGTCGTGCTGCTGAGCTATCTGGCTGAGCGTGTCACCCCAGACGATCGTGTAGTTGATCGTTCCGGCGAACGCCGCCAGTGTGCCGCCAACAGAGATTGCCGCGGCCAGCCCGACCGCGAGGATGACATTGCTGCGCCCTGCCCAGAGTCCTCGCAAGCCCGAGGTAGCCGCCCTTCTCTTCGTCGACTTGGGTGAAAGCGGTGTATGGCGCGCCATCGGTATGCTCCTGCCTCGCTGAATCGATTTCGGTTGGTCCCATAGGACAACGCACCTACGTACTAACCGTACGTACGTAATATACGGACATTCTAACAGCACATGTGACTACCAGACAAGAGGCAGTGCCGGACGGCGACGCTGGCCTGATACGACGCGGTATCATTACGGTGCGAAAACGTGCGCGAAGTGCCCGCAACTTCGGGAATATTTAGAAAGCCATCATCACATGTCAGACAACGTAGCCCGGCTCCCCGTGACGAAGCACAAAGCACCAGCCTCCTACGATCGCGACAAGGCGCGCATTCAGGCTCGACTCCGCCGCATGGAGGGCCAGGTCCGGGGTGTGCAACGCATGGTGGACGAAGATAAGTACTGTGTCGATATTCTGACGCAGCTCTCGTCGATCATCGCGGCCGCACGATCTATCGGACTCGTCGTGTTAGAGGATCACATCAACGGCTGTGTTCTGCAGGCGGACGACAAGGAAGCCGCTGCCGCAGAGCTGACCGAGGCAATTGAGCGCTTCACCAAGAGCGTCGGATAACTCGCTCAACGGCGCTAAACAGTCAGCGAATAGATTGCGCAGGATGTGCCGCCGAGGATGCCTTCGGCTGCCGTTTCAGCTTCATCCCAATCGAGGGCTCCACATTCGACCATCTGCGCCATCACATCGTGGAGCGCCGAGCGCCAGAGTCGGATTGCAAACCATTGAAACTCAGGCGTGCCGTGACCATCGCTCGAAGCAAGCAACTGCCCCAGCGGCGTCATTTCCAGTGCCTCCGCCACGATCCGGGCAGCACCAGGGCCAACCAGCGGGATCGTCAACCCAAGGTCGACGTAGACGTTGGCATAGAGACTCGCCAGGTAGCCCGCGTGCCGGTGGAACGGATAGCAATGCAACAGGACGACTGGCACGCGCTCGAACGCTGGCTCCTCGAGCAGATTCCGCAGCAACGCCGGGTCGTTCTCTGCAAGGATGATGTCCTCATCGCCCAGGGCAACGTGAAATTGCACCGGCAGGCCATGTTCCGCCGCCAGCTCGAACGCCCGCCAGAGCACGACATCCTTGAGCGCTGACTCCTCCAGTCGCGGCCGGTGCGACACGGATAGCCGCTTGAACGCATCACGCGCTTGGCGTTCGGTACGTTGCGTGGGACGGGAGATGCGTAGACCGCCGCGATACCCAGCGATGCTCTTGAGTCCGACCAGCTTCGTCCCTGCACGCTCTGAGATCTCCCGCGCCAGTGCGTCGAGCGCGTCATCCAGTGACTCGCAGTCCTGAGATCGATCCTCGATAAATGTCTCCAGCCGCAAAATCTCGCGCACTTCGCGACCTATCAGATCCGGCCATTCATCGAGCGCAATGGTGTGGTCGCGATCAAACAGATGATCCACAAGACACATCCCGAGGTTGGCATCGTCCGCCAGCATCGCGTGATAGGTCCGAACATCAATAGCATTGCGCGCAGCGATGACTCGACCCTCATCTGGCTCGACATCAAGAAGACCCGCAAGCTGGCGCACCATCATGCGATAGGCGAGCGCATCGGGCACGCCGCGTCTGAGGACACGCTCGCTCGATGACTCTGTCCAGGTGCGCCGGAATTGTTGCGTCGTCAGCTCGTGGCCACGGTTCGGCTGGTGGACGTGGTGGTCGATAAACGGTACCTGCTGAATGGATTGCCGCAGTGCATCAGACCCGGTCAAAATAGACACTCCGCTCCCAATCGGAAACATGCTGTTGATATCGCGCCAGCTCGAAGCGCTTTACCCGCATGAACTCGGGGCCGCAGACCGGCCCGAGCGCTTCGAGGATCACTTGGTCGTGCTCCAGCGCGTTGAACGCCTCGCCGACGCTGCGCGGCAGCATCTCGATCTGTTGGGCCACTAGCTCGTCTTCAGACATGTGGCCGATATCGCCCATAGAAGGAGCGCCAGGATCGACCTGCTGCTCGATGCCGTCGAGAATCGCCGCGAAGAGCCCGATCAATTGCAGATAGGGATTGGCGGTATGATCGCCCGCCCGAAATTCAAGCCGTGGCCGGCTCGCACCTGGAATGCGCACGAGTGCCGCTCGATTCTCGTGGGCATACGCGACGTGCGCTGGTGCCCAGCTGGCAGGTTGAAGTCGCTTGTATGAGTTGACAGTCGGCGCAGAGATCGCGCAGAGTGCCGCAGCGTGCTTCAGAACGCCGCCGATCGCAAACGGCATCGCCTCCGTCGCAGGGCTGTCTTCGGTCCCGTCGTTCCAGAGTGAGATATGGACGTGGACACCGTTGCCAGCCGATCCCGCATCGACCTTCGGCATAAAGACCGCCTGCAGGCCCGCGTCACGCGCCAGCGCTCGCATAGTCTCCTTGAAGGTCAACAGGTCATCGGCCGCCTTCATAGGCGCCTGGTGGCGCAAGTTGATTTCCACTTGACCGAGGCCGTACTCCGAGCCAATCTGCACCACGTCCACGCCTTGCGCAGCCAGGGTTGATTGCACTTTCAATAGGAGATCTGATTGATTGTCGATGCGAGCCACGCTGTACATCGGGTGAGCATCCGCGGGTTCCGGTCCGGACTCCGTGGCGCGGTAGAGCGTCACCTCCGGCTCAAACGCCACCTGTGCCGTCAGCCCGTGCTCAGCCAGCCGGTCGATCATCAGTTGTAGGCGTCCGCGCGCACAACCATCCCACAGCTCGCCATCCTCAGTCATCAGGTAGCTATAGACGCGCCAGATCCCCGGGCGGTAGGGAACCGGGGCCAGCGTCGCCGGATCTGGCACAGCAAAGAAGTCCCCAGTATCCGCACCGAAGGTTGGCTCCGGCACCTGCTGGTCGTCGATGGTGAAATTCAGGTTGGCGCGCGCGAAGACCCCACCCCGCGGGACCGTCTCAGGGATCGCCGCAGCCGGGATCCACTTCGCGCACGACCTTGCATTGTAATCGTGAAAGATGATCCAGAGCCCGGCACAATCGCCAGACGTCAACTGTTCGCTCAACCCGTTGAGCACCTGCTCCGATACAAGCGCCACTGCCTGGCCCCTTTCGCGCAGCCCTCCGCGTTCGTGAACGCAGCATACTACGCCTTACGGCTCAGGCGACCCGGCGGTGTGTTGGGTGAACGACGAGATAGAGAATCATGACGCCGACCAGGCACAAACCACTAATCCCGATAACGAGCGGCGGGCCGAAGATATCGATCAGCGCACCTGTCGGCACGACCGAGAGTGGCATCAGCGAGAAGGTGATCATGTTGACGCTCATCACCCGCCCCAGATACGACCGGTCGGCGTAATCCATGACGATCGACATGTTTAGGGCCATGTAGGCCGCCGACGCGCCACCAACGACCGGCAGCACAATCAGCCCGATCGAGATCGACTGGCTGAATGCGAAGATCGCCAGTGCTACCCCAAAGATAATTCCAAGCAGCAACTGCAAGAGGCCACGCCGGTTGAAATCGCTATAGGTCGCGATACCAAGTGACCCGATCAGCGCGCCGACACC
>CAYNTE010000222.1:0-1807 GCA_964399615.1 uncultured Thermomicrobiales bacterium
CTCCGCTGCGCGGAGCCTGTCCTGAGCGCAGTCGAAGGGCTCAGGATGACATTGGATGTGGTCGTGTGACGGGGACGGTGGCAGGCGGTGTCGGATCTCCCGAGAGATCCTTCGACTCTGCTGTGCTGCGCTCTGGATGACAGGTGGCGGGGTCTTTCAGTTACACGTTGAGGGGGTTTGCATTGGGACGCGCCAGCGGCGCGTCTCTTCGCTTGGTGTGTGGTCTGGGTGGGATCGCTGGCTTGATCGGGGTCGGTCGGCATGTTTCTGCGAGTGGTGTGTGGGCTTTTGGTTGGGAAGTGGGGATGAGGGTGAAGATGAAGATGGGTAGTGATGTGGGGATGCGAGCTGGATTGCGACGGGTGCATGAGGATGTGGGGCTGTTTAGCGAGGTGACGATGCCGGGGCACGGGATGCGGGGGTATCAGGTGCGGCTGGCGCGGGCGGTCTGTGCGAGTGTGATGACGGGGGCTGGGGAGCAGTTTGTGGGGATGTTTAGCCGGCAAGCGGGGAAGGACGAGGCGTTGGCGCAGGTGCTGGCGTTTCTGCTGAGTCGCTACCGGCTGCATGGTGGGAGTGTGGTGGTGGCGATGCCTTCGCTGCAGCCGCAGGGCGCGATTGCGCGGGACCGGCTGCTGGAGCGGTTGAGTGGTCCATTGACGCGAGGGGCTGCACGGGTGCGTGAAGGCAGGATTATCGAGCTGGGCAAGGCGCGGGTGCATTTTCTCTCGGCTGCGCCGTATGCGAATAGCCGGGGGAACACGGCGAGTTTGCTGTTGGTGGCGAACGAGGCGCAGGGGATCCGGCCGGATGTCTGGGAGGCAGTGTTTGCGCCGATGGGGGCGAGCGGGAATGCGACGACGTTGTTTCTGGGGACGGCGTGGACGAGTGATACGTTGCTGGCGCAGAAGTTGACGAGGCTGGCGGAGTTGGAGAGGGAGGACGGCCGGAAGCGGGTGTTCAAGGTGGATTGGCGGGAGGTGGCGGCGGAGTTGCCGGAGTATGGGGCGTATGTGCAGCGGCAGATTGCCGAGTATGGGGAGCATCACCCGTTCATCCGGACGGAGTATGAGCTTGAGGAGCTGGATGGCGAGGGGAAGTTGTTCTCGCGGGAGCGGCTGGAGATGTTACGGGGAGATTTTCCGGCGATGCCGGGGCCGCGGGCCGATGATGGGCCGGGGGTGTCGTATGCGTTGACGGTTGATGTGGGTGGTGAGGTTGAGGATGGCCTTGAGGGGGAGGCGTTGCGGCGTCGGGATCCGCAGCGTGACTGGACGGTGGCGACGGTGGTGCGGGTGTCGACGGGGGATGTGCTGCCGCGCTACGAGGTGGTCTGGCGCTATGCCTGGACGGGGACGTTGCACAGCAGGCTGCGGGAGGATGTGGCACGGCTGGCGCGGGATGTCTGGAAGGCAAAGCGGGTGGTGATCGATGCTACGGGGCTGGGTGTGGGTTTGGCGAGCTTTTTGCGGGCGGAGCTTGGGGAGCGGGTGGTTCGTCCATTCGTCTTCAGCAGCAAGAGCAAGAGCGGGCTGGCGTGGGACTTTCTGGGATTGCTGGATGGGGGCAGGGTGAAGATGCTTGATCCGGCGCTGGGGGAATATGATGCGATCCAGATGCGACTGAGTGATTTCTGCTGGCGGCAGTTGCGGGAGTGTCGCTATACGGTGTTGCGTGGGCCGGGACGGTTGATACGTTGGGGTGTTGAGGACGCGAGGACTCACGATGATGTGCTGGTGTCGTTGATGCTGATCGCGGAGCTGGACAAGGTGGACTGGCGGCCGCGCGTGGCGCGGGGAGGGTGAGG
>CAYNTE010000222.1:1907-3714 GCA_964399615.1 uncultured Thermomicrobiales bacterium
CCCCTCATCCCCTAGCCCCTTCTCCCACAAGGGGAGAAGGGGGATCGGACTGGGACGGGGGGAACTAGAGCCAGGTTTGGTGTTCGGAGCGGGTGCAGCGGTCGGTGGCGCGGATGGTGGAGTTCCAGCGGTTGATGCAGATAGGGATGGATTGGGTGGCGGCGACGCTGAGGTGGTATTCGCTGCGACTGCAGCGGTCGCTCATGCGGGTGGCGCTGTTCCAGCGGTTGACGCAGAGGTCGAGGTAGCCATCGGCTGAGAAGAGGGCGGGGGTGGAGCTACGGTTGCATTCCGTGGCGTAGTGGAGGGACCCGTTCCAGCGGTTGGCGCAGAGGGTTTGGGGGCCGGTGTAGGGGGACTCGATGGCACCGATGTCGCAGGTGGTGCTTTGGGGACGTGGGTTGCCGATCTGATCGAGGTTTTCACTGGGATCGGCTGATGGGCAGGCGGTGGTGCGGCTGCCATCGATGGCTGGGCTTGAGCTGAGGAGAGGATAAAAGGACTGCTCGACGCCGTTGATGGTGGCGGTAGTGAGGGGACCGAGGCCGAGGTTAGTGACGTTTTGGTGGGAGCCGACGCCCTCGAGGTTGCAACTGGCGTCGTTGGAGAGGGTGTAACTATCGTCGATGCGATCTAACGCGACGTCACAATGGTCGCCATCGCCGCCGAGGATGACGCCTTCGAGGGTGAGTTCTTTCTGGAGATAGAGAGATGGAGATGCGTTATCGGGCTGGATGATGGTGGACCATGCAATTTTAAGGCTGGGATCCAATAAGTTAGCTATGAAGATCGATGATCCATAGAGGGCAGTATTGCCAGTAAAGGTGGAGCTGTATATCTCTGCCGATCCCTGAGTTACCTCCAACGCCCCACCACTGTAGTCAGCATGGTTGTTTATGAAGCTACTCTGGAATATGACTATATTGTCCGAAATGGCGATTGCCCCACCAGCATAGTGCGATAGATTATTGACAAAGATGCACTGAGAGACAATGGTATTGCCATTTACCGTCCCAAGTGCCGCTGCACTCTTTTCGCCCTGGTTGCCGTCGAAGGTGCTTTGGTAGATCAAGGCATCGCCGAAATTGGTGATTGCGCTGCCCCAGAAGTTTGCTCGATTTGCGGTGAATGTACTGAAACTGACATTGAGCGAACCTGTGTTATAGATCGCACCTCCACGAAGATAGCCACTATCGAAGTCAACATTGAGATCGACAGACTCATTATTGCTAAAGACGCTTTGGGTGATAGTAACCGTACCCTCATTGTAGATCGCACCACCGCGACTGGTTGCTATGTTGGAGTCGAAGATGACATCGGTGATCTCCGTGGCTCCGTCTTCATAAACGCGTAGCGCGCCTTGATCAGTCTTCCCATTCTTCAGGGTGATGTGCTGGAGGGTGAGTTTGCCTGCGGTGACGTAGAAGAAGCGTGTGGCGTGGTTGCCGTCGAGGGTGATGGGGTTGCCGTCGTTGGATCCGTCGATGGTGACGTTCTTGGCGATCTGGATCTGACCGGTGAAGGTGATGGTGTAGGGACTGGGACAATCGAATTTGATGGTGTCGATGGGGATTGCATCGTTGATGGCGGCGGCGAGACCAGCATAGTCACAGGTGTAGCCATTTTGGCCGACAGTGATGTCGGCGGCGAGGGTGGACTGGGGAGTGAAGCCCAGGCCGATACCGAGACTGGCAAGCAGTGTCATGACGACGAGCACCCGAAACCGTCGCATGGGTTGCATCCTTTCATTTTGGTGTATTTCCCGTTCTCTGCATGGATTGTACATGGTGTTCTCTTAATTGGGAAG
>CAYNTE010000223.1:0-3634 GCA_964399615.1 uncultured Thermomicrobiales bacterium
TCATCCTGAGCGAAGCGCAGCGGAGTCGAAGGATCTCTCACCTGGGCTGACAACCTATGCCATCGTCCCTTCCACTTCACGATCCCCTGAGAGATCCTTCGACAGGCTCAGGATGACAGGGGGACGGGGTCTTCTGGATGGGGACGATGAGAACTGTAGACTATTCTCGGAGCGATCCCTCTCGGTTCGGCCCGGGTGCTCGGGCTGGTCGTGGGGGTTTGTTCATGGCTATACTATCGACAACGCGTTTCCATGGTTTGTTGCTCTCGCGGGCTGTTGCTGCGGGGGCAGGCCCTGTCCCTACCACATGGTCGGCCCGGCGGTGGTGGACGGTTGGTCGTGCTGAGGGGTTCAGGGTGAAGCAGACGGTCGGTGACGAGATTCTGCACTGCACCGGCGACGCTGAATTGGTGATCTCGTACAATATCTTGGCTCGCGACGATCTGATTCAGTGCTGGGCTAGCGGAATTGCGCTCTAGTGGGTTATGGCTGCCGGGTCTCCGGCGGTATCGGGGATTCGCTCGAACAGGGTGAGCGGATGCGAGAGGAGTGGTGGTTTTGAAGCGACCTTCGCGATCTATTCGTGTCCTGGGTGTTGCCAGCTTGCTGATGAGCCTGCTGGTGGGGGCGCTTGGGACAGCAAGCGTGGCGGCACAGGATGATGAAATCCAGGCGGTGGCTGGCGAGTACGGGGTCTTCTTCCCGTGGGTGGCCAACGACGATACGTCGGCGGGTCTCGGTCCAGCTGACACATCGGTAACACTCCAGAATATCTGGTATTTCCAGGTGATCGTCGGGGCGTTCCGCGGCATCGGGTCGGATAGCCTGCCGGGCGATAACGGCTGGGAGCTGATCAACCCGTTCGTGCTTGAGCCCTATGCTTCGAAGACGTTCAACGCGGGCCAGCTCGGCATTGCCGAGGGCGATGGCGCGCCGGTGGCGTTCTTTGGCCTGATGATTCAGCAGTTCGGTATGTTCGCTTGCACCGGGCCGGAGCCAGAAGACTTTGGCGATGACTCCGACGCATTTTTCGCTGCACAACAGCAGTTCAACAGTATGATCAATGACCCTTCAATTAACGCCAACGATGATGGTGACCTCTGCGATTATGAGACGGTCGCCGACGATGACTTCTTGAGCGGTTCGAACTCCTGGCTCAACCCCGGGACAGAGACGGCGGTGTCCTGGGAAGATGGCGACTGCCTCTACGTCGACTGGGACGATGGAGTTGGCCCGACGATCCATACTCCGGATTCACCAGGCGGCGCGAACCTCGATGATGACCCAAGCAACTGCACGTTTAGCGAAGGCGAGGCGGCGGGTCTTGGCTCGGTGATTGTGCAGAGTGCCCCGCTCGCGGGTGTGGCGAAGCAGACAGTCGACGGCGAGAATCTGCCCTACACCAGCGATGCTGATTCGGCGGTCTCCGGCTACAACGGTCTGGCCGGTGAGGAGCTGTACGAGGTCGGCAACACCGACGCCGAGATCTACAACGGCTGGTATCTGCCGATTGTCCAGACGAACAGTGGCCCCGGTGGCGCCTGGAACTCGATCATCCGCATCGCCAACTTCGGTGACGACGGCGGCACGATCGGCGCCGCTGGCGTCAACGTCACCTTCTATCCTTATGATGACGCTGCAGGCGAGTTGAACCAGAGCATCGTGCGCGACTTCCTGGTCAACGCCGGCCAGACCGTGGCGATCGATGTCTCGTCGGTGGTGCCGGCGGGCTGGATCGGATCGGTCCACATCTCGGCCGACGCGCCGATCTTCGCGATGGTCGATCGTGTCAAGCCTGGCTATCACATGTGGCTGACGAACACCGCCAGCAACTCGTTCATCGAGCGTGAGATATACGGGGAAAATGAGGGCGGCGACTCCTACGTGCTCTTTGCGCCAGACGTGCGCAAGGACTTCTTCGGCTGGAACACCGGCATCAACGTCGCCAACCTGGCCGATCAGGATAATGACGTAACGATCCAGTACTACGGCCCGAACGGTGTGGCAACGCAGACGCGCGAGATCCACGCTAAGGGCATGACGTACTTCTACGATCCGTCGCAGGCCCCGCAAGACAACAACGACCAGGACCCGGTGACGGACCCGAACTCCAACGCTGGCGAGATTGGCGCGGCGGTCATCCTCTCGGAGTACCCCGTCGCGGCGGCTATCGACGCAACGAAGTACCCGGAGTCGACCAGTTCCGAGGATGCGAACATCTTCCAGGCGCTGAGCTACTCGGCGACCGCGAACGTGAACGCGTTCCAGACGGTGCCGTTGATCCAGAAGGGCAACCCGAACACCGGTATGGGCGCGACCAGCGGAATCCAGATCTTCAACCCGGACGATGAGTCGACCATGGCGACCGTTACCTGGATCAACTCATCTGGCGACGTGGTCGGCAATGACATAAACGTCGTCATCAACAAGAACTCGATGACGTTCGTCTACTCGATGCTCGATGAGCAACTGCCAACCGGCTTCCTCGGCGCAGCCTTTGTGGACTCGTGCTACCAATATAGCATCCGCCAGACCTCGAGCGATGCATCGCTGCAAGGAATGAGCGCACTCTGCGGCTTTGTCGGGGTAGTCTCGACACAGGTCGACTATCAGGTGCAGTTCGATGGCTCGGCGGTTTGGAATGGCTATAACATCGCTGGCTTCTACCGCTCGTACGTCCCGATTCGATAGACGAAAGCTGACCGCACTCGCCCCCCGCCTGAGGGCAGTGATCTGGCAGGAGAAGACTCCGGGGAGCAATCCTCGGGGTCTTTTTTTGTTTGCGGCAGGTCGTGATTGCTGGTCGCTCTCGGACGTTGGAATGTCAATTACTATAGATGAGTCGATGGTGCACGTTCTCACCTATAATAATGGCAAGGTGTTGGCGCGTGCCGAAACATAGCCAGCCGCTGCTTGGTTGACAAGGGGTCAAGCTTGCGGGTGGTCAATGTCATTTGGCAAGCCATCGCAGACGGAGCGCGCGGAACGATCCGGCGCGCGATGGGGATTTGCCTCACACAGGGTGTGCAAGTCCGCGAGAGGAGATAGGTGTGAAGAGACCTGCGCGATTACTGCGCATTCTGGGGGCAGCGAGCCTGGTGGTGAGTTTGCTGGTCGGCGCGTTTGGGACGATGAGCGTCTCAGCGCAAGGCGAGCAATTCCCGCCGATTGACAGTCCAGGCGACCTGGTCGATGCGATCGTGCCGTTCTTTGGCGGCGCAGGCGTCTACTTCCCTTGGGTTGCGAATGAGGATACGTCGACGGGGCTCGGCCCAGCAGACACGTCGATTACGATCCAGAATCTGGTTCCGCTGGAAGCACAGCTGGTGGCCTATCGCGGCATCGGCACCGAGGGGCTCGGCGGCCTGAATGGCTGGGAGCCGATCGGCGTCTTCAACCTCGAAGGCAGCGCCTCGAAGACGTTTAGCGCGGCCCAACTGGGCATTGCCGAGGGCGAAGGCGCACCGGTCGTGGTGATGGGCCTGATGACGCTCGGATTCCTCGACGGTGGCCAGTTTGATGACTGCTTCATTGGGCAGGGCAATTCCGCGGACATGAACAGCGACGGTGACGTCTGCGACTACGAGACGATCGCCGACGATGACTTCTCGTCCGGCGCGAACTCCTGGATCAA
>CAYNTE010000224.1:0-3612 GCA_964399615.1 uncultured Thermomicrobiales bacterium
CTTCGCCAAATCGCTCGATCACCTCACCGTCCCCGTCTATGACCTCGGTCGCGATTCGAGGTTGCATCATCTCGCCATCATTTGCGATGGCCGCAGTGATCATAGCCATTTGCAGAGGCGTAACAAGGAGCTGGCCCTGTCCGAAGCCCGTATCAGCGAGCAATGTCCGTTCCTGGAGTGCTTCACGACTCGTAGCGAGCTGGCTGGCTTCGACTGGTAGAGCAAAGGGGATTGGTTCTCCAAATCCAAATCGTCCGGCATATCCCCAGAGTGTCTCCGGTCCCAGACTCAGGCCAATCTGGGCAAAGACAACGTTCAATGAATAGGCAAACGACTCTGGCAGCGTCCAGTCGATCTTCGACTCATCGGGCCGGTTCAGACCGAGGATCACACGGCCATCGACGACCAGCGCACCATCGTCGCGGAAGATCGAATCGATCGTCGAATTGCCAGTATCCAGCGCGGTCGAGGCCGTCACCATTTTGAAGGTCGAGCCTGGCACGTAGAGCCCTTGCGTCGGACGGAGGAGCAAGGGAGCGTTAGGGTTAGCGGCTAGCGCATCCCAGGCCGATGTTGCGGCCTCAAGCTCGGCATCCGACGTCGCGCCAGGTTCAATCGATAGCAGATTTGGATCAAATCCAGGCGTGCTGGCCATCGCCAGGACATCTCCACTATGCGCCTCCATCAGCACGACACCACCCGGGCGATCTGCCAGCAATTCGACGGCCTGACGCTGAAGCTGATCATCGAGCGTGAGCTTGACGTCGTAGCCACGACGATCACGGTGGAGCAATTCATCGAGCCACTCCTCAAGCGGGTTGCCCCCCTCCTGCCCAATCAAGTAGTCATTAAAGGCACTCTCAATGCCTGTAACGCCATACAAGAGCGGAGAGTAGTAGCCCAAGACATTGGCAGCGCTCAGATCATGATAGACGCGCTCGTAGTCGCCATGCTCGTTTTGGACGCTCTCGGCCAGCACATCACCGTTGCGGGCCAGGATCGAACCTCGATGGACATCCTCGTTTGCTGTCGACCGGCGAGGATTCTGAGAAATCTCGCCATTGGGAGCTATGGTCGTTCGCGTCGCGATGTCCTCACCTTCCACGATCTGAATGCGCACAAGCTGGACGGTTACGAGCAGAAACACGACAGCGAGTATCGTAGACCAGCGAAGGAGTGTTCGGTTGAAGATTGGCATCGCCTTTGACGTGGTTGGGAACCAGCTGATCGTCAGCAGCGCGCCAGCAATGCCCAGCGCGGCCATCCAGCGTTCGTACGACCAGGTCTCCGCCTCCCACAGCCCAACGCCAATCAGCGTGGCGGCGGTGATGGTGAGGAATGCGCGAAACATCCAGCGAATCATCGGGCACGCCTCAAGTCTGATATGCGTAACAAGAGCCCAATGATGACGAAGTTGGTCAACAGTGAGCTGCCGCCTGCGCTAATAAACGGCAACGTGATGCCGGTTAACGGCATGAGGCGTAGCGTGCCGCCGACGATGACCAGCGTCTGGACCGCGAGAACCGTCGTCAACCCGGCTGCGAGATACCTACCGAAAGCATCATCCGCCTCCATAGCGATGTGGTAGCCGCGAAAGATCAGGAGCATGAAGAGCAGCAAGACGGCGACAGTGCCGAATAGCCCGAGCTCTTCGCCAATCGCTGCGAAGACAAAGTCACTGTGAACCTCAGGAATGTAGCCTGGCTGGCCGAACGCGAGCCCTGAGCCGAAGAGGCCACCACTGGCGAGCGCATATTGGGATTGCACTGGCTGGTAGCCCGCCACCAAGGGGTCGGCCCAAGGATTGAGCCACATCTCCACGCGCAGCGCGACACGGTCGAACATCTGATAAGCGATGTAATTGCCGATACCAAAAGCAACCAGGCCGCCGATCACGTAGCTCAGACGGCCGCTTGCCATGTACAACATCGCGAGAAAGACGGAGAAAAACAACAGCGCCGTACCAAGATCATTCTGAGCAACCACGACCAGCAGCGAGAACATCCACATCAATACAAGCGGCATGAGATAGGGAATAGGGGGAAGTTTGAACGGCCCGACGCGCATGGAGGAAACGATGAGCTCCTGATTCTCTGCCAGAAAACCAGCGAGAAATATGACCAATGCAACCTTGGCAATCTCGGACGGCTGAACCGTAACCGGCCCAACATCGAGCCAGAGCCTCGCACCATTCTCTTCGACACCGAAGACCATGGTCAGCACCATGAGTCCTATCGCCGCGAAGGCCCAGGTGTACTTATAGCGTCGCAACCAATCGATGCGACGGACGATGGTGACCGTAGCCATCAACAACAGCAAGCCGATGCCAAGGTAGATGAGCTGGCGCTCGACGAGTAGTGCGTAGCCAGGCCCGCGCTGCTCTAATACCGGCTGTAGACGCTGAATGACGAGCAAGCCAAGACCTGCGAGTGCGACAACGATCGGGAAAAGCGTCTGATCGCCACGGAAGTTGGTCGCACTGAACCAAAGTGAGATTAGAAAAACGGCACCCGTATAGGCGAGCGAGACCCAGATGTCGCGCCAGTCCCATTCCAGATCTCCCGTCGACGCGAGGTAGATCGTCAAGAGCCCGACAACCGTCATGGCGGTTGGGAGAACCAGCAGCTGGAATTCTGTGAATCGAAAACGACGGATCACCAGCAGACTCCTACGCACGAAGGCATTAGCGCACTCTAGTTTACCGATTCCCGTGGTCCCGCTGAGTAACGCCAGATACACCCGGGAGCGTGGCGTTGCGGCAGGCAAACAATCAGAGAGACGTCTAAATCATCGCTATAATCAGCTGCCGGTAGTCTCGTTTCGATCAGTTCCCGAGATGTGGAGACGAATGCCTCGTCAGGATCTTCCCAGCCAACTCGCTCTATGGACGCAATCTGGATTACGGCTGATTGCGATCATTGCGATTTTGGCGACGGCTTGGTCTCTGGCACGTCTAGAACCCTGGGAGTCAGTGGCTTCCAAGGAGTTGCCGGTCGAGAAGGTTGATGCGCCGCTGACCAACGTCCACCCTATTGGCGTCAACACCTTTCTCTCGCGCGAAGTGGAAGACTGGAAGCGTGAGCGAACGGTCGAGATGGCGGCAGAACTGGGCGCTGGCTGGATCAAGGACCACTTTGCGTGGCAAGAGATCGAACCTCAAGATGACGTATTCTGGGACGCAAAATATCAGCAGAGCACCTGGGCGAAGTACGATCGCATCGTCGAGCTTGCTGCTGAACATGGCCTGCGCGTGATTGCGCGCATCGACCAGACGCCGGGGTGGGCACGTCCAGCCGGGACTACGGCGTCGCATCCCCCTACCAACCTGGATACGTTCGGCGACTTCATCGCGACCTTCGTCGAGCATTTCAAAGGCAGAATCCAGTTCATCCAGATCTGGAACGAGCCGAACCTTGCGGCGGAATGGGGCGGTGAGATTGATCCCACAGGCTATGCAGAACTCTTGAAAGTTGCTGCTCAGCGTGCCAGGGCGGTCGATCCCAATATCGTCATTCTCTCCGCACCGATGGCAACGACGACGGAGAACAGCGCCCGGGCGATGGACGAGCTGCTCTACTGGCAGCAACTCTATGACGCTGGCGCCGGTGATGC
>CAYNTE010000225.1:0-3544 GCA_964399615.1 uncultured Thermomicrobiales bacterium
CGAGTTGATAGCATTCCTCCAACTATTACCTATACGTACGCATGACGTAGGTTGGGGGCCGTCCGATGGTGATGAAGGTGTTGTATGCGCTGGTTGCGCTGGTGCCGGTGGCGCTCTTCTTGGAGTTCAGTGGAACAGGTGGGCACTCGGCGGTCTTTGTGACCTCGGCGCTGGCGATGATTCCACTGGCAGCGATCCTGGGCCGGGCCACCGAGGAGGTAGCGGTCTACACCGGCCCGCGATTGGGTGCGCTGCTGAACGCCACGCTGGGGAATGCGGCCGAACTGATCATCACGATCGTGGCGCTGCGAGAGGGATTGCTGGAGGTGGTCAAGGCCAGTATCGCCGGCTCCATCATCGGCAATATCCTGGTGGTGCTCGGAGCGTCGCTCTTGATCGGCGGGATCAAGAACGGCAAGCAGCGGTTCGATGCCGAGACAGCCAGCGTCAATGCCACCATGATGGTGCTGGCGGTGGCGGCGATGGTCGTGCCGGCGGTCTTCAGCATCGGCGCACCGGAGCACCGGCCGACGGACCATGACATCGAATTCCTCAGCGATGGAGTGGCGATCGTCCTGATCGCGATCTATGGTCTCTATCTCCTCTTCTCGTTCCGCCGCGAAGCGCCAGAGACGACCGAGACGCATCACGAACCGGAGATGAAGCTGCCGCTGGCGATCGGTTTGCTGGCAGGTTCGACGGTTGCGATCGTGGTGATGAGCGAGGTGCTGGTTGGCGCCATCGAGCCGACGGCAGCGGACTGGGGACTGACAGAGCTCTTTATCGGTGTAATGCTCATCCCACTGGTCGGCAATATCGCCGAGCACCTGGTGGCAGTCCAGGTCGCCTATCGCAACAAGATGGATCTGAGCCTGGGGATTGCGATCGGGTCGGGGCTACAGATCGCGCTCTTCGTTGCACCGGTGCTGGTGATCGTGAGCCAGTTCGTCGGGCCGCAGCCGATGACCCTGGTTTTCAACAACTTCGAGCTGGCGGCGCTGCTGGCAGCGAGTATCATCGCAATGATGGTGTCGGTCGACGGCGAGTCGAACTGGCTGGAGGGTGCGGAGCTCCTCGCGCTCTATCTCATCCTTGGGATAGCGTTCTACTTCGTGCCTTAAACGGTTGTCCTATTGAGGAGCTGCGGTATGTCGAGCCCTATCTCATTGCGTCAGGTTGATCATTTCTTCGGTGATCATCGCGCGCTACACGATGTCTCGCTTGAGGTTCAAGAGGGGGAGATCTTCGGCTTTCTCGGCCCCAACGGCGCGGGCAAGACTACCAGCATCCGAATCTTGATGGGTCTGCTGCAGGCGACGAGCGGACAAGCCGAGATCTTTGGGCTCGATTGCTGGCGAGAGCGCGTCGAGGTCAAGCGCAAGGTCGGCTTCCTGCCAGGCGACATCCAGCTCTACGAACACTTAACCGGCATGGAGACACTGGAGTTCATGGCCTCGTTTCGCGGCGAGGTGCCGGTGAAGCGCATCAAGAGCCTGGCCGAGCGCTTCGAACTCGACCTGACCCGCCCTGTGCGTCAACTATCAAAGGGCAACCGCCAGAAGGTCGGGATCGTTCAGGCGCTGATGCACGATGCGCCGCTGCTGATCCTCGATGAGCCGACCTCGGGACTCGATCCACTCAAACAACATCAGTTTCTCGAGGCGCTACGTGAAGAGGCCGCGGCGGGGCGGACGATCTTCCTCTCTTCTCACGATCTGCCAGAGGTCGAGCGCGTGGCGGACCGGGTGGCGATCATCCGGCTCGGTCAACTGATCGCGGTCCAGCGCGTCGAGCAATTGCGCAAGCTGCGGCACCGGACGATGCAGGTGCGCTTCGGTCGGCCCATCGAGACACGAGAGCTCAGCGAGGTCCCGGGAGTGACGATTGAGCGGGCGCATGATCGTAGCCGCGAGGTGGAGATGACGATCAATGGCGAGATTCAGCCGGTTCTCCGAGCGCTGGCCGATTTGCCGGTCGAAGACCTGACCTACGGACCGCCCGACCTGGAGAGCATCTTTCTTCATTACTACGACGGCACGGACGAAGCGGAGGTGCGGGAGTGAGCGTCAGCATGTTCCGGCGCGCCTTCACCGACACGATCAAGACGGCGCTCTGGTTCGCCCTTGGCCTGGTGGTCTATGCCAGCCTGATGGCCGCGTTCTTCCCCTCGATTCAAGACCTCGGTGATTCGATCCAGCAATTGCTTGAGAGCTATCCCGATGCGCTGCTGAAAGCATTCGGGCTGAGTGGCGAGATCAACTTCGGCGACTTCGCGATCTTCATCTCGTCGGAGTATCTCTCGTTCATCTGGCCGCTGATCGTCGGCATCTTCGTCATCATGGCCGGGGCCGCGACGGTCGCGCAGGAGATCGATTCGGGCACGGCGGAGCTCTGGCTCTCGGTGCCGGAGTCGCGCTGGAGACTGCTACTGGGCAAGATGATTGCGATCGGGGTTGCGGCACTGATGCTGGTGATCGTGACGCTCCTCGCCGTCTGGTTCTGGAGCGTGGTGCTCGATGCGTCCATTCCCATCAGCCGGATCCTGGCGACGGGTGTGACGCTGGCAGGCTTCGCGTTTGCCTCGACGGCCATCGCCAGCTTCACGTCGAGTTTCAGCAACTTCCGGGGTCGCGCCGCCGGCCTCGCCGCCGCCATCGTGCTGGCCAGCTATCTGCTGGAGGTCCTGAGCGGCATCAACGAGCAATGGCACTGGCTGCACTACCTCTCCTACTACGGTGCCTTCAACCCCCAAGACGCGATCCGGGCGGGCGAGCTCTACCCCCTCCAACTGCTGGCGCTGCTCGCCGTGACCGTTGTGGCGTCGGTGGCGGCGCTGGTGATCTTCGAGCGGCGCGATGTCGAGATCTAGATACTGATGGTCGATGCGCACGAAGACCTGGCGATGAACGCGCTGCCTGACGGTCGCAACGACCTAACATCGGCCCGCACCATTCGTGCCGAGGAAGAGGCCGCGGGATATCAAAACCACAATGACATCTGCATGTTGGGACTGGAGGAGTGACAGGCAGCGAGCGTCGGTGTCATCTTCGCGGCGCTCCAGGTTATCCCGCGCGCCGACCCCTTCCCCGCCTCGCCGCCACCCTCTCCACCCGCAGCTACGGCGATGAGGACATCGATGCGATCATGGGCGGGAACTGGCTGCGCGTGGTGGGCTGACATCCGCGCGAGTGGGATCCGCACAAGCTACCCATGCGTGTTGTCGTGCGCCGGAGGCGATGGCAGGCCATGTCATATCTCCACAGGAACGCCGGAAGCTCCGCGTTCATGTTCGCAACTCCCGACATTTCAATCAGGTCTCCGCAGAAACGCCGGAAGCTCTCAACGTCCCTATCGAGACGACCACTCCCCCCTGTCATCCTGAGCCTGTCGAAGGATCTCTCAGGAGATCGTGAAGTGATGCCGACGTTGGTCTCGGTTGCCGATCCAGGTGAGAGATCCTTCGACTCCGCTGCGCTTCGCTCAGGATGACATTGAACGTAGTCGTGTGGCGGGGACGATGGCAGGCGGTGTTACATCTCCAGAA
>CAYNTE010000226.1:0-3532 GCA_964399615.1 uncultured Thermomicrobiales bacterium
TCGACTCTCACGCTATGATCGGGCGACGAAGCCGACCTATTGAGGAGCAGAACAGACCCATGACTACAGAATCCAACACCGGCCCGCTCGCAGGTGTAAAAGTCCTCGACCTCTCACGCATTCTCACCGGACCGTATTGCACGATGGCCCTTGCCGACTTCGGCGCCGAAGTCATCAAAATCGAACGCCCCGGCGCAGGCGACGACACCCGCCACTGGGGTCCGCCTTTCATCGACGGTGAAAGTGCCTACTACCTCTCCATCAATCGCAACAAACAAAGCGTCACCGTCAATATCGCCACCGACGAAGGCCGCGAGATCATCCACAAACTCGCCCGCGATGCCGACGTCGTCGTCGAGAACTTCCGCCCCGGCACCGCCGAGCGCTTGGGAGTCGGCTACGAACAACTCCGTCAGATCAACCCCCGCATCATCTACTGCTCCATCTCCGGGTTCGGGCAAACCGGACCCTATCGCGACCGCCCCGGCTACGACGCCCTTGCCCAGGCCATGAGCGGCATGATGTCCATCACCGGCGATCCCGACGGCCCACCAACCAAACACGGCATGTCCATCGCCGATATCGGCGCAGGCATGTGGGCACTCTTCGCCATCTCCTCCGCCCTCTTCCATCGTGAGAAGACCGGCCAGGGCCAGGCCATCGACGTCGCCCTCATGGACGCCCAAATCTCCTGGCTCACCTACGCCGCCGGCAACTACTTCGCAAGCGGCCAGCCACCCGCTCGCTTTGGCTCCGCCCACCCCAGCATCGTCCCGTATCAGCCATTCGAGACCTCGGACGGCTACATTATGATCGCCGTCGGCAACGACCGCCTCTGGCAACAATTCTGCGAAGCTGCCGGCCACCCCGAGCTGATTGACAAACCGGGCTATGCCACCGGTGCCGAGCGCGTCACCAATCGTGAAGAAGTCATCGCCACCGTTGCAGAGATCATGCGTCAGCACTCCACCGACGACTGGATGCAGCGACTCGAGACCGCCGGCGTTCCCGCCGGACCCATTAGCACCATCGACGAAGTCATGACGAATCCCCACGTCCATGCCCGCGAGATGGTCATCGACCTCGAACACCCCACCCTCGGCACCATCAAAAACGTCGGCAATCCCGCCAAACTCTCCGAAACCCCCGCGCGCTATACCTCCGCTCCACCGCTCCTCGGTCAGCACACCGACCAGATCCTGAAAACCCTCGGCTACACCCCCGATCAAATCACCACGCTCCGCACCCAGGGCATCATCTAATACTCACCATCCCTGTCCCCGGCCCGGTCCCCCTTCTCCCTTTATGGGAGAAGGGGCTAGGGGATGAGGGAAAGTCGAGGAGACCTTTCTACTTCGGCGCTAATAGAGTCGCCAGATTGTCATCCCGAGCGGAGCGTAGCGAAGCCGAGGGATCTCTCCGGAAGTTCATCCAACGAAGAATCAGGAAGACTACAATCATCCCGGACCCCGGACCCACCCGATTCCCGACTCCCGACCACCGATTCCCGACAACCCCCGAAAGGACCCCAAATGCCTACCTACAACCTTGAAGACAAGGCACCCCAAATCCACCCCTCCGCCTACATCGCCCCCGGCGCGCACGTCATCGGTGACGTCCTCCTCGAAGCCAGCACCAGCGTCTGGTTCAATGCCGTTCTGCGTGGTGATACCGAGCGCATAACGATCGGCGAAGGCAGCAATATCCAGGACGGCGCAGTCGCCCATGCCGACCCCGGCTTCCCTTGCACCGTCGGCCGCAACTGCGTCGTCGGTCACGGCGCCATCATTCATGGTTGTGAGATAGGTGATGATTGCCTGATAGGTATGGGCGCGATCGTTCTCAACGGCGCCAAGCTCGGCTCTGGCTGCGTCGTCGCCGCGGGTGCCCTCGTCCCCGAGGGTAAGGAGTTCCCGCCCAACTCCCTCCTCATGGGCATCCCCGCCACCCCTAAGCGCGAAGTAACCCCCGAACTCCTCGCCTCAACCCGCTCCGGCGCCACCCACTACCAACAACGCGCCCGCCAATACCGCCAAAATCTCTTCGAGGACTAGCCATCTAAGCAGTCTTCCGGTTCCCCTCTCCCTTAATGGGAGAGGGGTTAGGGGTGCGGGAGTTCCACGCTCCCCTAGCGTCCCTTCCACTCCGGCTTCCGCTTGTTCAGGAACGCATCGACTCCCTCCTGGAAGTCTTCGCTCATGTACGCTTCCAGAATCAGATCCTCAAACCGTTCCGGCGCACGATCAGCCAGAATCCGACCCACGCCCTCCTTCACCGTCCGGATCGTAATCGGCGCATTCCCCGCGATCGTCGCCGCCAGTTCAGCCACCCGTTCCTCCAGCCGCTCCTCCTCAACCACCTCGTTCACCATCCCGGCCCCAAGCGCTTCCTCAGCGTCGATCATCCGCGATGTGAACAAGATCTCCTTCGTTCGTGCCGGTCCGATCAGGTCCACCAGTCGCGCCAGCGCCCCGGTCGAGAGCGTATTCCCCAGCGTCCTGGCAATCGGCACCCCAAACTTCGCGTCCGGCGTGCAAATCCGCATATCGCAGGCCACCGCCATCGCCGCCCCTCCACCGACTGCATAGCCCCGGATCATCGCGATCGTCGGCCGCTTGAATGTCCCCAGCCGGTTGATCACCTCACCGATCCGCTCCTCATACTCCAGCGCATGTTCAGCGTTAGTGAACGTCTTGAATTGATTGATGTCCGTCCCAGATACGAACGCCCGATCTCCTGCCCCCGTCAGCACCAGCACCCGAAAGTCGTCGTCCTGCTCCAGCTCGTCACACAGCCGCGATAGCTCCTCGTACATCGCAAAGGTCATCGCGTTGCGAGCCTGCGGCCGGTTGAACGTCAGCCAGCCGATCGCCCCGTCACGTCGCAGCAGCATGTCCCCATCCAGCAGCTCCACCACATCCACACTCATCACTCCCTCATTCCTCTACCTATCGGTACATAAGCCATCGTTCATGCTCAGAAGATCACGTCATCTTCTCCGTAAAGACGTGCCACTGGCGCGCCTCAATTCCCGAACCTCAGAATACCGGCATTAAGCGACCACGTCCCTATTCATTCCGAGCGCAGTCGAGGAATCTCTCCCAAGGATCTGCCACCGCCTGCCACCGTCCGTACTCAGACGACCACCCCCAATGTCATCCTGAGCCCTTCGACTGCGCTCAGGACAAGCTCCGCGCAGCGGAGTCGAAGGATCTCTCACCTGGATTGGCAACCATGCCCAACATCCCTGTCTGTCACGATCTCCTGAGAGATCCTTCGACAAGCTCAGGATGACAGGGGGACGTAGTCGTCTCAGGGGGGACGTTGAGAGCTTCCGGTGTTCCGCCGGAAAACTGCCATCGCCTGCCATCGTCCAACCTGCGCGACCCCCACCCATTGTCATCCTGAGCGAAGCGCAGCGGAGTCGAAGGATCTCTCAGGGAAATTGGCAATCAGAACCAACGTCCCATCATACCGACGATCTCCTGAGAGATCCTTCGACAGGCACAGGATGACAGGGGGACGCGGCACT
>CAYNTE010000227.1:0-3523 GCA_964399615.1 uncultured Thermomicrobiales bacterium
CAGAAGAGATAGAGTGGCGCCCGCCAGTGGTGAGGACTATCGCCACCGAAGGCACTGGCATATCAGATCTCGTCGGGCAAATCGAGCGGCACCAGGCTTTTCTTCGTTCGCTTCCTCTCGAGAGTCGACGCGAGGGCGCTTCAGATCTTGAGGTCCAACAGCGCGTCGTTCAGGAGATACTCGACCGGCTCGATATGATTACGAGTCGCGAGGACGGGCAGGAATTGATCAAGGCGTTCGAGAAACGCGAGATCTCACCGTCTCAGCTCACCGATCAGCTCATTGATGCACTGTTTGAGGATGCTAGCGGACGCCGGCAAAAAGATCATCAAGCACCGGATCCAGCTTGATCGACGCGGTCCCGCGTCCAAACAGTGCAAGGTACTCGATGTTGCCGGCAGGGCCAACTACCGGCGACTGCGTAACCCCGCGAAGAGTTAATCCAGCGTCTCGCGCAGCGTTCACAACGTCGACTATCGCTTGACGTCGCACCGCCTGGTCCGTCACCACGCCGCGCCGGTTTACGCCCCCTTTGCCTGCTTCAAACTGTGGCTTGATAAGCGCGATTACGGTGCCGAGTCCACTCAGTACATTTGTCGCCGCTTCCAGTACCAGCGACAATGAGATAAACGACACATCAATCGTGACAATATCGATTTGCTCTGGAAGCGACTCTAGGTAGCGAACATTCGTTCGCTCCATCACGATCACGCGGTCGTCCTGCCGGAGTCGATAGTCCAGCTGTCCATATCCCACATCTATCGCATAAACCCGGCGGGCGCCGTGTTGCAGCAGACAATCGGTGAATCCTCCGGTCGATGCGCCGAAATCAGCAGCGATCACACCGGTAGGATCGATGTCGAATACCTCCAGCGCGTGTGCTAGCTTATCGCCGCCTCGGCTGACGAAGCGTGGCCGCTCATCCAAGCGTAGGTCGGCGTCTACCGGTAATTGCTCGCCAGCTTTGGTGACCACGTGATCGGGACCTACTCGCACCTCACCGGCAAGAATATAGGCACGAGCCTTCGATCGGGTTTCTGCTAGCCCCCGTTCGACAAGTAGCTCGTCGGCCCGGCGCAAGTCTCGCTTGGGCATTATTGGTACTCGGCAAGTCGTTCGAGACGGTTGCTGTACACGTGGCAGATAGCAATTGCCAAGGCATCAGCGGCATCATCCGGGGTCGGCAACGAATCTAGCCCGAGCTCGATTCTTACCATCTCCTGGACTTGCTGTTTGTCAGCCCCGCCGTAGCCCGCTACGGTTAATTTCACCTCGTTGGGCTTGTATTCATAGACTGGCAGTCCACTCTGTGCCGCTGCAAGGAGAACTACGCCACGCGCTTGGCCCACGGCGATGGCCGTCGTGACATTCCGCGCGAAAAAGAGTTGCTCGATTGCGACGTTATCGGGCCGGTGCTCGGTAATAACATCCCGAATCCCGTCGTACAGCATTACCAGACGCTCTGGCATCGCCGTATCTGGTGTCGTGATCAACGCGCCGTACGTGAGTAATTCAGGCCGGTCGTTGCCTGAAACCAGACCGAATCCGAGCGTCGCGGTGCCAGGGTCAATGCCCAGGGTGATCATGTTGAACGTTCTACCAACCCACTCATGAAGGATCTACAGACTATTTAGTAGGCCTTGACTATTGAAATCTACCTAAATCTCTCGTATAGTAGCCTCAGGTGTTCGCAATAGGCTTCTTCGTTCGATCCTAACGCGTCGTGCCAATCGGCGGTAGCTGGGTACTACCTTACCGGTTTCGTGATCAACCTACTCCATTCTTCCGGATCTGTAGAAGAGCCTTCGGTTCTGACTGAACAGGGAGGGGTGCGCCGCTGCATGTCGGTTGCCAACTTGATCGACAAGGGAAAGCAACAGGGCTATCTTCTTTCAGACGAGATCTTGGCCGAATTCCCCAATATCGCCGACCAAATTGCCGAACTCGACGACCTCTGGTTCACACTACTCGAACACAATATCGACGTTCGGGACGGTGAATCGCAATTGCGAACTCGCAGGAGTCTTCGCAATCACATGAATGGATCCAGTGCCAAGCATTCCTCCAGCCTGCGCACACGTGTAGAAGCCAGAGCTGAAGCGCTTCGCGTACATCGCCAGGAAACAAGCGAGACAGTAACCATTGGGGCGGCTGATTCAGTCCGCCTCTATTTGCAGGAGATCGGCGAGACAGATCTGCTCAACATGGAGCAAGAACAGTGGCTTGCCATGCGCATGGAGCGCGGACTCGAAGCCGCCGAACGACTCTCGACGGGACTGTTTGAGTCTGAATCCGAGCGTCGCGATTTGGTGCGTGACCGGGATGATGGCGAAGCGGCCCGACAGCACCTCATCCAGGCCAATCTTCGCCTCGTCGTCAGCGTTGCCAAGAAGTACATCGGTCGCGGTATGTCCTTCCTTGATCTCATCCAGGAAGGCAACATCGGTCTGATGAAAGCCACCGATAAGTTCGAGTACAAGCGCGGCTTCAAGTTCTCGACCTATGCCACCTGGTGGATTCGCCAGGCAATTACGCGTGCAATCTCCGACCAGAGCCGTACGATCCGTTTGCCCGTTCACGTCGGTGAGACCATCAACCGCATCAAGAAGACCAGCCATCGGCTGCAGCAGATCTACGAGCGCGAACCAAACTATCTCGAGATCGCCCGTGCCATGGACGTGCCGGAGGCGAAGATTCGCCAGGTACTTGACGCATCCCGGCACCCCGTCTCACTTGAGGCCCCAGTGGGCCAGGAAGGTGACGCGTTCCTCGGTGACTTCATTGAAGACGAGAATATCCCGGCACCCGTCGAACTGGCAGCACAGCGGCTGATGCGCATGCAGATCGACGACTCGCTCTGCCGGCTCAGCGAGCGAGAGCGCCGCATCGTTGTCCTTCGATATGGTCTCGAAGATGGTCGCTACCGCACGCTTGAAGAAGTCGGACGCGAGTTCGGCATCACCCGCGAGCGCATCCGGCAGATCGAGGCGAAGGCGCTGCGCAAGTTGCGACATCCTAAGCTCAGCACGCCGCTCCGCGGCTATCTCGACTAGTGGTCGATCAGAATCCGGGACGTGGTTCTACGGTCGATTGAAGACCAGCACGGCATTGTGACCGCCGAACCCGAACGAGTTGCTCATTACGGTGTCCAGCTTTCCGGCCCGCGGCTCGTTCGGGATGACATCCAGGTCGCATTCCGGGTCTGCAACCTCATAATTGATCGTTGGCGGCATCACTTGATCGCGAAGCGACAGCACAGAGAACGCTCCCTCAATCGCCGGTGCTGCCCCCAGTAAATGCCCTGTTGCGCCCTTTGTCGACGATACTGGCGGTGGCGTATCCCCAAATACGCTGCGGATCGCCATCGTCTCGAACTTGTCGTTGAGTTTCGTCGATGTCCCGTGGGCGTTGATGTATGACACGTCGCCTGGCTCAATTTGCGCCTGATCAAGCGCAATTCGCATTGCCCGCGCGGCGCCCTCGCCTCGCTCTGCTGGTTGGGTTATGTGGTATGCGTCTGCAC
>CAYNTE010000228.1:0-1838 GCA_964399615.1 uncultured Thermomicrobiales bacterium
GTTGAGAGCTTTCGACGATTTGGTGAGAGATCCTTCGACTGCGCTCAGGATGACAGGGGGTGTGGTCGTGGGGTGGGGGTGATGGTAGGGGGTGGCAGTTTTCCGGAGAGATCCTTCGACTGCGCTCGGGATGACTATCTGAAGTGGTCGTCTGAGAGCGGACGCTGGCAGGGGTGTCGCATCGCCGGAGAGATCCCTTAGTGGAGTTTGTCCTGAGCGGTAGTCGGAGGACTCGGGTTGACAATTTGGCGAGGTCTTTGCAGATGGTGAGTGTTGAGGAGGGGGGTGATTGTTGAGCGGTGTGTGGGGCGTGTTTCTGTGGGGCAATGGAGCCCGATAGCCGATTCCCGAGAACCGGGAAGCGATTGCTTTGTCCGATGATGCTACGGAGTGAGGTCCACGGTGGATAGTATTTTTGGCATCCCGATGAATGGGATCCTGGTGGTTCTCCTGATTATTATGGGGATCTGCCTGGTGAGTGTGGCGCTGATCGCCATCTTTAATCCGATTATCTTCAAGCTGGCGCTGCGGAATCCGCCACGCCGTAAGTCGCAGACGGTATTGATTCTGCTGGGATTGATGCTGGCGACATTGATTGTTTCGGCGGCGCTGACGACGGGCGATACGCTGAACCACACGCTCTCGAAGGGGACGTTCCAGGTGCTGGGGCGTGTGGATATCACGGTTGGGTTTGTGGGTGACGCGGGAGGCCAGGGCAGCACGTCGGTGACGAGTGACCCGATCCCGGCCTCGCTGGCGGATGATCTGACAGAGCAATTCGCAGACAACCCAAATATTGAGGCGTTCATGCCGGTGCTGACGCTGGATGTGCCGGCGATCAACCCGGATGCGCGGCTGAGTGAGCCTTCGGTGATTTTGGCTGGGCTGGATTGGTCGCGGGTGGGCGCGTTTGGCGGGATATCGACGCCGGATGGTGATCAGATTGACCTGAGCGCGATACCACCGGATGCCGCGATCATTTCGGAAACGCTCTCGGAGGAGACTGAGACGCAGGCCGGGGATACGCTGACGATCTATGTGAACAATGAGGAGTACCAGGTTCCGATCTACGCGGTGGGCGAGGACTCGCTGCTGACGGGTCTGTCGTTTGGGACGCAATCGGGGCCATCGGAGAATGGACTCTCGATGAGTCTGGAAGCGGTGCAGCGGATGTCGGGGCTGGAAGGCCAGGCACGCTTCATCGCGGTGACGTTGCCGGGAGACGAACGCAGCTCGCTGGATCATTCGGAAGATGCTGAGGCGGCACTGGAGGCTGGCCTGGAGGGCACGCCCTATGGAGTGAACCCGATCAAGCGGGAGACGCTGGATGGGGTGGAGACGCTGGGAAGTATCTTCACGAGTTTGTTCCTGGTGATGGGGCTGTTCTCGATCGCAGCTGGTATTCTGCTGATCTTCTTGATCTTCACGATGCTTTCGGCGGAGCGCCGCTCGGAGATGGGCATGGCGCGGGCTGTGGGGATGCGGCAGTCGTGGCTGGTGCAGCAGTTCATTGTCGAGGGAACGCTTTATGACCTTGGGGCGGCGCTGATCGGGGCGCTGGCCGGGGTGGGCGTGACGGCGATCATGGTGCAGATCATCGGGCTGGTGTTTGGTGATCTGTTTGGGCTGGAGCTGCACTTTACCTGGCGGTCACTACTGGTGGCGTATGCGCTGGGTGTCTCGGTGACGTTCCTGACGATCATTTTTGCTTCGGCACGGGCAGCGCGGCTGAATGTGGTGGCGGCGATCCGGGATTTGCCGGAGCCTGAGCGGCAACGCCAGCGCCGGCCTCGGTGGTCGTGGTGGAAGAAGATCCCACGCTTCGGGCCGCGGATTCC
>CAYNTE010000228.1:1938-3509 GCA_964399615.1 uncultured Thermomicrobiales bacterium
CTGGTGATGCTGTTGTTCTGGCTGGGGACGGATACGATGCCGATTCTCGGGCCAGTGATCGACTTCCTGGTGCCGAATGACCTTAGTGGTGACTTCGATATGTTCTTCGTCTCGGGGATCATGATGGTGACGTTCTCGACGTTGCTGATCCTCTATAACGCGGAGGTGATCGTCTGGATCGTTGGGCTCTTTGGGCGGGCGTTTGCGCGCTGGGTGCCTGCGGTGAAGACGGCGGTTGCCTATCCGCTGGCCTCGAAGACGAAGACGGGTCTGACGCTGGCGATGTTCTCGTTGATCATGTTCTCGCTGGCGTTCATGTCGACGATGAATGCGAATTTGGTGGAGGTCTTCAGCAGCGAGAACGCGACTGGGGGCTGGGATATCTATGTGGAGACGAGCTCGGCAAACCCCATTGGGGATCTTCGTGATGCGCTGGCCGATACGGATGTGAACACGGATGAGTTCACGGCGGTGGGTCTGCAGCTGGTGGTGACGCCAGATAGCGGAGAGATTCGCAAGGCTGACGCAGCGGCTGATGAGTCGTGGAAGCGGGTGCAGATCAACGGTGTGGACCAAGAGTTCGCGCTGAATACGTCGATGCCGCTACGGTTGATCGCTGAGGGCTATAGCTCGGCAGAAGAGGTGTGGCAGGCGATCGCAGAGAATCCGAACCTGGCGGTGGTGGACTCGTTCACGGGCGGACCGGCAACGTTTGGAACAGGTGAGGACACGTTCTTCCTCGGCGCGCAGCCGCTGGATGACGACAGCGATGTGATGGCACCGGTGGATGTGACGATCGACAACCCGAGCGGAAGCCAGGAGCGAGAGCTGACGGTCATCGGCGTGATCGATGATGAGGTTTCGACGGCGTTCGGCCTGTATACGAATATTCAGACGGTGCGGGATGTCTATGGCAGCGGAGATGCTGAGCAGATTGTGGTGAAGCTGGAGAACAGCGACACGGACCACGCAGCGGATGTCGCGCGACAGATCGAGTCGTCGTTGCTGGAGAACGGCGTGCAGGCGCAATCGGCTCGCAAGCTGCTGGAGGACATCATCTCGATTCAGAGTGGCTTCCTGAATCTGATTCAGGGATTCATGGGGCTGGGTCTGTTGGTGGGCATCGCGGCGCTGGGGGTGATCAGTTTCCGGGCGGTGGTGGAGCGACGACAGCAGATCGGGATGTTGCGTGCGATTGGCTTCCAGCGCGGGATGATCGCGTTGACGTTCTTGCTGGAGTCGATCGTGGTGGCGGGTCTCGGTGTGCTGGCTGGCCTGACCTTGGCACTGATCCTGGCCTATAACCTGTTTACATCGGATGAGATCAGCGAGAGTTTCGAGCATTTCATCATCCCGTGGGGAACGCTGGGCTTGATCGTGGCGATCGCGCTGGTGGCAGCGGCATTGATGACGATCATTCCATCGCGGAGTGCGGCGTCGGTGCCGGTGGCTGAGGCGCTGCGGTATGAGTAGGGGGAACACCCTCACCCCCTAGCCCCCTCTCCCATAAAGGGCGAGGGGGAACCGGAGGAGAAGGTCCGAAGCTTGAGGGCTTCGGACCTTTTTTGTTG
>CAYNTE010000229.1:0-3463 GCA_964399615.1 uncultured Thermomicrobiales bacterium
CCATGTCGATTCGCGGGAGGTGGATGCTCGCAACGCTGCTACCTGCGACAGCCGCGTATGCATGGTTGGTGGGGATGGACCCGCCGATCGTGCGGGCGGCCATCATGGGTGCTGTTGCGCTGGTGGCGTTGCTCTTTGGGAGGCCGGCACATCTCTACACGCCGCTAGCGCTGACCGCCGCGGTCATGGCGGTGCACGATCCATCGATTCTCGGCTCGCTCTCGTTCCAGCTGAGCTTCTTCGCAATGCTGGGGATGGGACTCTCTGCGACGATCGTGGGAAGTATCGAGCGTCGTGAACTGGCATTGATTGCGTCGGCGGTGCTTACACCCGTCACCGCAGCCCTGATGACCGCACCGATTATCCTCGACCGGTTTGGCTATCTGTCGCTCTACAGCGTACTGGCGAATCTACTGGTCGCCCCGCTCATCATCCCGCTGGCGGCGATCGGCGGTCTGGCCATCGTGCTCCATTGGATTCCGGTGATCGGGCTGCTCGTTTCGACGCTTGCCTGGATTTTGGGAGACCTGATCCTTGACATCGCTACCACGATCAGTGACCTGCCGCACGCCCGGCTGGATGTAGCGGCGTCTGGGACTGGCCTTACCGTACTGATTCAGATGTTCAGCCTTGGGTTGTTGCTACTGGTGCTCCCGGAGGGCAGATATCTGCGTCGGCGCGCGGACGAGCTGTTGCAGAACCAACGAGTGCAACTTGTGACGGCCACCTGCACGGCGGCTGTCGTTGTCGTGGTCGGATCCATCATTTCGTTGGTGCTCAAGTGACGCTCAATTACACTCCAGGAGAGTGCGAGTTTGACCCGTTCTTCCCAATTGACACCGTATCCGCGGTCACGTAAGCTTCACCTCTGGAGTACCTCGCCCCCATGGTCTAGCGGCCGAGGACGCCACCCTTTCAAGGTGGAGATCGCGGGTTCGAATCCCGCTGGGGGTACCTGAACTAAAACACGTTGACGGCAGATAGCTTCTATTGCGCACCGGCTGAGATCGCCCGGCGCATTCAACTTTTGGCGGTTAATTTCATGCGGAAACTCATCGTTCAGCAATGGGTAACTGTTGATAACGTAGCGGCTGAAGAGGACGGCGGGTTGAGCTTCGTCGCGGGCGACCCATTTTCAGAAGACACTGACTCGACGTTCGAGACGCGCTTGATGGACTTTATCGACTCGGTTGACACGATGATGCTTGGCGCGAATACCTACCTGCAATCCAAAGACTACTGGCCGACTGCCACGGAGCAGGGCAAGTACGGCGAGAAGCTCAACAGCCTCACCAAGTACGTTGCCTCGACCAAGCTGGAAGAGGCGCCGTGGGGAGATTTTCCAGCCGCAACCGTGACGCGCGATCCTGTCGCCACCATATCCGAGCTCAAGCAGCAGAGCGGCAAGGACATCTGGCTGTGGGGCAGCCTTACGCTCATGCGATCGCTGATGGATGCCGGCGCCGTTGACATCGTGCAACTGCTGGTATGTCCTGCTACACGCGGCAGCGGAACCCGCGTCTTCGAAGATACCCAGGACCTGCGGCTGATCGAAGCCACCGGGTTTGACAATGGCATTGCGATCATGCGCTACGAAATCACCACATAGATTCCTCCGCCCATGTGAGTCTGGTTTAGTTTGGTGGCTTGAAATTGGGATTTCGAGTCTGTAGCATGCTGCGTGGCGTTCAGCTTGAATCGAGCATTGTCACGTGTCTGCCGGAGTACGCTGGCAGTGATCTTGGTGACCAGTCCCTCCATCGTTAGCTGGCGCCCGCCTATCGTTGCGAACATGACTCGGAGGCTGCATGCGACTGCTACTCACGTCCGCTGGTGTCAAGAATCCGCCCATGTACCAGGCGCTCATCGATTTGCTAGGCAAGCCCATCGAAGAATCCACCGCGCTGTGCATCACTACCGCTTCATATGCGCTCTCGCGTGGACCTGAGCTGGCGTGGCTCTATTTCACCGGCCAGGCAACGACGCCGATGTGCGAGCTCGGCTGGAAGACCACAGGCGTGCTGGAGCTATCGGTCCTGCCAAGCCTTGACAGCGGTCATTGGCTGCCCCAGGTCCAAGCGGCTGATGCCCTGCTGGTGAATGGCGGCGACCCCATGTTCTTGCACTACTGGATGCAGCACTCTGGTATGGCCGATCTATTGCCATCGCTCGATCTGGTGTATGTCGGACTCAGTGCCGGAAGCATGATCATGACGCCGAGTATCGGCGACGACTTTGTCGGCTGGACCCCGCCCACCGGCCGCAGCGACCAAACGCTCGGCATGGTGGACTTCTCAATCTTTCCCCACTTGGATCATCCCGATCTGCCGGAGAACACGCTGGCCCACGCCGAACGGTGGGCGGTTAACATCCCGCGACGTGCTTACGCGATTGACGACGAGACGGCGATCAAAGTCTTCGACGGCACTGTCGAGGTGATCTCTGCGGGCAACTGGAAGCTCCTCAGAGGCTAGACGAGGTAGTTCGTTTGAGATATAAGGGGAGACGGCGTCGATTGAGTGGGTTTGGTTGAGGGGACACTCTGAGAACTTCTAGTTTTCAAAGCTCTCTCGACGCCGTCCAAGTTAGTAGTCTAAGGCGCGCAACCGGGGAAGGATTTCCTTGCCGTACAGGCGCAGGAAGCTTTCTTGGTCTGGCCCGGGTGCGTGAAATACCAGATGGCGGAACCCAAGATCGAGATACGGCTTGATCTTCTCGATGTGCTCGTCGGGATCGCTTGAAACGATCCACCGGGTGGCTACTCGTTCGATCGGAAGAGCATCAGCCAGTTTTTCCATGATCATGGGGTCCTCGACACCGCTCTTCTCTTCAGGAGATAGCGCCAGAGCGCCCCAGAAGCGGCAGTCCTGAAGCGCTTGATCGATGTCGTGGTTGTAAGAGACCTTCACCTCGATCATGGTGTGAAGATCCGCCGGATTGCGTCCGGCCTTCTCAGCACCTTCTATCATGCCTGGTATGAGCTTCTCGCTGTAGAGTGCCGGATCCTTTCCGCTGGTACAGATCAATCCATCACCGATGCGGCCGGCGAGTCGAGCGACTCTTGGACCACCGGCAGCGATATAGATCGGTACGAGTTCTCCTGGGCGGTCATAAATCGTGGCGTTCTTTGTCTGGTAGTAGGTACCATCCCAGGTGACACGATCGTTTGACCAGAGCTCACGAATGAGTTTGACGCTCTCGGCCAGACGTTCGAATCGCTCCTTGTATGGGGGCCACTCCATTCCGGAGGACGGCACCTCATTCATCGATTCACCACTGCCAACACCGAGGAAGACGCGACCCGGATTGAGACAGGCGATAGTGCCGAATGCCTGAGCAACGATCGATGGGTGATAGCGAAAGGTCGGTGTCGCAACGCTGGTGCCGATCTTGACGCGGGAGGTGCGTTCACCGAGGGCGGCTAGCCAGGCCAGTGAGAAGGGGGAATGCCCACCGGTATGTC
>CAYNTE010000230.1:0-3461 GCA_964399615.1 uncultured Thermomicrobiales bacterium
ACCCCCTCCTGCCGTGCACAGGAGGGGGCCCGGTGACTCATGACGTTCAGGCTGTAATTCGGGCGGTTACTCCCCGAGCTTGACCAGCAGCGCCGCATGGGCACGCGGGGCCATGTCGAAGGCGCTGAGCTTGAAGTTCTCGTTCGGGGCGTGGGCGCGGCTGCCTGGCAATCCCCAGCTGTAGAAGAGCATGTCAGCGCCGAGATCGTCCTGGAACGAGGCCGCAATCGGCAGTGTGCCACCAAGCCGCACGAAGTACGGATCACGATCGTAGAGATCGCCGAGCACCTGGAAGGCGGTCTCGATCGCCGGATGTTCGCGCTCGATGCGGAATGCTCGTGCGCCGCCGGTCGTCTCACTGAAGCTGATCTCGGTGCCCGCCGGCTTGTGCTTCTCGACATGTGCCTTGAGCGCCTCGATGATCTGAGCAGGATCTTGATCGGCGACCAGCCGGCAGGTGATCTTGATGTGCGCCTCACACGGCGTCACCGTCTTGGTGCCCGCGCCCTGGAAGCCACCCCAGATGCCGTTGATGTCGAGCGTCGGGCGACCTCCCGCACGCTCCAGCGCCGTGTAGCCCTCTTCACCAACCAGCTCACTCGCACCGACGTCCCCGAGGTATTCACCCTCGTCGAACGGCAGCTCGGCGTACTCGGCCTTGTCGTCGTCTGTCAGATCACGGACATCCTGATAGAAACCATCGACCGCTACGCGGTGCTGCTCGTCGTGGAAGGTGGCAGCCAACTGGGCAGCAGCCCGCGCCGCGTTCTGAATGTTGCTGCCGAACATGCCAGAGTGCATATCGGTGTCCGCCGTGCGGAGGTCGATCTGCAAGCCGCAGATGCCTTTGGAGCCCAGCGTCAGCGAGGGTGTCTCTTCGCTGTACATCCCGCCATCGGCGCAGATCACGAAATCACAGGCCAGCAGATCTTTATTGTTCGCGACGAAGGGCGGCAGGTTCGGTGACCCGACTTCTTCTTCACCCTCGATGATGAACTTCACGTTGATCGGCGGTCCACCCTGAGTCTCGTTCAATGCCTCGACAGCACGAATCGGCTGGAAGAGGTTGCCCTTGTCGTCGGCCGCGCCACGGGCGAAGATCGCGCCATCGCGGATGGCTGGCTCGAAGGCTGGCGTGGTCCAGAGATCGAGCGGATCGGGCGGCTGCACGTCGTAGTGGCCGTAGATCAACACCGTCGGCTTGCTCTCGTCGACTTGCCACTCGCCAAAGACGACGGGATTGCCATCAGTCGGCATGACTTCGACCTTCGGCACGCCGGCGGCCTTCATCTTGTCCGCGACCCACTCGGCCGCCTTCTGGATATCACCCTTGTGTTCCGGGAGCGCGCTGATGCTGGGAATGCGTAGGAGATCGAACAGCTGGTCCAAATGCTCCTGCCGGTTGTCCTCGAGATACGTCTCCCAGGCTGGCTTCTCTGCCATGGATGTCCCTTCCTGATACTTCACCGATCGATCAGGACGATCGTAGCCTATGTTCGTGGTGGATGGACAACGACACGAGACGCCCACATCGAAGAACCTCGCCCGAATGTCATCCCGACCGGAGCGAAGCGGAGTGGAGGGATCTCTCCCCTTCAATTCATGTCATAGGTCTCATACAGTGTGGGGAGATCTTCGGTGAAATAGTGGATAGCGCTCGCGATCATCTCTTGGTCGATCAGTTCGGTGTCGAGCGATTCAATGCTGGCATCGAGGACGATCTTATGCTGGAAGGCGCGCCAAGCTGCTCGATTTGCTTTGCCGTCTTGATCGGTACTGAACTGCGATTGACGAACTGCATCGATTACCATGCCGTGCCGCAACGCACGGGGCAAGACCTCATTCCAGAATCGCTCTTCGCCGATCTCGGCAATGCGGGCGCGATGTTCCTCGATCTCCGGACCTTCTGCAGTCGCTACGATCTCGCGTTGTTCATCGATGGCGGCGTTCAGCTCGTCGTCGCTAACCTCGATGCCATGATCGATGCCCCACTGATAGATCGCAGCCTCAGAAATGCTGCCGGCTAGGCCGACGACATCGACTCCGGTCTCCCGGATCAGCTTGGCGTAGGCTCCATCGAACTCCGCAAACGGCGAATCGGTTCCGGCAACACCCTGCATGTAATCGAGGTTGGACTCGACGATCTGGATGGTCGAGCGATACACGCTGCCTGACACGATGTAGCCATTAACATCGAGAACCCCGGCAGCACCGCCTCCGCTGCTGATCGCTCCATCGTTACGGGCATTGGTTGTCCCGAGGCCGACCGTAGCTGCAGTCAGCACAACCAATCCCAAGATCATCAGCCAGCGATACAAGCTCGCCCCCCTCATGTCATTCAACGGTACGGCAGAGGCAAAGTGTGATGCAATCAGCCGGCGACGCTCGCGGCAATCGCTTCAAGCTCGTCCACGACATCGGCAAGTCGCTTGCGGGTGTCGATCTCGTGCGTCGCTCCGGCTCGCAGCAGCGGCTCAACCGTTTCGGTATAGCGGGCAATCTCGTCGCGCTGGGCAGCAGTCTTGCCGTAGGCATTAGTCTCGCGGCTGGTCACTCGCTTCAGCAGCACGTCGAGCGGTGCACTGAGCAGCACGATGGCGTCGAAGCGTGGGTAGAAGATGGGCTGATTTGAGACCGTGCTAGCAATGAATAGCGCGCCATCCCGGTGACCATCCAGCAGCGCGGCGATGCGCTCCTCACGCCAAACCCACTCGGTGCCATCCTCGCTCGGCACCTCATGCTCCCAGTCAAGGTTCTGATCCGTCTCGACGGTGCGATGGCCACGACGGGCAAGCTCAGCCAGTGCCGAACTCTTGCCAGTCCCAGACATCCCAGTGATCAGCACTACGGAGCGCGGCATGATGGCCCCCTCCGTATGGACCAAGTATGCTGATCCAGTGTCACCTATGTCTCCGAACGACTGTTACCTATGTCTCCAGTCCACACAGCCTGTCGAGGGATCTCTCCGTCAAGTGCTGGTATTCAAGACCAACAACCTCATGCCGTCACGATCTTCCGGAGAGATCCCTCGAATTCCTCGGGATGACAACCACTGTGGTCTTTCGATAGGAGCGATGGCAGTCGTTGTGAGATCTCCAGGAGGCGTTTCAACCACTGAACACCCACATCGAAGCGCCACAAACACTGTCATCCCGAGCGGAGCGGAGCGCAGCCGAGGGATCTCTCCGGCTGGTGGTGAGGCACAGGGCCACATAGGTGACTTGCGTCTCCCCTAACTAGCACCATCGATCGACCTACCTCCATTATCGGCCTCGCAACACCCTGCAATAGCATCCTATCCTTATGGAAGAAGAGGAGGTTCGATCGGCTCATGCCCGCTCGCAGCACAACCAAACGCAAGGCCTCCAAGCCGGAGCTGAAGCGGCGGCCGTTCTTCAACGCCGTCAAGACGCAACTGGCGCGCAAGCTACCGGAGGATCTGCCCGACCCCACGACGCGCC
>CAYNTE010000231.1:0-3432 GCA_964399615.1 uncultured Thermomicrobiales bacterium
AGAAGGGCAACCCGAACACGGGCATGGGCGCCACCAGCGGCATCCAGCTCTTCAACCCTGAGGATTGGTCAGTGACGGCACGCGTCCGCTGGCACAACTCGTCCGGCGACCTCGTCGGTGCGAACACGCCAGTGGTGATCAACCCGAACTCGATGACGTTCGTCTACACGATGAACGACGCGCAGATCCCGACCGGCTTCCTCGGCTCGGCAGAAGTGCACACCGTTAACGAGTCTGGTGCGCTCTTCGTGATCTCGACGCAGGTTGATTACTCGGTCCAGTACGACGGCTCGGCAGCCTGGAACGGGTACAACCCGCTCGGTGGCTACCGTGACGGCGGCGACTTCGGATACTTCTTCGAAGGCTCGCTCGGACTGGGCGGCCCCGCCAACTAACAAGGCATGAGCGCTCGGGTGAGAGCCTGAGGGCGAAGGTCTGAACATGAAAGAGGTTCTGGGGAGTACTCCCCGGGACCTCTTTCTTGTCCTGGTGGGGATGTACAACGTATAATCGGCGCACCGCGTCTTAGTGGAGTTTTGAAGATAGGGATATAGCGGGACGGTTTCCTTCGATCGCAGCCCGAGTTGACGACCGCCGTCAGCCGGAAGCTGGTATCCAGAGGATGCTGCTTTGGGGGAAGTGGCCCGGGGAAGGTGCGTGGCGATGGCGAAAACTTCGCGGTTACTTCGCGTATTAGGTGTCGCGAGTCTGCTGGCCGGCTTGCTGGTCGGCGTCTTCGGGGCATCGACGGCAACGGCACAAGGGGAGGACATGGGCGCAGTGGCTGGCCCGTTTGGCGTCTTCTTCCCCTGGGTGGCCAACGACGATGAATCGACGGGTCTCGGCCCGGCCGATACATCGATCACGATCCAGAACCTCGCGTTGTGGGAGGTGAAGGTCTACGCCTACGTCGGCGTCGGCGGCGGCGATCTGCCGGGCGACAACGGCTGGGAGCTGGTGGGTCCGTTCTTCCTGGAGCCGCTCGCCTCGAAGACCTTTAGCGCGGCCCAGCTGGGCATAGCCGAGGGCGAAGGCGCACCCGTCGCGGTGAACGCCTGGTTCTCGATGATTGATTTCTTCGGTTTCTTCACCTGCGATCTGAACGACGACGGTGATTGCGACGACTTCGAGACGATCGCGGATGATGACTTCGAGAGCGGCGCGAACACGTGGGAGAATGAAGACATCGACGGACCTTCCACCTGGGAAGACGGCGATTGCATCCTCTCCGACGATGACGACGGCGACGGCTCGCCCGAGAACGTGGCGACCCCGGACACGCCTCCAACCGACGGTGTGCAGTGGTGGGACTTCGTCAATGGCGAACGCGCCACTGGCGCGAACCTCGACGGCGACCCGGTCAACTGTCTGGCCGACGAGCGGGCGATGGTCGATGAGATCGAGCTGCCCTCGGCGATCGCCGGCGTGGCAAAGCAGGTGGTTGATGGCGAGAGTCTGCCCTACACCAGCGACGTCGACACGGTGGTCTCCGGTTACAACGGCCTGGCGGGCTTCGAGCTGCTGGAAGTCGGTAACACCGGCGTCTTCGAGGGCGAGATCGGCCAGCCGGGCGAAATGGGCCAGGCAGGCTCCAACAACCTGCAGAGCTTCTTCTTCGATTACCCTGACGGCTGGTATCTCCCGATTGTCCAGACCAACGGTGGCCCGGGCGGGGCCTGGAACTCGATCGTCCGTGTGGCGAACTTCGGCGATGGTGGTGGCACGATCGGCGCGGCAGGCGTCAATGTCACCTTCTACCCGGCCGACAACGCTTCGGGCGAGCTGAACCAGAGCTTCGTGCGTGACTTCCTGGTCAATGCGGGCGAGACGGTGGCGATCGACCTCTCAACGCTGGTTCCTGAGGGCTGGATCGGCTCGGCGCACATCAGCGCTGACGCCCCGATCTTCGCCATGGTCGACCGTGTCAAGGTGGGCTACAACATGTGGCTGACCAACACGGCCAGCAACGCCTTCGTCTCATCGAGATGGAACGCCGAGTATGGCTTCGGCGACACGTTCGTGCAGTTCCTGCCAGATGTCCGCAAGGACTTCTTCGGCTGGAACACCGGCATCAACGTGGCCAACATCTCGGACGTCGATACCGATGTGACGATCCAGTACTACGGCTCGAACGGTGTGGCAGCTCAGACGCGGGAGATCCACGCCAAGGGCATGACGTACTTCTATGATCCATCGCAGGCCCCACAGGACAACAACCAGCAGGATCCTGTGACTGATCCGAACTCGAACGCCAGCGAGATCGGCGCCGCGATCATCCTCTCGGATGAGCCGGTGGTCTCGGTGGTGGACGCGACGAAGTATCCGGAATCGACCAACTCGACTGACGCCAACGTCTACCAGGCGCTGAGCTACAGCGGGACAGAGAATCTCTTCCCGGTGCAGTTTGTGCCACTGGCCCAGAAGGGCAACCCGAACACGGGCATGGGCGCGACGAGCGGTATCCAGATCTTCAACCCGCTCGACAACTCGACGCCGGCCTATGTCTTCTGGTTCAACTCATCGGGCGACGTTGTCGGCAACACCACGCCGGTGGTGATCAACCCGAACTCGATGACGTTTGTCTACACGATGAACGACGCGCAGTTGCCGAGTGGCTATCTCGGCTCGGCGAGTGTCTTCACTCCCGAGGGTGTGCTGATTGCGATCTCGACGCAGGTGGACTACGCCGTGCAGTATGACGGCTCAGCGGCCTGGAATGGCTATAGCATCCTGGGCGGCTACCGCGACGGCGGCGAATTCTACTTCGGGCCGATCAACTAATCAGCTAGGAATCGGTTCCCGGGAATCGAACGAGGGGTCGGGGATTCGTCCCCGGCCCTTCTTTTGTCGGGGTCCGGTGTCCGGGGTCCGGGGTTCGGGTGGGAACGGGGAGTCGGGAGTCGGTGGTCGGGAGTCGGTGGTCGGTGGTCGCGAGGCAGTGGTCGGGAGGGACGGGAGGCGAGGGACGGGAGTCGGTGGTCGGGAAGGACGGGAGTCGGTGAAGGCTGACATCGTTTGCGACGGGATGCCACCCCCGTTGTCATCCTGAGCGAAGCGCAGCGGAGTCGAAGGATCTCTCAGGGAGACTGGCAACTCAAGCCAACGTCCAGTTGTTTTCACGATCTCCTGAGAGATCCTTCGACAAGCTCAGGATGACAGCGGGGCGTCGTCGTTGGGATGGGGACGTAGAGAGCTTCCGACAATCTCCCGAGAGATCCTTCGACAGGCTCAGGATGACAGGGGTGCGGGGTCTTCTGGATGGGGACGATGAGTGGTGCGACAGGCTCAGGATGACAGGGGGGCGTGGTCGTGCCACAGGGACGATGAGCGGGTGCGGGAGGTCGTTCGGGAGATGTAACACCGCCTGCTATCGTCCGTCTTGAGTGACCACCTCCAATGTCATCCTGAGCGAAGCGCAGCGGAGTCGAAGGA
>CAYNTE010000232.1:0-3415 GCA_964399615.1 uncultured Thermomicrobiales bacterium
ATCCGACCGGTAATGAGCTCTGTCGCAAGCAGCCCGTTCGTCACATACCATGGCGAATCAACGGGCACGCTGGGATCAGTTGCGATCTCCATCCGGCTCTTGTCGTAATAGACCACGTGACGATTTCCATTTGGGCCTTCAACGTACGGCTCATTCAGGACAACCGTGTTCGCTTGCGGACCCCACATCCATGTGCGGCTTACCCCACCGGAACTTACCGGTTGGTCCGTACGCTCCCAGGTATTCTGGAAGGCAACAGCGGCTTGTCCAGCGTCCGTTGCCGGAGCTGGTCCCGAGCCTGGTGGGTTCGTTGGCGACGGAGGTGTCGTTGGAGACGGCGAAGCAGTCGGTGATGGTGATGCTGTGGGCGAGGGTGATGCCGTTGGCGATGGAGTTGCTGCAGGAGGTGATGGGGTCGGTTCTTCTTCGATAAACGCCAGGTAAGTGCAGTCATCACTTGTACAAACATCATCTAGAAAAAACAGAGTATCCGAAGTCATCCGCCTTATGAAGTTCATTGGTGTACCATCAGTGAGGTATCCCTGCCAAGACAGGACACCAAAGATTGCACCGTCGGCCCCTCGAAATAGTGGCGAGCCGCTCTGCCCATAATACATATCGATATCGGAGCCAACCGTAGTCTCGTTAAAGCCGTCCAGAGCTGGGGATGAAGAAACCCATTGCGTTCCTTTTGGCTTATCACCTGGATAGCCGACAGTCGTTGGCCATAAATCAGGTTTTGAAAGAGAAGCGTCTGAAAGCACGCCTACCGGAAGCATTCCAAATTGATTGCCTACGGCAACATCTAGGATCACAGCGCCAAAATCATAGGTTGGGTCCCCTTCGGTCGCAGCATATCCCTGTGGTATCCAAACATTAATCGCTGAATACGATCCATATGGGGCTTCCGAATATGGATCGGACCAATATCCGTTTATCCCCGGAAAGATGTCGTACCGATTAGCCCAACCATAATCCACGTCAAATAAACAGTGTGCTGCAGTCAAGAGGACTCTGGGACCAATGAACGTGGCGCTGCAGCTCACTACTACCCCATAGCTATCGTACCGTGCCACCAGCCAAGCAACCGTGGTGGTTGCTGGATCCATCTGGACTCTTCCATCCGGAGGGAAAACCCAGTCTGGAGTAATGGGGACCACATTGCGCAAGCCTCGGACGGAGTTCTGGCCAACTAATTTACCAGTTGGGTTAGGGGCTGATAACGCCTCATAATATTTGGCAGTCGAACCATCATGCTTCTTGGCTGCCACCAAAGGCACAAATGACGCTGCGAGGAGGGCGAACATTGATGCGGCTAGCAACCATCGCTTCACGGTCGTTCTCCTTGATACTCCATCACACAATATTGCCTGGGCTAGATTATCACAGCTTGTGTGTAAAGCACAGATGAACGTACATGCACATCTGATATATTATGGATTATCGCCTTATCGGGCATAAGCTTAGACCCGGCCTCGTTGACCGGGTTTAGAGGGATTCGTCAGGTATTCGGGACAGAGCGCACTACTCAACCGCCCGCACCAGCAGATTTCGGAACTCGACGAAGGAGGTGGCGGTCGTATCGCCTTCGGGGGTGAGGTCGGTGGCGGAGAAGGCGAGGGTTCCGGAGAGGGCGCCTTGGTGGGTGAGGTTGGCGATGGGTTCGCCGTTGACCATGATCCAGAAGTCGTGGCCGCGGGCCATCAGCATGATCTCGGTCCACTCACCGGCCGGGAGGGCTTCTGGCAGATCCCAGTTACCGATGGAGTTGAAGCCCGAGCCGTCGAAGTAGCTCAGGTCGATATCGGTGAATACGGCTGACTCGTCGTCATTCGCGCTGTAGTTAAGGCAGAGGCTGTAGTCGGAGCCGTCGATGCCCGCGTCAGGATTCGGGAAGACGAGCCGGACGTCGATGCAGGCCTGGCCCGCCCCGGCAGGGTCGACCACATGCGTCTCGATGCTGAACGCTCCGTCGTCGTAGACCTGATCGTCGGTCAGGATGATCGCCGACGCGCCAGGGTCCAGCGTAATGCCGTAGCCAGCCTCGGTCGGCTCGCCGGCGTACCCACCCTCGGGGTAGACATCCGGCGCAACCTGGGTCAGGTCGTACTCGGCGATCACCTCACCCGGAGCCGGCGGCAGCTGCGCGGGAATCAGGTCATAGCGCCAGTGATAGTAGTGCTGTCCGACATTGCCAGCCTCGACCTGCCAGCCGGGGTCATTCGCGGGGGTATAGGTCAACACCCGGCGCTCGAAGGCCTGAACCAGCACCTCGTGCGGCGTGCCGCCAACGGTGACGGTGGTCCAATATGGCTCAGTAATCGGTAGGCCGGTGGCGTAGAACTCGTTCTCGAAGAGTTGTGCTTCGACATACTCGCCATCTTCATACACCGTGCCGGTCGAGGTCATGAAATCCCAGAAGACGGAGGCCACGGTGTGGTTAGTGTTGAGCACGAGATGGGCGGCGGTCACTCCCCGCTCGGCCAGCGCAGGATCGTCGGTGACGTTGCCAGCCTGATCAAGCTGCAGGGTGACGGGGTTGCCCTCGGGAATCGGAGGAGCGTCCAGCAGATCGGAAAACGTCGCGTAGGTTGGCCCGTTCGGGTCGCCAGGATCGCCAGCCACGTTGATGGCGGCTGGGTCGAACTGCTTGAAGGTGTCGTCGCCGAGTTGCAGTTGGCCAGTCACGAGCTCGACCACGAGGCGGCCGTTGGTCACGTACCAAATGCTGGATCGGTCGCCGTCTGGATGGGTGATCTCCATGCGGGCCTTGTCGTAGTATTGCACCTCGCGCTTGCCGTCGGGACTCTCGGCGTAGGGCTCGATCATGACCTCGGTGTTCGGCTCGGGACCCCAGAGCCAGGTGCGGTCCACCAGCCCCCAGGCCACCGGTTTGTCGGTACGGCTCCAGACTTCGTGAAAGTACTCATTCTTCTGCTGTGCTCCGGCGACAAGAGCGGGACCAGCCACTAAACCAAGGACACACAAAAGCGCCACGAGTAGACGTCGCTGCATCGAATTCTCTCCATATCTGGCGGCCTGCTGCGCCCTGTGTTGGATAGTTACCCCTCTCGTATCTTATTGGCAGTCAAGGTATTTGTCGATAGCAAGGGCAGTACGCCCAAAACACCGGAAATACACTGAGAGGAGCCGATATGGTTCAGCGCATTGATCACCACGAAGTACTCCAGATTATGAAGGACGGCGCACAGCTCGTCGAGGTCCTGCCCACGAAAGAGTTCGAAGAGCTCCATATCGAGGGTGCTATCAGCCTGCCGCTCAAGAAACTCGATCGCGAATCCGCAACGATGCTCGATCCAGCAAGGTCGGTCATCGTCTACTGCTGGGATCATCAGTGAGACATGAGCCCACGGGCCGCGGTGCGGCTCGAACAATTCGGCTTCCAGGATGTCTA
>CAYNTE010000233.1:0-3363 GCA_964399615.1 uncultured Thermomicrobiales bacterium
TGGGATAGTGCGGGGACGGGTGAATTCAGATGTTGTGATCGGGAGGTTGGGGCCATGCGAGTGGCGATGTTTGATGATGACCGGATGGGGGTGCTGGGGGTCGATGAGACGGTCGTTGATGTCACGGATCTCCTCCAGCAGTTCGACCCCATCGAGACGGCGGATCTGCTGCCGGATCTGATCAAGCATTTCGAGCACCTCAGACCCGAGCTACAGCGTAGAGCCGCTGACGGTGGCGGCAAGGCGCTCGATGCCGTGCAATTGCGGTCACCGCTCAAGCGGCCCTCCAAGATCATCTGCCTGATCGGGAACTACCGCGAGGGCACGGACCGACCGCTCCAAACGCTCGATTTCTTCTTCAAGTCACCTGAGGCCATCTCCGGCGACGGCGATACCGTGATCCTGCCGCCACACCAGGCAAGCATCTTCCACCACGAGGCAGAGATCGCTGTGGTTGTCGGCCGCGAGGCGAAGGATCTCAGCGACGACGAGGCGATGGATGCGATCTTCGGCTACACGGTCTACAACGATGTCTCGGCACGCGGGATCGGTCGCGAAGGTATCGCCAGCTTCCTGGGCAAGTCGTTCGATACCTTCGCCGGTTTCGGCCCCTGGATCGTGACGGCTGATGAGATTCCCGACCCCTATGCGCTGAGCGTCACCGTCGATGTGAACGGCGAACGCCGGCAGGACTACTCGACCAGCGACATGGAGCGCCCGATCGTCGAGCTGATGACCTACATCTCCTCGATCACGACGCTGCACCCCGGCGACGCGATCTGCTGCGGCACGAACCATCAGGGACTCGGCGCGATGCAGGACGGCGACGCCGTGACGACGTCGATCTCCGGCATCGGCTCGTTCACGCTGCATGTGCGTGATGATCACGAGCGAGAGTGGCAGCGGGGCATCGACCAGGAGATGGCCGCGAGAGTGCGGGCGCAGGGACAACAGCAGCCGGATGGAGGATCGAACGCATGAGACTGGTATTGACGAGCGACGACCGGATCGGCGTGCTGCGCGACGGCGGTATCCTCGATGTCTCCAGCGTCTTCGATGACATTCGCTACCGCACGGCAGTCGACCGCATGCCGCATGTGCTGGCTGTGCTAGCCGAGCGTCGCGGTCAGATTGAAGAGCTGGTCGATAGTGGTGAGGTGACAGCCGTCAACGGGCTCCAGGCTCCGGTGCCACGACCGCCCAAGCTGATCGCCGCCTTCGGCAATTACCTCGAAGGCACCAACCGTGAGCGACAGACGCAGGACATGTTCCTGGAGAGTCCGGATTCGGTGATCGGACCGGGCGGCACAGTGATCTTGCCGGACCACCCTGCAACGATCTTCCACCACGAGGCTGAGCTTGCGCTGATCATCGGCACGCGAGCCAAGGATCTACCCGCCGACGAGCGCGCCCTCGATGCCCTGGCCGGCTACAGCTGCGGGATCGACGTCTCAGCCCGCGGGATGGGTCGCATGGGACCGAGCCGCATGGGCAAATCGTTCGATACCTTCACCCCGCTGGGTCCTGCCATTGTGACGACCGATGAGGTGAACGACCCGCAGAACCTGCGCGTCACCCTCTCGGTCAACGGCGATCTGCGGCAGGACTACTCGACCAGCGACATGGAGTACAGCGTCGTCGAGATCCTGGCCTTCATCTCGTCGTACATGACGCTGGTGCCCGGCGATGTCCTGCTCTGCGGCACGAACCACCAAGGACTCGGCGCGCTGCAGAACGGTGACCAGGTCCGGATGGAGATCGAAGGCATCGGCACACTGGAGGTCGACGTCAGCGATCCTCAAAAGCGCGAGTGGCCGCGAGGTATCGACTAGGAGATGGCAGCCAGAGTGCGCGGCGACGCTGCGTCATAGGTCACGGACCACGCGGGCGGGGTTGCCGAGGGCGAGAACATTGGCCGGCAGATCCTTGGTGACAACTGCGCCAGCACCGACGACGGTGTTCTCACCGATGCTGACGCCGGGGAGGACAATCGCGCCGCCGCCAAGCCAGACATTGTCGGCCAGCGTGATCGGCTTTGCCGACTCCCATTTCTGGCGGCGCACTTCTGGATCAAGTGGATGAGTGGCGGTCAGCAACTGGACGAATGGCGCGAGCTGACAATCCTCACCAATCGTGATCGGCGCGACATCGAGCAGCGATGCACCGAAATTGATGAACGTCCCACGGCCGATCGTGATGTATTGCCCATAGTCGCAATAGAACGGCGGCCGGATGGCTGCACCCTCACCGATCTCACCGATCAAATCATTGAGCAACGCTGCCCGCAGCTCCGCGTCAGATGCCGGGCTGGCATTGAACGCCTCCATCAGCGCCATCGCGCGCTGGTAATCCACGGCGAGCTCCGGATCTTCGGCGATGTAGAGCTCGCCCGCGAGCATGCGCTGTTTCTGAACTCCCATACCCACCTCCATCCGCGACATACGCTATCAATACAATAGTCGTGCACCACAAAGGAGTCCGCGCGAATTCGAGGGGGAACAATGTCTCACAGCGATCTATCGACCGAGCATGTCGCGATCTTGCGCTATCTGAACGGGCAGCGCGAGCACGTTCTGGGTGCCATTGATGGACTCAGCGATGAGGAGCTTCGCAGATCGGTGCTGCCGTCTGGCTGGACCTGCCTCGGCCTGATCCAGCATCTGACGCTCGATGTCGAACGCTTCTGGATCCAGGTCATCGTTGCCGGCAAGCAGGAGCTGCTAGCCGAGCTTGACGCACTCAACGATGCCGGCGAAATCTGGAACGTCCCAGCGGGCACCTCTTCAGTAGCGGTGATCGATGCCTATCGTGCGGAGGTCGAGCGCTCCAACGCCGTCATCGACGCCACACCTATGGACGCGCCGCCCGCCTGGTGGCCCGCCGGGATCTTTGGCGACTACCGGCTCGACACCGTGCGCGAGATCGTCCTGCACGTCATGACCGAGACCGCCACCCACGCCGGCCACCTCGACGCTGTCCGCGAGATCATCGACGGCCAGCAATGGCTGGTGCTGACGGAGTGATCTGGTCGCTGTTGGAGTGACGTTGCGCCTTTGTCGCACGACAGTCGAATTGGGTGTCAGGACTCGGAGCGCCCTAAAGCAGGGCGAGCTCAATGAGCTCATGCGTCAACAATCGTCACATTACATTGCGCAAACATACTAATGGGTAGCATCTCTATTCACGCAGCATAAATACAACTGTTTACTATCGACGCGCTAAACTATTCCCGGTGCCTTGCGCACTATGAAACAGCCTTGCTAAGATCGCTTGCGCTCACTGAGCGTGCGTCGTCGCAGGAGCGATATTTGACAAGATACGTATTGCAGCGGTTCCTCGCCCTTATTCCAGTCCTCATCGGTA
>CAYNTE010000234.1:0-3346 GCA_964399615.1 uncultured Thermomicrobiales bacterium
CCAGAGCGACGACAACGATCATTAATGCAGGTAGTGAGAAGATCATGTGATAGGCAACCGCAGCCGCCATGCCGGGGACATCGTCCTCCGAGAAATCCTTGAAGAACGCCTTGGCCACATTGATTGCGCCGCTGGGTTTGGCGTTCGGCGATGTAGGCTGCCCGCGTTTGGCATCCGAGTGCGACATGGTCCACTCCTCCCATCAACCCTTGGCTGCGTATGCTGAAAATACCACGCAGCAGATGATGAGTAGTCCTCGTGCATGAGCGCAGCTGTCGAATGTGCCACCAACCGTGACTCTTGGCTATACCGCGATACATTGCGCTACCCCGCATCGCACCAGACCATTAGTGTAGGCGGATTACGATGCCCTCCCGTTCGTACGTGTGAGGAGGTACGGTTCTAATGCCTTGGACGAGTAATGATTACCCAGACACGTTCAAGAATCTCACGCCTGACGTGCGCAACAAAGCGATCGACATCGCCAACGAGTTGCTCGATCAATATGACGAAGGGCGTTCGATTCGCATCGCCATGGCGCAGGCCAAGGAGTGGGCCAGTAATCGTGACTTGCAGATTTGGGCTGACGACGCGCCGGAGCGTCAAGGCGATGACGTCCACGTCGTGCCGCACGACCAGCAGTGGGCGGTGAAGTCGGAACACGCCGAAACCGCCGACAAGGTCGTCGACTCGAAAGATGAGGCGCTCTCCCGCGCTCGCGAGATCGCCGGTGGCCGGCAAGCCAATGTCGTCATTCACGACCAGCACGGTCAGATCGAGGACGTTGTCGAGATGAGCTAACCCTTCCCGTGCGGCGCGAACGAGGATAGCAGCGCTCCGATGCACATGCTGCCCCCTCCCCCAAGTAGGCCTCGTTCGTGCCGTTAATTCCATCCACGGTCCTCAATTTCGCGCATGCCGTTGACAAAGTATCTAGCGGCGCGATAATTTGAGTGACTCCTCGGTGCGTAGTAGGCACCAATCGCTGCCGGTTGGCGACGCACACTAGATAGTGGTGTAATAATCTGTTTCGAGGGATGTCCTCGGAGCGCATACTTGGGGGAGGACCGGACCGAGATGGTACGGATCGTAGTTGTGGCTGACGATCGTCTCTGGATCGATGCCATCGCAGTGACGCTTGCCCGACACCCCGACTTTTCTGTCGTAGGTAAATTGACAGACCCCGAGCGTGCAGAGACCGTTGCTGCCTCTAGCGACGTTATTCTCGTGCACCATAATCTCCAAGACCCTGGCGCTGAGCGCGTTGTGCGCAATATCCATAATGTCGATGAAGATATCGGCATCATTGTTGTCGGTGTCCCCGAGACCTCCGCTACCCTGGTTCGCTATTTCGAAGCAGGGGCTACGGGCTATGTCCGCAGCGATGACCCACTCGATAAATTGATCTCGGTCATCGAAGAAGCATCACGCGGCGAGACATCGGTCGACCGCGAGATTGCCGCCGTGCTCGTCGACCGCCTGGCTGATTTGCACCGTGTCCTCGATGAAGTCACCCCTACCCTTCCCGACAACGCGAATCTCACGCCCCGTGAGGAGACGGTGCTGACACTGATCGCGGAGGGCAAGACCAATTTAGAGATTGCGAACGAGCTCTTCATCGAGGTCGGGACGGTCAAGAACCACGTTCACAGCATCCTCCAGAAGCTGAACGTCGGCGATCGTCAGCAAGCCGCCTACTACTTAAAGTCTCGCGATACGGCGGAAAGCGAGTAGCCCCCGGTCTCGCCTCGTAGTTTCTGTGGCCCCTCCTGCCCGGAGTGCGAGGCGAGACCGGCTGGATTCCCGCAATGCTGTGGAAATGTGTCCCAATCCATGACACGATCTGTGTCCCTATCCATTGTTTCGACCACATCGCGGTTTTATCGTGCAGTAAAAGCGCTAATTCGCGCTGGCTGTACGATAGGAGTCGTAGTTATGACAATTTGGATGGTTCTGCTGATCGTCTTGATCCTGGCCTTGATCGCCGTCGTTCCCGTCTGGCCGTATAACCGCGGTTGGGGCGTGAGTCCCGTCAGTATCGTCTTCGCGGCGGTGCTGCTCGTACTCCTGCTCTGGGCACTTGGCCTGGTTGAGTTGCGCGGTGTCGAAGAGGCCGTTGACGACTCACAGTCGCTAATGCCGATGCTAGCCGCACTCACTGGCATATAACCCGCAGAAGCGAGATGAAACTGGCCCGGTGCATCGTAATGCGCCGGGCCAGTTTGCTTGCCCAAATCGGAGCGGTGGTCGATACTGACCCCAAATCCATCTGATCGGACTGAACTGGGGAGGCAAAGCATGACGATCCGTATTGCCACCGGCGGCATCGCTCAAGAGACCAACACCTTTCAGTGGGAACCAACCACACTCGAGGATTTCAGCAAGGGTTCGAGCGCTATTCATCGTGGTCAAGAGATCCTGGATCTCGCTGGCACCGGCACCATCTACGGCGGCATCATCGCCGAGGCCGAACGTCAGGGTGTTGAGTTGATCCCCACCCTCTACGGTCATGCCGTGCCCGGTGGCCGCGTCAGTCGCGAGGCGTTCGAGACGATGCGTGACGAGATCATCAAGGGTATCCGTGAAGCTGGCGAGATCGACGGCATCCTCCTCGGTGTCCACGGCGCGATGTCGCTGGAGCACTGGGACGATGGCGAAGGACTCCTCTTGCGGGCCATTCGCGAAGAGGTCGGCGACAAGCTGCCTATCGTCGCCCCGCTCGATCTCCACACCAATTTCTCGGCCGAGATGATGGAGCTCTGCGATGCCTTCATCGGCTACAAGGAATATCCTCACATCGATACGCCAGAGACCGGCGCACAGGCCATGGAGATCTTGGTTGGAATCATCAAGGGCGATTACAAGCCCACCTCAGCCTATGTCAAAACCCCAATCATTGCGCCGAACCAATCGATGGTCACCACCTGGCAATCGGCCCTCAAGAACGCCATCGACCGCGCCCGAGAGATGGAAGAGGAAGACGATGTGCTGGGCGCGACTGTCCTCGGCGCATTCCCCTTTGCCGATATCCCCCAGACCAGCATCACCACCATCGTCGTCACAAACGACAACCAGCAGAAGGCGCGCAAATACGCCGAAGAGCTGGCGGCCATCTGCTGGGATAATCGCGAAAAATTCGGGATCACCCCAATCCCGATCCCCGAAGCTATCGCTGAAGCGATGGCCGGTGAGCCAGGTAGCACCTACGTCCTTGCCGATATCTCGGACTCCGGGGCGAGTGGCACGGCAGGTGACGGCACCGCTGCTCTCAAGGGATTGCTCGAAGCCAACGCCCGCTCCGCCGCCATTGCCCAGATCATGGACCGCGAGGCCGTCGATGCCTGTA
>CAYNTE010000235.1:0-3307 GCA_964399615.1 uncultured Thermomicrobiales bacterium
AACATCGAGCTGTAGCAAGCTGGCATCCTTAGACCATGCATACGCCACCGCCACTCACCAGCCACATCGCGATCATTACCGGCGCCACACGGCGCATCGGCATCGGCGCCGCCATCTGTCGCGCCCTGGCTGCGGCCGGTGCCGATATCTACTTCACCAGCTGGCCGCAATACGAGAGGACGATGCCGTGGGGGATGAACGCTGCGGAGCCTGAGGAGCTGTTGAATCAACTCCGCGATCTCGGTGTGCGAGCCGGGATGGGCGAGTTCGATCTCAGCGATCCCAACATCGCCCCGCAGCTCTTCGATGCCGCGACAGACGCCCTCGGCGCGCCAACGATTCTGGTCAACAACGCTGCCCACTCGACCAACGATGGCTGGGAAGCACTCGACGCCGAAACCCTCGATGCGCATTACGCCGTTAACCTGCGCGCGACGGCCCTGCTCTCGGTCGAATTCGCCCGCCGGTTCGAACAACCCAGCGGGGGCCGGATCATCAATCTGACTACTGGCATCGCCCTCGCCCCGATGCCCAGCGAGCTCGCCTACGCATCCACCAAGGCCGGAGTCGAAGCGTTCACCCGCTCCGTCGCGCCCGATCTGATGGAGCGCGGCATCACGATCAACGCCGTCGACCCCGGCCCGACCGACACCGGCTGGATGAGCGCTGAGCTGCACGAGGCGCTCAAGCCCCGCTTCCCCACCGGGCTGGCCGGCCAGCCAGAAGACATCGCCCGTCTGGTTGTCTTTCTCGCCAGCGACGATGCCCGCTGGATCACCGGCCAGATCATCCACTCCGAGGGCGGGTTCCGACGATTCTAGCCCGCGTCCCGCAGCTCCTCCCGTCCGATCTTCATGATGTCGCTCCAGCGGCGGTAGGCCGTTCGATGCGTCATCCCCACACGTTCAGCCGCCTCGATCACTGGCAGATCCTCCTTGATCCGCAGCAGCAGGAGCTTGCGCTCACGCGCATCCAGTCTCGAGATGATGCTCTGAATCAGTTGCACCTCTCGCTCATCGGGCTGGGGGTTCTCCTCAACACCGCCAGTCAGCGGCCCCCGGCGCGTCCCCCGCAATCGCCGCACCTCGTCCGCCAGGCGCAGGGGATAGATTGCGAAGAAATGCGTCAGGAAGCCGCTCGGCCGGGTGTCAAGCTCCGGTCGCCAGCGCTCCACCAGCTGCACAAAGACCAGATAGCTGAGCTGCTGAACGTCGCCGAACTCCCACGGGTCCAGGTTGAACCCGTGGTAGCGCAAGCAATAGCGCCAGATCTTGAACGAGAGCAGACCAAAGAGCTTGTCGCGTGCGTCACGATCGCGCCGTGCAAGCACCGCCTGTCGGGAGATCTCGCGGTCGAGCTGTGGGCTGACCTCGAAATCTCCGCCTGAGATTGCGGCAAATTGAGACAGCCACGATTGCGTAGCCATACAGCATCACCTTCCGACCTGGTCCAGCCAGCCAGCAATGCCAATCGCCAGCCAGCCGACCCAGGAGTCGGGTGGCGCTCCAGCGCTCTCGATTGTCAATCCACTCGCAGCTAGGGAATGCCGTGGGGTGGTTGGGGTGGAAGACAGACAGTGGCCTAGAAGCCCCGTCCATTCGAGGATTCCTCGCCAAAGACCTGAACATCGTCATCAGCGTGCTCTGGCGGGCGGAGATCGAGCAGGTGAGTCGCTCCACACTTGGGGCAGATCGCCTGCACCCAGCCCGAAGCCATGTAATAGAAACGATCGCGCACCTTGATCTCAAGGTGGCCACTGGGGTCGTACCGCGCGAGCAGAATCGGTGGGTCGCTGCAGCGGCACTCCCAGCGATAGCGGGGCGAACGTCGCCATGGGCGGACCGTAGGGTTCCGTATCACCGGGTGCCCTCCTTTCGGAATTCGCGCCTCGCAAAGACGCCCGGAGCGAGGCCGTTCCAGGGTGGTTCATCGCGATCAGTAAAGCCGATCCGTGCTGGACGCAGCAGCACCGCACCATGACGCTCAGCCAGACCATCCAGCGCCAGATTCAACCGCCGCTGACGGTCCCGCTCCTCATCAAAGAGCGAAGCCTGATGACTGCCCGGCAGCAACGATGAAACCCGCACGCCGATCAGCCTCACCGGATCATTCCGCGTTGCAAGTGCGGCCGCGAGCAGATCTCGCGCCGCCCTAAAGATCTCTTGATGCGCATCCACCGGCTCCGGCAGCGTCCGCTGGCGACTGATCGTCTCGAAATCGCTATAACGCAACTTCAGCGCGACCGTTGAGCCCGCCAGCCCATGCCGACGCAGCTCCGCGCCCGCACGCTCTGCCAGCCGGAAGAGTGGAGCCTCCAGCTCGGCCATCCCGCGCCGGTCCCGGCCAAACGTCCGCTCGTGCCCAAGCGACTTGCGCTCCGAGCGCTCCGCCACCACAGGCAGGTTGCACTCGCCACGAGCACGACGCGCCAGCGATTCCGCCTGCCGGCCAGCAACGCCAGCCAGCGACGCTACCGGCGCGGCCGCCAGCTGTCCAAGCGTCATGAAGCCTGCCGCCCGCAACCGCGCACTCGTTCGCGCGCCGATGCCCGGCAGCAGATCGATCGAAAGCGGCGCTAAGGTGGCCGCCTCTTCGCCGGGCTGCACCACGAAGAATCCATCCGGCTTGCCGAGATCCGAGGCCATCTTCGCCACCAACCGGTTCGGTGCGATGCCAAGCGAGACCGTCAGCCCCGTCTCCCGTCGCACGCGATCCTTCAGTTGACGCGCCAGCTCCACCGGACCGCCAAAGAGCCGGTCCGAATCGCTCGCGTCCAGATAGGCCTCATCGACACTCACCACCTCGACCAGCGGCGAGAACGACGTCAGAATCTCGCGAAATCGCCCAGCATACTCACGAATCGCCTCGCCTGGCACCCGCACAAACTGCGCGTCCGGACAGAGCCGCGCCGCCTGAGCCGCCGGCATCGCCGAGCGCACGCCGAATTTGCGCGCCTCATAGCTCGCCGAGGCCACAACACCACGCCCCGACGGCGAACCACCGACGATCACGGGCTTGCCAGCCAGCTCTGGATGGAGCAGTATTGCGACGGCTGCAAAGAAGGCGTCGAGATCGGCATGGATAATCCAGCGTTGCGCGTCGTGCCCCATCTGCGCCATCCTCCTAACCGCCAGGCGAAATATAGAACAAATGTTCTAACTTCCCCGATTGTAAGTCTCAACCCACCACCTGTCAACCCACGAAGCGTTGGCGAGATCGGGGTCCGGTGCCCGGGAACCGGGGGCCGGGTGAGAGTCGGGAGTCGGGAGTCGGGAGTCGGGAGTCGGGAGTCGGGAGTCGGGAGTCG
>CAYNTE010000236.1:0-3274 GCA_964399615.1 uncultured Thermomicrobiales bacterium
CGCCTCACTTCTAACCTGAAATAAGGCTACTATCCAGAATATGCAGAGATCGTTGTAAGTGCTGTATTGCTTTCTGGATAGTACCAGGGTGTACGTACGCCTGCAAGAGCGATTTCAATACCCTTCGGCGTTGGGTAGGTTCAGTCGAGGCTGAAGCATGAAGCTGGTCTATTGCAAAGCCATCCGACCGGCCACGCAGGACAAGAATCCCCGTTGCGGCGGCGACGGTCAGGGGAGGATTTGGGAAGGGATCTCTCGGAGGACGTGCTAGGCGGAATGCCAACCAGCTACGGCTGTCATCAGATGAGAGACCCCTCCGATCGTGCCTTAGTGCCGGCTCATGCGCTCGGCGAGGGTTGAGCCATCCGGCGGGTTGCCGGTTCGTTCGGCTCGTTCATCGATCTTGAAGTATTGGCCCTGGATATAGCGGATGCCCATGTAGCGCAGTGGCTCCCGCTCCCACTTCGGCGATTGATGCCCGACGCTCGGCAGCTCGGTCAGCTCCGACTGCTTGCCGGTGATGAGATCGGCCAGCACACGGCCCGAGACATTGGTGGTCGAGACACCCTGACCGGTGTAGCCGCCAGCCCGCCCGATGCAGGTGCGGGAGTTGTAGGACATGGTCGGCATGAAATCTCGCGGCATGCCCAGCGCACCACCCCAGGCATAGGTGAGCTGCTCGGGCCGCAGGGGCGCAAACCACTCCAGCGCCGCCTCGCGCAACATGGCATGCGTCTCGTCGTGCAGGTCGTACTCGTCCTTGATGCTGGAGCCGTAGTGATAGGGTGCGCCACGGCCGCCGAAGAGGATCCGCCCGTCCGTGGTGCGCGAGAGATAGTCGACCACATATTTGGTGGACGAGACGCATTCCCGGCCGCGCCAGCCGATCTGCTCCCACTGATCGTCATCGAGTGGCTCGGTCATCACGATCAGTGAATAGAGGGGGATAAGCGCCCGAGCTGTCTGGTCGAGCTGCGAGAGATAGGCCTCGCCAGCCAGGATGATCGACTGTGCATTGACGTTGCCACGATTGGTGTAGAGGATCGGATTCGGGCCAGAGGTCCAGCGGAAGGCCTCGGTCTGCTCATAGATGACTCCACCCATCCGCTCGACGGTGCGAGCCAGTCCGCGTACCAACTTGCCAGGGTGGATCGTGGCGCAATTAGGATTGTAGATCGACGCCAGCACGCCCTCGATCTTGACCCGCGCGTCGGTCTCTTCCTTGGTGAGCAGCTTGTAGCCCTCGCCGCCGCGACGTTGCATCGCCTCGTAGCTCTGCTGAATCTGCTTGAGCTGATGCGGACCGCGAGCCAGGCGGAGCGCGCCGCCCTTCTCATAATCGCAATCGATACCCTCGGCCTCAGTGACACGTGCCACCTCATCGACCGCATCATTCATGACTGCATAGACCTGGTCGGCGGCCTGAGTGCCGAAGCGGCGCTCCAGCTCGCTATGACTGACTGGGAACCCGCCTGAGCACCAACCGCCGTTGCGACCAGAGGCACCGAAGCCCGCGATCTCCTTCTCGACGATCACGACCTTCAGCGAGGGGTCATGCTTGAGCAGATAATAGGCTGTCCACAGTCCCGTAAAGCCCGCACCGAGGATGGCGACATCCGCATCAACCGACCCATTCATCGGCGCCCTCGGCGTCAAATCATCCCCACACGACTCCAACCAATAGCTATACCGACTATAGTCCTTCATCACTCACCCTCTGCTTCCCAAATGGTCTAGTCCACAGTACGGCATATTTAACAGCCATCCTAGCGTGCCTTCTAATTGAGTGGGGTTGTAAACGCAAGATGGCCCGTCGTGTTGAATCAACGTCGAGCTGAATGTCATCATGAGCATTTCCCGCACAGTTGCCCGCGCGGACCCAGCAATATTTGCGTTATACTCTAGCAGCCGCGATTCAGACAGCTATGCAAACGTCTTCGATTGATATTTGAGGAAGAAGCCGAAATGGCAAGACTTGAAGATCTCACGCGCTCAGCAGTCGTCCGAGGTATCTTGCCGGAGGAGTCAGTAACAGTCATAGACATCGACTGGCACGGCACCGACGCATTAACGATCACATTCCGCGATGAGAGCAACCGTCCCGACCATCAGATTCTCATGCGAGAAGATGAACAGCGATTGACGATCGTTACTGAGGGCATGCCCTGGAGCTTCGATGGCGACGGCGCACTCTTTCGATTAGCGTCGGAAGCTTATCGCATACAGCTTGCCTATTTGTTCGACCCACTTCTCGCTGTCCACAGCTCACTTATTGATCCACTACCCCACCAAATAACCGCAGTCTATGAAAAGATGCTGGATCGTCAGCCGCTACGCTATTTGCTGGCCGATGACCCTGGCGCCGGAAAGACGATCATGGCTGGGCTTTTCATTAAAGAGTTGATGGTTCGGGGTGATCTGAAGCGCTGTCTGATCATCACTCCGGGAAGTTTGGTCGAGCAGTGGCAAGACGAGCTGCAGGTAAAATTCCATCTTCCTTTTGAGATCATGACTCCTGACAAATTCGAATCCTCACGCACTGGCAACTGGTTCCAGGAGAACGACCGAGTCATCTGCCGGCTTGATCAGCTCGCCCGCAATGACAACCTGAAGGAAAAGCTGGAGAGCACTGACTGGGATCTCATTGTCGTAGACGAAGCCCACAAGATGTCGGCTAACTTCTTTGGCGGTGAAGTCAATTACACCAAGCGTTATCACCTGGGGAAACTAGCAGGTCAAATTACCCGCCATCTGCTTCTCATGACCGCTACGCCGCACAACGGCCGCGAGGAAGATTTCCAACTCTTCATGGCGCTGCTCGATGCCGATCGCTTCGAGGGTCGCTTCCGTGATGGTGTCCACACAGCACACGTTGACGATCTCATCCGCCGATTGCTCAAGGAGCAGCTGCTGAAGTTTGACGGCAAACCGCTCTTCCCAGAACGGCGTGCATATAGCGTGCAATACAAACTATCCGACGACGAAGCACGGCTCTATGCCGAGGTGACCGATTACGTACGCGAAGAGTTCAACCGCGCCGATGCGCTTGGAGAAGATGGATCAGTTCGTACGGTCGGCTTTGCCCTTACCGTCCTTCAACGGCGGCTTGCGTCATCGCCAGAAGCGATTTATCAATCGTTGCGTAATCGTCGTGTGCGACTAGAAGATCGAGTGCGTGAGGAGAAGCTCATCCAGCGCGGCGGAATGCTCTCGGTGACCCACGAACGTCAATCTCGATTTGTGGTGCAAGAGATTGAAGATCTTGACGACCTGC
>CAYNTE010000237.1:0-3263 GCA_964399615.1 uncultured Thermomicrobiales bacterium
ACATGAGCCCACGGGCCGCGGTGCGGCTCGAACAATTCGGCTTCCAGGATGTCTATGATTATGTCTCCGGCAAGGCGGACTGGCTGGCGCACGGTCTTCCAAAGGAAGGCAAGCGGGCAGGCGACAAGCGAGTCTTGGATCTCACCCGCGACGATGCCCCGACGGTACAAATCAATGACTCGCTAGAGATCGCTACCGAGCGCATGGAGACTTCCGGCTGGGATAGCTGTGTGGTCGTCGATGATGATCAGGTCGTCCTTGGTCTGCTTCGCAAGGCCGATACCGCCGCAGGCGGTTCGATTGAAGACCGCATGGAGGATGGGCCTTCAACGTTCCGGCCGAGTGGCTCGATCAAGTCAGCGTTGGAATACATGGACCGGCACGATGTCCCGAGCGTCGTCGTCAGCGATTCGTTCGGTCACCTGTTCGGTCTCATTCCAAGAGATGCCGCCGAGCAGGCCGAAAACGAATCCTGATCGACCCGACCAGCCCGCTTGCAAGCACGTAGACTGGCTGCGGGCGGGCTGGACACTGGCTCCGTCCGCCCTCGGTAACAGGAAGCAGCGGGCTGATGGCGACGGGGCTGGTGCGCTTCGGCAAATCAAAGCTGAGACGGTGGCGCGCAAGGGTCGAACCTGCCCTCAAGCACGATGCCATCGTCGCTGGCGCAGCTCTGCTGATCATTCTGGTGATCTTCTTCAACGATGCGTTGCTGCCCGGCCGAGTGCTCAGCCCTGCCGATGCCGTCTTTACAACGCCGGCGTTTGCTGATCTCGCGCCAGAGGGGTTCGTCGAGCCATCCAACGAGCTGCTCTTCGACCAGGTCTATCAGTTCACGCCGTGGCGGAAGTTCGCCTGGGATTCGTTACGTCAAGGTGAGCTGCCGCTCTGGAATCCCTACAGCGGCACTGGCGGCCCGCTCGCCGCCACGATGCAGGCCGCAGTCTTCTACCCGATCAACCTGGCTCTGCTGATCGTCCCGTTCACCGCAACATTCGTGCTGAGCGCGCTGTTCCGGCTCTGGATCGCGGGGTTCGCGACCTACCTGCTGGGCCGGCGTCTGGGGCTCGCGCCATTGCCGGCCTTCGTGCCCGCCGTCTCGTTCATGCTGTGTGGCTTTCTCGTCGCCTGGCTCGGCCATCCACACACGAATGTCGCGATCTGGCTCCCCGCACTGATGCTCGCAGCAGATAGCATCGCCACGGCTCGGGAACGCGGCCGAACGCTTACTTGGATCGGCGTGTTCGCGATCGTCCTTGGTGTCGCCATTACTGGTGGGCACGTCGAGACTGCGGTCGACCTAATCTTCGGGGTATCCCTCTACTTCGTGCTGAGATTGGGACAAATCACGCTTCACCATCGCGATCTGGCGTTCGCAGCCCGTCGCATCCTGGCGCTGGGCGTTGCCGGAGTCCTTGGGGCGGGTATTGCGGCCATCCAGCTCATGCCGTTCATCGAGTGGTTGCCACTCAGCGCGGAATATCAGCGGCGGTCGAGTGACGCATTTCGCTGGCTCGATCCTGTAGCGTTCAAGAATCTGGTCGCGCTTCCGCTGGCGGCGTTCCCAAACATGTATGGCAACCCGAGCTGGTCCGGCGACTACTGGTCATTCAACCCATGGGGCAATTTCAACGAGAGCGTGCTCTATGCCGGAATCATCCCGCTCGCGCTCTGCATCGCCGCGCTAGTTGGCGGCTGGAGGCGGAATCCCCTGGTGCGTCTCTGGGGAGTCCTGATCATCATCAGCCTCGGCATGGCGATGCAGGTTCCACCGTTCGACTGGATCAATCAGCTTCCTGGCCTTGCGCTGGCGCATCCGAACCGACTGCGGCTGCTGGTCACCTTCGGCGTCGCGATGCTGGCCGGCTTCGGTGCGCAAGCCCTGGCAGAGCCTCGAGTGCGAAGAACCTCGGCAATCGTGCTGGCACTCGTCACCGTCGCGGGCGGGTTCATGGCGCTGGCCGGCGGCGTCCTGCTGCCGAGGTCCGAGCCACGAGTTACCAGCCAGCTCGCCAGCTGGATTCAGGAGCGTTATCCGGCCCCTGAGAGTGCGCCACGCTCAGTGATGATCTGCCGTCCCGATCCAGCCCGCTGCGTCGATGACCTTTCTGAGGCCTTCCGGCTGAGCAATATCGAGCTCTATCTGCCGGCCCTCGTCGCGCTCATCGGGCTGGGAGCGCTGATCTACTGGTCGCGCCGTTGGCACAACAACCTTCGCTATCTCCAGGCCGGCATCATCGCACTCGTCATCATCGACCTCATCGCCGCGGGACACGGCATCAACCCGACGATGGATGCGGACGACTTTTACCCGGAACCTTCGATTCTGGCTGAGATTGGGCGGGATGACGAGCTGGGTCGCTTTACCGTACTCGGCCAGGCGATGTACCCCGATGCCCAGATGCTGTTCGATCTGGCCGATGTGCGAACGCTCGATTTCCCGACTGCCAGGCTCGATGTCTATCTCAACGCGAGTGGAGACCGAACTCCGTGGATCGACTATGGTGTGCTGCTTGGGTCATTTGATTCTCTGCTGCTTGCCGGGCTCAATATCCGCTACGTCGTCGCGGCTGACAGCGCGCTGATCGAGGAGAGCGACAATCTGCGCCGGATCGGGGAGCGAAACGGCATCTATCTTGGTGAGGTCATCGATCCCAGACCGCGCGCGTTCATGGTCTACAACGCGCAGATCGTCCAGAACGACGGCGAAGCTGTGACGAAGCTCACCGCCGACCCTAAAGCTGCCAGTACCCGTCTGATCCTCCAGGACTCTGCAGATGCCCGGTCCGCGCTGTCGATGCTTGACAGTGAAGGAGCTGGTGAGGTCCACAATCTGAGCTACGAGAGCGCCTTCTCTAGCTGGTCAGTGACGACGACAGAGCCTGGGCTGCTCTTCGTGAGCGATAGCTACTACCCCGGCTGGTCCGCGTTCATCGATGATCAGCCCGTGCCGGTCATGCGTGCGAATCTCAACTACCGGGCGATATCTGTTCCTGCTGGTGAGCACCTGGTGGAGTTCCGCTACGAGCCGCGATCCGTTCAAATTGGCTTCGCGATCACCGGTGTGAGTTTGCTCTTGGCCGCTGGATTGATCGCCTATGGCTGGCGAGCGCGACGAAACAGCTAGATCAGATAGAAGAGATAGATATACGCTGTCGCAACCACAAGCGTCAGGATGGTGATTGGCAACCCTGCCCGGGTGAATTCGAGGAAACTGATCGGCTCACCGTGGCGACCTGACAGCCCCGTCCCAACCACATTGG
>CAYNTE010000238.1:0-2987 GCA_964399615.1 uncultured Thermomicrobiales bacterium
CCCGGCAATCTCAATCACACCTTCGGCGAGCTTCTGGCTGTGACTGACGATGACGATACCGACACCCATGCTCAGTTTCCCCCGCTCTCGGCGCAATGTCGCGCCAGAACGTCCGCGATAGCGTTAACGATCAGCGCTGACGACGTCGCGCCGGGATCTTGGTGACCGATGCTGCGATCTCCGAGGTAGCTCGCCCGCCCCTTGGTCGCCTTGAGCGGGACGGTCGCGTCTCGACCAGCGTCCGCGGCCCCGGCAGCGGCGGCAAATGCCGTCACGGCTGATTCACCGCCGTTTACCGATTGCTGCAACGTTTCGAGTGCAGGCACGAGTGCATCGAGCATGGTCTTTTCACCGGTGGTCGCTTTGCCTCGGGCTTTGACACCTTCAACCGCAGCCTCAAACGCCGCCACTGCGTGCTCAGCAGTCAGCTCATCGTCTGCCGCGAGTGCCGTCGAAGCACGCAGGAATGCCGTCCCATAGAGTGGGCCCGCCGCACCACCGACCGTCGATATCAACGTCATGGCTGTGGTCTTGACAACAGCCTGGAGTGACTGATCTTCCTGGTCGCGGACTTTTTCAAGCACCGCGTTGAAGCCACGTCTCAGATTCGAGCCGTGGTCTCCGTCACCGATCGCTGAGTCCAGTTGCGTCAATTCACTGGCGTTCGCATCGATGACGCGTTGAATCTCCTCGATGATCGCCAGCCCTAGTCCACTCGTGTCACACATCCACGCTGCTCCCTCGCAAAAGACGTCTGGATGAGCTCGTCGTCATTACCAGTGTAGTGCCGCAGTGTTGACCGGAGCATCCCAGAGCGATGTCATCTCGTCGTCAAGACGCAGGAGTGTAATCGAACAACCAGCCATTTCGAGCGACGTAATGTAATTGCCAATCAACTGGCGGGTAATGGTGACCCCATGTCCACGCAAGATCTGATCGAGCTTCCGGTAGACGATGTAGAGCTCCATCAGCGGTGTGCCGCCCATGCCGTTCACGAATGCCAGCACCTGATCGCCGGCCTTGAGCCCCAGATCGGTGACGATCGGCTCGGTGAGCATCTCTGTGATCTCGTCAGCTGAAGCGATAGGTTTGCGCTCGCGGCCCGGTTCGCCATGGATGCCGATGCCAATTTCCATCTCGTTTTCGCCGAGTTCGAAGGTTGGTTTGCCAGCCGCCGGAACGGTGCACGAGGTCAGCGCCATGCCCATGCTGCGCACATTCTCGTTGACGCGCGTGCACATCGCCGTCACGGCGTCGAGATCTGCACCCGTCTCTGCCAGTGCTCCAGTGATTTTCTCAGCCAGCACCGTTCCCCCCACGCCCCGCCGACCTGCTGTGTAGAGGCTGTCCTGGACGGCCACGTCGTCGTCGATTACGACACTGCGGACTTCGATCCCTTCAGCCTGCGCCAGCTCAGCGGCCAGCTCGAAATTCATGACATCACCGGTGTAATTCTTCACGATATGGAGCACGCCCGCGCCACCATCGACCGCAGTCGTCGCAGCCTGCATCTGATCGGGCACTGGGGACGTGAACACTTCGCCAGGGCACGCAGCGTCAAGCATGCCCATACCGACAAAGCCACCGTGCATCGGTTCATGGCCACTGCCACCACCAGAGACGATGCCGACCTTGCCAGATATTGGCGCGTCCGCGCGGGTGATGACCTTCAGCTCTGGATCGATCTTGAGCAATTGCGGGTGAGCAACTGCCATGCCTTCGAGAACTTCACGCACCACATCGTCGGGACTGTTGATGAGTTTCTTCACTGAGCGCGCTCCCTTCGAGGTAATCATCACGGGATGGTCGGTACGATAACGGGGATATGGTCTTGCACCTGCCCCGAGCACCGCCACATCTCAACACGTCCATACGTTCAAATCATCTTCCATTTTGGAGGATTAGACAAGTGATCCGGACAAATGAGACTTGCGATGCTTACTCACCCGGAGGCGGTACATAGCGAATGTGGCGTAACTCACCGGTGAAGATTGAGAGGTAATAAAGATCGCTATCGGGGCCGGAGAAGATCTGTACCGGCCCGTCTGGTAGCAATGGGAATCGCTCAATCTCGCCCACCAACGCGTCTTGGTCATCGGTCTTCAGCGTCCAGATTGCGCTGTAGCCGTAGTCGCCGAAGAAGAATGCCCCACGATACTCCTCTGGATAGGCATCCCCCATGTAGAAGTCTCCGCCGACCACCGCGACGCCCGGCGGGTGAGGATAGGCGTAGATGGGCGGGATAAGGCTTCCAGTCGCGACGATGTCTTGGCAGGCGTCGAGCTGCATATATTGCGACTGGGTATTACCTTCAACGCACGGCCAGCCGTAGTTCTCGCCAGGAACGATAACGTCGACCTCTTCTTCACTCGCCCAACCGACATCACCGCCGTATATGGTCGAGGTGCCAGGCTTCAAGACAAATCTAAAGGCATTGCGGAATCCGTATGCCCAAACCTTTGAGCGGATATCACTTGGATCACCAGTGAAGAACGGGTTGTCTGGGTATCCCTCGCCATTGGCGGGATTGATCCGCACGATCTTGCCACCGAGCAGATCGAGGTCTTGAGCGCGTAGCGAGCGAGGATCGACATATTCTTCTGACGCACCGTCGCCGAGGCTGGCGAGCAGCGATCCATCCGGCATAAACAGCAGGTTTCCGGCTGAGTGCGACTTGTCATCAGAGGGTATGCAGTCTGACTCGCGTGGATAGTCTTCGCATGAAGGCGCTTCTGGCGTGCCGTTGACCGAACCCAGGAGGATGAACTCGGACGACGGATCAGCAGTGTTACCGGCGACAGTAAAGCGCGAAATTCGAGCCGTCTTCTCGCCCTCGAAATCTGCCGGATCGACATCGTAGGTATACGAGGCGTAGAGATAGCCATTTTGTTCAAAGTTGGGGTCGAGTGCAATCGAAATAAGGCCCCGATCGCCCCAGGTGTTGACTCGTGGAATCTCAATCAGGGGTTCTGGCAGCACTTGTCCAT
>CAYNTE010000239.1:0-2970 GCA_964399615.1 uncultured Thermomicrobiales bacterium
GAACACTGACGAATCGTCCTTCGCGCCAGACGAGGTCGGGTCCGATGATTACACCGTTCCAGTCGTATTCGAAACCCTGGGCAGTGTAGATGCAGCCTACTTGTCCGAATCCGCCATCATCGGTGGCCCAGAGAGCGCTGGGGGGCGCATCGCCGAGTCGCCGGTCGCTCTTGCTGTTCCAAGGTCTTGACCACGAGCCGATTTGGACGTCGTGGACAAGTGTTCCGTCTTTTCGAGCGTCACTCCAGGGCCAGCAGTACCCCGCGGTGATGCGCGAGGTGTAGCCTCGCTCCATTTGGTGACGGAGATGGCTTTCCATCTCCTCGGGAGTCTCCGCGACCAGCACGGTGAACTGCGGATCGCCGGACCAGGTTGTAGGTTCTTCGTTCTCGACGAGGCCGAGAAGTCGGACAACCCAGTGCACGTACTCCTCGCTACCGCCACATCGGAACTGTTCGCCGAGTTCAATGTGCTCAAACTCAAGTCCGAGGTGCTTGGCGTGGCGTTCGATCTGTGCGAGGGTGCCCATTTCACCTGGACGGACTACCTGATGTTCATCCAGAAGGAAGACCGGCACTCGAGCCGCGGCGATAAGTTCATCGATTTGCGGTCGGTCGGTCCGCAGATCGGCACGTGTGTATCTGTCGACAGAAGTATTTCTGATCCGGTGCGCTTCATCCATGATCAGCACGTCCAAGCCGTTGGGATCGGCGGTCATGAACTGATTGAAGTATTTGAAGAAGTTACGAATTTTTGGTGCTCGCGCGGCTGCAACTTTTCGCAAGGTCTGGGTGAATGAGCGCGAACCCGTTGCGTGGACCGCGGTGCGACCCCGCCGCGCCAACTCGCCAAGAAGAGACAGTGCGATCACGCTCTTACCGCTACCTGGCCCACCGGTCACGGCGATGACTCGCTTAGTGTTTCCGGCGCGCGCGTGTTCGACGGTATGTAATACCAGGTCAACCGCCAATTGTTGATTTCCGATCAGCCGGAACTGGGGCCGATCGCGAATCTCGGCGGCGGCAAGTTTCAATAGCTGTTTCGAGGGCGCGACGGGCGAGTTGATCAAGAAGTCCGCCGCTTCGCGCCCAGACACCGACGCAAGTCTTGACTGAAGAAAGTCGAACATCGCGCTCTTGTCAGCCGCTGTGAACAACTGGCCGGTTATCGATATCGGCACAGCTCGCAAGTCTTTTACCAGCGCTGGGTTCGAGGCGTTGTGTAGATATGCCATACCAGCCAGGGCATCGGGATGGTCAGCCAACACTCGAGCGAAGTCGTAAAGGTACTCACAGTAGCCCCGCACCTGAACCGCCGGATGCAAACGCGGTCCACCTGGTACGCCTGGTACTTCGACAAGTTCCGGGTCGTCTTCGAAGGCGAAGGCAGCAGACCACTGCTTCAACTCGACAACAACATAGGAAGCTTCACCGGTTTCCGGATGTGTTCCGGCGAGGACAACATCGGCCCGCTGCGATGTCAACGGAAGTTGATACTCGACGAGCATCTCAACATCGCCAAGGCCAGCGTCAACAAGGTCTGCAGCCAAAACCGGAAGGCTCCGCTTCCATGACGCCTGCTCGGTCGAGGCAGCGCGGCGACCACTTCGGTACAGCATCTGCTCCAACAACTGCTCTACCAACGACTCCGGTGTTGTCTCACAGACACGTGCAGCGGTTGTACGGATCAATGTCACGTTGTATTCCCCAAGGCAGCACGAACACGCTCGTGCGGAGGGGACATATCCGTGACAGCGAGTAGCTGCGGAAGTCCGTCGAACCGCGGACCCCATGCTAGTGGAGGCCTCTGTCGTAGCGAGCCAAAAGGATCTGGATGTTCAAATTCGCCCTGGCACAATGTCCTTAAGATCGGAGCAACTGCAGTGAGCCCTGACGGCTGGACCTGACGAAGACGAGCTTCCCCGACGAGGAAGGAGTCGCTTCTGGTTTGGTCGTGCGCCACGGGATGTCGCTCTCGCGTATTGGCTGGTCCCGATGTCGCGAAGTGCTAGAGGGGGTGCGCTGAGATCCACCTGTATCTGGTAGTCGCTTTACGGCAGTGACCGGACGCACCTGCACTTGCCGAAATGCCGAGCGCTGACCACCGCGATCGGGTAGGTAGGCACTGTGGTCGATGAACGACTGTTCGAGGAATTGTCAATACCTGTGGATCGGGGTGTTTCAGGCGACCTCCGTTCCGGTGTGCCGATCGCCGTCTGATGGCGGTGTCGGTGGGGTGATGTCGGCGGGGCGTTCGAGCAGTTTGCCTTTGTGGAAGACCGCGCCGGCGCGGACCAGAGCAACCAGGTGTGGGGCGTTGACCGCTCGCCAGCGGGCCTGGGCGGCGTTGATCAGCTTGTAGGCCATGGCCAGACCAGCAGCCCGCGACCCCGGCCCCTTGGTGACCTTGGTCCTCAAACGTACTGTGGCAAAAGTACTTTCGATCGGGTTCGTCGTGCGTAGATGGATCCAATGCTCGGCCGGGTACTTGTAGAACTCCAACAGCACATCGAGGTCATCGACGATCTTGGCGACCGCCTTGGGATACTTGGCGCCGAAGTCGACCTCGAAGGCTTTCACCGCGAGCTGGGCCTTGTCGATGTCCTCGGCGTTGTAGATCTCCTTCATCGCCGCCAACGCCGCCGGTTGAGCTGACTTCGGCAGGGCAGCAAGGACATTGGCTTGCTTGTGGAACCAGCACCGCTGCTCTCTGGTGGCCGGGAACACCTCGCGCACGGCCTTCCAGAACCCGAGCGCACCGTCGCCGACGGCCAGCACCGGGGCGGTCATGCCGCGGCGTTTGCAGTCGCGCAGCAGATCGGCCCACGACTCGGTCGATTCACGGTAGCCATCGGTGATCGCCACCAGCTCCTTGCGCCCATCAGCACGCACCCCGAGCATCACCAGCAAACAGAGCTTCTCCTGCTCCAGGCGGACCTTGAGATGAATCCCGTCGACCCACAGATACACG
>CAYNTE010000240.1:0-1548 GCA_964399615.1 uncultured Thermomicrobiales bacterium
CCGGCAAGATCGAGGTGCGTCCTCGTCAGCCCGAGTTGGGCAAAGAGGTCGTTCGCGCGAGTCACAAATCCACTGGCCGCTTCATCGTCAACGAGTCCCGAAGCGCTACCTGCAACGCGGGCAAGCGCACGGGCTGCTTCGGGCCGACCGGCGACGAGCGCGGCTCGGACAATTTCATCGAACGAAGCGGACGTGCCGGCCTCGATCATTGGACCGTCGGCCGGAATGCCGTCAAGGTCAGCACCCGAAACGACAATGGTGGATCCACTGGCGTCGGGCCAAAGCAGCATCGCGGCAAAGACAGTAAGGAGGCGGTTGAGACCAGGGGTCTGGACCGCTCGGTCTGCGTTTTGATTGACCAGAATAGAATGAGTGTGCAGGTCTACTGTGATGGCACTCTGGGCTGGAACCTCTGAGCTCTCGGCTGCCGCCAGGTTGGCTCCGAGGCTGGCTAACATCGCACTGACGGCGATCACCGTCAGGAGACGAAATGCGATCCACACCCTCGACCGTCGCACGAAACAGCCCACAAACTCGATCCCCACCTTGACTTCGAGTCATAGATTTTGGCAACGCGCTGCCCGCACCTGGATGCTGTCATCCAAGCAAGAACTGGGACGATTTTTCGCGGAGTGGGAGCGACGTTCCCGACACGAGGCAGTGTAGCACCATTGCCGTACGTACACAAGGTCCGGACAGTTACCGGCGCTGTCTCCGAAGCCGTTCGAGGTGCTCGGCCGAGAGATAATCACGGATGGCATGAACGAGCTGACGCCGGTTGACTGCGCCGATAATGCGGTCTTCGCGGACCAGCAGCGCCTCCTGCGTCGATTCTGGCGGTAGCAGATTGATGAGCTCAATGAGCTGTGCCGAGGTTGACACTGAGCCAAGTCCCTCGGTCGATCGCATTGCATCGCGCATGGTGCGGAATGTCCATTCGTCGCGAGGGATCGATCGAAGGTCGTTCAGGGCGATCAGTCCGATCACCTGCTGATCGCTATCAACGACGATAGTCGAGGCGCCCCGGTGTGATTCGAGCAACTGGTCAACCGCGTGATCGATCGTCGTATCGGCCGGGATCCGGCGTCCGCCACCCATGAAGACGTCATCAACACGTAGCCGCTTGCCCGTCTCGGTCCAGAAGATGTGATTCATGCCCTGGGTGATGCCGCGGTTGATGGCCCAAAAGGTAACGACCATGAACGCGCCCCAGACCGAGCGGATATCCCCCATCGCAACGAGCACGGCACCGGCGCCCATGCCCATCAGCGCCAGCACGTGGCCGTAATATGTCACGATGCGGGTGGACTGGATCAGATCACCGGTGATGTACCAAATGAACGCTCTCAGCAGTCGGCTACCGTCGAACGGATAGCCGGGCATGAGCGAGACGAGGAGAAATCCGGCATTGACGAGTGTCAGCAAGCCCAGAACACTCGTCGTCGTGAACGAGATTGATCCCTCGATAGCGAACCAAAGCAGACCAAGCAGCATCGTGAGCGTTGCTGAGGCTATCGGGCCGGCTGCGGCGAGCATGGCGTCTTCGTG
>CAYNTE010000240.1:1648-2945 GCA_964399615.1 uncultured Thermomicrobiales bacterium
ATCATCACGGCGAGCCAGCCCCAGGTCAGCCTGATCTCAACTCCGAGAGATCGCAGCCGCCAGGAGATCATGCAATTGCAGCTTTCGGAAAGTCATGGATGTCGCGCATGCGCAACACAGCGTATCGATGAGGCGCAGCGCTGAGACTTCGTCTGGACCTAGAGGCGTTGATACTCTTCGAGGTCGAGCACGAAGATGGTCGCGGCTGCCTGGGCATTGGCGTCGGGTTGCTCATCTGCTTCGTCTCTGGCGTGATCTCGAATGATATCGATGACATGATCGACCTGGTGGTCTTGAACGCCGATCATCACCGTCGTGTTCCCCCGGCGCAGGAATCCACCGGTACTCGCAAACCGCGTGGCACGATACTCAGCCGCTACTAGCGCATCGATTACGTCGTCAGCGCCCTTGTTTTGCACCACTGCAATGATCAGCTTCATCGCGCCTCAATCCGCCTTCAACTCTTTTCTCCCAGGATCACTACTGCCTGATTATATGGGCCAGCAGAGGAAGGCGTCAATCTCGTCGCAAACCGCCGCCCGCGGCGGACATCGCTTGCTCAACGAATTGCCGGTGCAGGCTACGCATTCGCTCATACGCATCCGCACTCAGCCCCCAGTCGTGAATCGCTCCACATGGCCGGAGCGCGGCCCATAAGTCCCAGGCTGGCAGATGGCGCGCTTCGATGCCGGTCAATGCGAGATAGCGCTCGGTGAATCGCTCCATCGTTGTCTGACTAGCAGCCCAGAGGAGTTCTAACCGGCAATTAGCGAGGTCGCTCAGTGGGTCGCCAGTACCAGCGTCTTCCCAGTCGATAATCGCTTGCAGGCGACCCTCTCGCCAGAGCCAGTTTCCGGGCCAGTAATCGCCATGGAGGAGAGATGGGGAATCAGGCAGCTTCGGCTCGGTCACTCTACTGAGTGCTTCCCGGATCAACGTTTCGCTCATCGCTTCATCGACTCTGCCGCGTGGCGCTGCGACATGAAACGGTCTGACAGGTAAGAATACAAGGCTCTCGTCGGCGGCGATTGCGTGAATCCGCGCGAGTTCGCTGGCGGCTTGGTCCACGAAACTCGCCAGATCGGATGGTTCGAACTCAACCCGGCCTTCAACGTACTCAACGGCGATAACTGGTGTGGAGAAGATGCTGCCGGATTCGTCGAGAAAGAGCGGCTCTGGAGCGGCAACACCGTGGCGACGAACGATCTTCAGGAGGTTGAATTCATCTCGCGCGACGTGCGGATTGGCGGACAGATCTGCCCGGCCATGACGGCGCACCACTACCGTCTGCGACGTG
>CAYNTE010000241.1:0-2902 GCA_964399615.1 uncultured Thermomicrobiales bacterium
AACGCCAGTCCGATATTCACGGTCCCACCCCACCCCTTCGTATTTTGACGAGATCTGACCTTGGCCAGCCAGTCCGCGTACGTTCGCTTCCCCCCTGAAGTGGCTTGAATCTATCAGAGAACATGCTCGTGGTCAATTGACCGTGCGGGCGTTTTCAGCGTGCGCCTGTGGTTGGCGAACCGCGGCGGTCGGAGAAGTGGACCAGGCACAGGCACACCGCAAGTACGATCATGAGAATCACCGCGCTCCAGATTCGCCGGTCGACCGGATCCAGCGCGTAGGGCTGAAAGGAGACCAGGAATCTGTCAACACTGAACGGGATCCACCGTTCAAAGCTCGCGACGAGATTGTTGAAGCCGTCGGGTTGATGGTAGAAGCGCTGAGGATGGACGTATCCGGCCGCCGTTAGCAGCGCCCCGGGTATCCAGGCTACTGCGGTGATGAGCAGGCGGCCGCGCTGTCTGCCAGCAATCCAGCTACCGAGTGTCGCGGCGGCGAACGGCGCAACCGGGACAAGGTAGCGAGCAGGCGGTCCCCACTCTCCCCACCAAACGCGGTACGCGCCAACGAGGAGCAAGTAGGGCAAGCAAGCGCTGATTGCGATCAGTGCCGCGTCGGGATCTCGTCGAATCCAGGTAGGTAGCGCGGCAATCGCGAGGATCATCACGGGCGCTGCGATCACCAGACCCCACTGCGCATCGAGCAGCAGCCCAAAGAGACCGTTGACGGTCCCAGAGAACCGGCTGAATCCGGCGTGATCTGCCGTGCTCTGGATCGGTTGTCCGTAGAGCCAGTAGTTAAACGCCAGCAGACCAAATCCGCCGATAGCGACTGGAATGAGGCTGGTCAGGGCTCGCTTGCGAGGCATGTCTCGGGAGATGCGAAGGAGCAGCACGAGGGTCAAAACCAGCGAGATGGGAATGAAGCGTTGGTGGAGCCATGGGAGATAGCCAACGGCCACGCCGATCAGGATCCACTGCCAGGTGGCGTTTTGGGGTTCCGCCAGCCTGCGAACGCTGTAGGCAATGAGCAGCGCCGCGGGCACTTCAGGGAAAATCAGCAGACCGTAGGGCCCGATAGGCATGCAGGTCGCCAGACCGATAGCAAGCACGGCAGATGCCCACGCTGGTGCGCCTGCACGCTGAGCGAGCCACAACATCTGGACTGCCACCAAGCCAGCAATGATGATCAGCGACAGCTCAACACCGAGTCGCTCACCGACTGCCCAGGGAACTGCGATGAGCGCGGGCAGACCGACGCCGTGCTTCGAGTAGAGGCCGGGACGATCGGCGTGTGCCTGATGCGGGGCGACGGCTTGCGGATAGGCTGGCCAACCCTTCCACTCCTCGCTGGAGGCCTGATCTGGATAGAGCTCGTCAGCAAACCGGACCGCGCCAGGGTTGCCTTCGACCGTCCGGTAGTTATTCGACTCTTCGATATCTTGATCTTCAATGAGGCTTATGGCGGTCATCACATAGAACGGTTCGTCGCCAGTCAGAGGGTTTAGGCGCTCCATCCAGCGCGGGAGCACGAGCGCATGCAGCAGCACGACAACGCCGAAGGTGATGACGGCCGTTTGCCGGCTTTTACTCACTGCTTACCGCTTTTCGAGCGCCACCAATACAAGCTGGCTACGCCGATGGTCGCACCGATTGCGTCCAGCAACAGATCGGCAGCCGAGGCGTCACGACCGGGTACGAAACTCTGGTGAATCTCGTCGGTCAGCCCGTAGAGCACAGCGATGACGATCGCCGCTGCGGCAACCCTCCAGGTGAATGTGAACCAGGTTCGCAGTGCGATAAGGACGAGCACACCGAGCACCCCATACGCCACGAGGTGGCCAGCTGAGGCTGTCAGGTTGGCGCCGAATCCTGGCGCGGTCGGAATCGTGCTTCTGGACGACAAGCCAAAGATTATCGCCATCCAGACGGCTGCTGGCACGACGCGAAGGTACTTGTGACGCGGCGCAAGCCCGATCACGATGGTTCGACTCCGAGGTCGAGATAGATGCCTGGCAGGTCATGAGCGACTGTTGCGATGTCAAGCCGTTTTGCTTGGCTGCGCGCGAGCTCGCTCATCGCAGCTCGTCGTTCGGGATCACCAAGGAGCTTCGCCGTCTGAGACGCGAATTGCGCCGGTGAGCCATTTCGGATCGTCAATCCAGCTTCGCCAAGTGTCGCCCGTACTTCGCCGACATCTGAAGCGATGACTGGAATGCCCGCAGCCATCAACTCAATCAGCTTGGCTGACTGTTTAGAGCGGGAAATGAGTGAATCATCGAGCGGGAATACGGCCAGATTGCCAGTAGCTAGCGTTGCTGGGAGCTGTCGCCGATCGACCCAACCAAGGTTGGTGACGGTAACGTTTGGTGAAAATTGTTGCGCGCCTCTCGGTCGATCTGTCGAACCAATCAGCACAATTTCAAGCGGGCTCGTAACGTTCGACCCTAGCGATTTTGCGAATCCATCGATCCAGCCCGGCTCGAACTCCTGAAAGCGCGAGTAAATCAGAACTCTGTGCACCGCTGGGCACCTGGTTTCCCGACTGGCACGATCGAGCTGCTGTCGCCATGAGGCGTCAATGCCATTGGGGATCAGTGAGACCGTGCTGTCATCGGCGCGTAATCGACTGGCCCGTGCCGCGACCAGTGCGCTGGCGGCAACCACGTGATCTGCCCGCCGCAGTAGTCGAGACTCTTGCCAGTTGAAGAGGCGCTGCATCGGCACTGGGTAGGCTCCTACGTCATTCCAGCCGCCGTCGCCCTCCCAGTCGTCAGCATCGACGACGAGTCTAGGTCGCTGACGAGCGTGGAGCAGTCGTTCCGCCGCCAGTCCGCCGAACCCTCTTGGTTTGATGACGTGCACTGCCCGTGGCTGGAGCTGGGAGAGCATCCGATGCTGCT
>CAYNTE010000242.1:0-2901 GCA_964399615.1 uncultured Thermomicrobiales bacterium
CCGTTCCACTCAACCTCGTCGGACTCGCAGGGTGACTCTTCACGCTGAAGGATCGCGTAACGCCAGAGTGCTCTGGCGGAGTCGCGGGTGACATTGTGAACGACTTTCAGATTCCGCAGGTCACGCATACTGTGATAAACGACGCCATCGCGCTCGACAGACTCGACGATCTCAACGCCGGTGCGCGGCGTCGGGATCTCATTGGAAGGCGCTTCAGCAGCCTGCTGGGCGGCTTCATTGCTGGCGTCGGACTCCTGCCCACGGCCGTTCATGCGGCGTCTTGGGGCGTGTCTGGAGCGATCCTGCTGACCGTTCGCATCGTTTCCCGCGGCAACAAGTGGGCTGCCATCCTGCAGCACGCCTGATCGCACGAGCTCGACGATTTCATCGCGAAGCGCGAGAGTTGTCTCGCCTTCATGGCGCACGTAGATGTTGCCTGGTGCGACGGCATAGGGCTTCTCGGTCCCGGTTGGAACTGAGACGATCAAGACCTGCTTGCCATCGCTCGTCGCGATATCGACAGAAATCGTGATCGGCGGAGTGATATGGCGCGCGACATCTTCAAGCAGCTCCTGTGCAACTTTCGGGGCTTCTGGCACGCCGGCCACGGGGTCCTTTGGATTTGCGGATAGACCGACGTAGACGGAACCACCGTTTCCGTTGGCCATCGCTACGATGTCTCGCAGTAGCGGGCTCAGACGCCCACGACGCTTCGGAGGCTGGGTATGGAATCCCTGGACAATGGTGTTGCCCTCGCTGCGAGCGTGGCGGATGAAGTCGTATGGGTCCTGCTGGGGCCGATACGGCCGGATGCGGCTGAAATTGTCCGATTCGAAGAGTTCCTTCAGCGCTTCGAAGGTTGGCTCGGTGAGCTGGACCTCGGTCATACGCTCGGCCACGCCGTAGTCGGTCTCCCGATTCGGGTTGCGATTGAGGCGGTGGGCGTCGGAGCCCTGAACAATATGCATCCGCCGGGGATAGTCGGGCTTCGAGCCGTTGAAAAAGCGCTTGACACTTCGTCGACTGTTGCTTTCGAGATCGGTGGCTTCAAGGGCATGGATGTAGGGGCTCTGGGTGAACGTGATCTTGGTCTGTCCGCCGAACGGCAGATTCTGCATGGCTACACCATGTGTTGAGTTCACGTGAGCCGGGATGACAATCGCACCTGCCTCGTGAAGGATTTCATAGGAGCTGACAACATCGGTCGTGGCTCCAACTTGCCCGGAACCTTCTTCGATCTTGTCTTCTGGAATATTGAGTTCCAGGAGTGTGTGCTCCAGCTGTCGATGCGAGATTTCGGGCGGAAAGATGCCGAGAATATGGAACCCAAATGTTGCGGTGAACTCGACGCCGGGTAGCAGCAGAATCTTGTCCAGCAGGCGACGATATTCGTCCAGTTGTGCCTGTTCGTCTGGCGCGATGCGATCGAGGGATTCAAGGAGCGTAAGCTTCTCGATCCCTTCCATCAAGGAGATGTAGCCTCTCACCGTATTATGGTCGGTGAAGGCAATGATCTGTGCTCCGCGTTGTTCTGCTTTTCTTAGGATATCGAGGAACGTGACACTTGGTTCGTGATAATCGGCTGAAGCGGGAGTGTGGATATGTAGGTCGACGCGATACCAGGACAATTCTTTCGATTTTCGTTGTCCCCGGCCGCGTGAACGTGATCTATTGCGACTCAATGGAAAAATCATCCTCCTGTTTCAAATTGGAGTGATAAATCAAATCAATAGCGTCCGGCCTGAATAAATGATGGCCGTTGCGGGCAAATGCCTTAAGGGATTATACCAATCGTGGGACGGCAAGCGGAGCAGCTAAGTTGCCGTGTTAGACTCAGGCTCATCGTGCGGCAATGCGTCCCACCCGATCAGAAACCACTGAATGTAGGTGTTAACGCCCGATGACCTGGAATCTGACTCTTGACATCCTCCTGGTCCTCCTCATCCTTCTCTTTGCGCCGATTGGTTACATGCGAGGGCCATCAAAGGAGATTCTGGTCTCACTTGGTGTTACGTTCGGCGCGCTGCTCGCTCCCTACTGGGCTCGTCCCTGGGGACAAGATCTCGATTACTACTTCGATATGGGTGACGACCCCGGCGCGTTTGTCGTCGCAATGGCGATTCTGATGAGCGCAACATTTATCGGCGGTTACGGGCTTGGCTTGCTCTATACATCTTGGGACCACTCGCCGCCCGCCAGGGTGCTCGGAGCGCTGATATCAGCGTTCAACGGCGCCTTACTCGTTGGTTTTAGTCTGCAATATGTCCGGCTCTTCTTGCTCTCCGACGCCAATGAGGAGTCGCTAGAGGCTTCGCACGTTGTCAACTTTCTGGTCAACGAGATCGGATGGTTGCTGCTGGGTGGGGCGATTGTCGTGATCCCGGTGCTGGTATTTGGCCTTGCCACAGGGCGGAGAGTCTACTCCTACCGGCGCTACGAGGACGAGGATATGTACGACGATTATCTCGACTACGATTTGACCGTCGATGATTATGAAGATGAGCCCTATGATGAGGCTCCTGCTGCATTCTCGGTGGTAGGGCGTGATCGTCCATCTCGCGCGCGATCCGATGCAACCGCCGAGACGCGGGTACTCCCGCCTCGCACGCCGGGACAGCCTGCAGAGCAACAGCGGCCGACCTACAAGTCCGATCCAGATCCTGGCGATGTTGATCGCGAAGCGATCTCGCTTACCCGGCCGCTAAATGTCATTGAAGGCAGCAATCCGCAAGCCGAGGAGCAAGCGCCAGCGGGGGACACAGACCCGGAAATGACGATCTATCTGCCGACCAGCGAGATGGACGATGACGAGCCGGAGGAACTGGAGCCAGAACCTACTGACGACCTTCCCGAAGGCTATCGTCGCTGCCAGAATTGTCAGGCCGTTCTGCCACCCGGCAC
>CAYNTE010000243.1:0-2870 GCA_964399615.1 uncultured Thermomicrobiales bacterium
GCTGCCGGGCTCTTGATGGGCGAGCAGGACTGGCCCGCGACTGGTTCGAACATCGCCGACGCACATACCGGCGTCCTGACGATCAACTCTGGTGGCGCGCCATCGCGAATCTCGGTCTATGCGCCGGGGATGGAAGATCAGATGGAAGAGATCTCGCCTGAGGAGCGGTCGTTCCGCAATCAGTTCAACAATTTCGTGATGAAGCTGAACGATCTGGCTGGCTGGTTGCCCGCAGAGGTGTTCGAGGATCGTGGTGAAGACTACCCGCTCGACCGCATGCAGATCGTCCTGCAACCAGCGGAGATCGCACCCGCGCCAGAGCCGGGCATCAAGCCGGGAGAGATGGAGCTGCCGGTGGGTCCGCTCTCGGATGGCACCCCGATGCCGAATGTCGAGCAGAGCCAGTGCTATGTGCTGGAGGGCGACAAGGCGACATCGATGCGCGAGCAGCTTGCCGACGCGACCTCGATCACGCGCTGGAAGATGGGCGATGGCGCGTTCGTGCTCTACGCCCGGCCGCTGCTGCCCGACGAGATCGGTTGCGATAGCGGAGCGCAGTAGGCTAGTCGCGCGACCCAGCCAGCAGGCGGGGCTCCAGATCGGGAATCTTGTCCCACCAGTGATGGTAGCGACGGTAGACCTCGGCATCGCGCGAGGCGAGGAATCTGCAGAGCTGGTGGGCCTCCGCCTCAAGCTGATCCCAGACGGGCTCTGGAAGCGGCTGGAACGCGCTCGCTTCGACGCCATGCTCCAGCGCGCGCCAGAGTCCGACGACCTGACCATCGACGAGCAGGGTCGGCAGCACATCGCCGTTGCTGCGGATGGCCACCTTGCGATACGGGTCGGGGATGATGCGGCTGCGGTCGGAATAGGCCAGCAGCGTGCTATCCCACATCGCCATCAGTCTCGGCGGTGCCGGAGTATCGCCATCCGGCAGTAATCCACCGGGAACATCGAAGAGCTCTTCACCGTTCGGTCCTTCGTATTGCACGAGCCGGTCGCCGATGGCTTTGATCGCGGCACGGATCTTGCCGCGCTGGATAAGCATGAACTGGCCCATGTCGGCCACGCTTGCTGGACCAAAGCCCTCCAGATAGCGCCAGATGAGTGTTTCGAGAGCGGTGGCCGAGACATCCTCATCGGCCAGGGTTGTCGGGACCGGTGGCGTGATGTAGGTGATCTGTGAGTCGAACGCCCAGGGGCCGCCAGTCGGCGCGCGGAGAAGCGGTGCGTAGCGACGGACCGCCATCCAGATGGTCGATGCGGCCTCACTCGCGATCTGCTCTTCAACCCAGCGCTGGAGCTCTGCCGCAGTGCGTGGCTCGCGGGTGTAATCGAGCAGGTGCGGCATGAGTGCGTCGACATCGCTGGCTATTGCTCCGCTTTTGGTGAAGCGTTTGTCACGCAGGATGGTGCGTTGGGAGGTCTCAACGGCTTCGCGGAACGGCCGATAATCGTCGACCAAGGTGGCGTGCAGGGTCATCCGGAGCTGGTGGCCCTTGACGACTCGATAATTCAAGAACGCCTCGTCGAGGTCTGTGGGGTCGAAGCCATCGATGCGGTTCCAGAGCGCGAGGTAGGGCGAAGGTGGCATCTGGGCCTGCAGTGCGACAATGCGCCGTAAGGTCTCTTCCAGGCTCGCCCCCTCACGCTCCAGCAGCATCTGGCGGCCGAGCGTCGCGCGATTCAGCCGTTCGGCGGTCAATTTCATCGTTGGATTCGCCCCCTTCGGGCAGTAATTCTCGGAGATTATGCTTCTGGTGGGTCGTGTCCGACCAGGCCGTCGATGGATTCGCGGATCAGATCGGCGTGGCCGTTGTGCCGAGCGTACTCCTCGATCATGTTCAGCAGCACGTAGCGCAGGTTCGGCGCGCCGTCGATGGGTGGGGCATCGAGACCCCGGGTATTGAGTGCCGAGGTGATGATTTCGCGCGAGCGAACGACGGCACTGGTCCACCCGGTGTAGAGCTGCTCGGGTGAATCGTCTGCAGCCGACCGCCAGTCCCAATCGTGATCGGTATCCCAATCAATGGCATTCCAGGGTGGACGCTGCTCCTCACCGTTGATCAACTCGGTGGACATGTCGTCCTCGAAGCGAGCCAGGTGCTTGAGCATGCCGCCGATGGTCATGGCTGATGATCCGAGTGTTGCCTGGAGTTGGGCCGCGTCGAGCCCGGAGCTCTTCCAGGCGAAGGTTGCTCGTTGACGCTCCAGAAAGCCCAGCAGCATGGATGCCTCATCGCCAGCGATTGGCGGATCGGTTGGCACACCGTCGAATAGGTTATCCAAAGTTGATACCTTCGTTGATGCCTTCGGGCTTGCCCGCGACGTGCTCGAACTCCTGTGGGTCGTAGTCCCAGAGCCCCTCGACACCGAGCCGCACCAGGATGTGTCGCGCCTCGCTGCGGTGATGGACGTGGTGGGTGAAGAGCTGCAGGAAGGTGCCGCCGAGCGACTGCGGGACGTTGTAATGATCTTTAAAGAGCTCGTTGATGCGGTCTTCGGCGATGATCTTCCGGGACACGGATTCGAAGTAGGCGAAGTTCTTTTCGAACAGCTCCTCTAGCTCGGCGATGCTGGGCTTGCCCTCGCGTTCTGGTGGGTGGGGTTTGCCATCCATCTGCGCCGTCCAGCCCTCGATGACGTAGATCATATGATGGAAGGTCTCACGCAAGGTGCGCAAGCCGACATCGAACTCCTGATCCAGTTGCTCGTCGGTCAGCCCCCGGCTCTTCTCAAGGAGTTGGGCCGTCGCCCAGCGGTCGTACCCGAACATGCGATCCAACAGATCCATGATGTGCCCCCCATTAATCAAAAAAATAGATCAGATGTTCGTATCGTACGTATAGGTTGTCGAATTGTCAAGAGGG
>CAYNTE010000244.1:0-2799 GCA_964399615.1 uncultured Thermomicrobiales bacterium
CAAAGAGCCTAGACCAGCGATGCTTTTCTCGCCACCTGCATTCCAGAATCGGCTGTTTGATGCTACGCTCAGAGTCAACACATTCGCGCCGAGTGCAAATTCAGGTCAAGGAGGGCAATCGATGATCGTCAGCCGAATGATGGGTGCACGTGTCAAACGCAAGGAAGACCCCCGGCTCATCACGGGTACCTCTCAATATGTAGATGATCTTCAACTGGTGGGCATGTTGCATGCGGAGTTCTTGCGCTCGCCATTCGCCCACGCGAACATCAAATCGATAGATACCAGTGCCGCTAAGAAAGCCCCTGGTGTCGTGGCCGTTTACACCAATCTCGAGCTGGTCGACATGGTTGGCCCGATGATGGAAGGCGTCGAGGAAGATTATCCTCGAGGGGAAAAGGAAGGGCGAATTCCCAAGCCAAAGGTCAGCATACTCGCGGACAAAAAGGCACGCTGGGTGGGCGAACCGGTCGCCATCGTTGTTGCCGAAACACAGTCGCAGGCCGTTGATGCAGCTGAGATGATCATGGTCGATTGGGACGAGCTCCCAGCTGTCACCTCGGTTGAGGACGCGGTCAAGGACGACTCGCCGCTTGTCTACCAACCCGTCGCAAACAATATCGCCGCACGGTACACCAAGAAGACTGATGGTATAGACGACGCGTTCGCCAATGCCGATGTCACCATCTCGCAACGGATCGTGTCGCAGCGATTGATCCCGATGGCGATGGAGGGCCGCGCCACGCTCGCCGCGCCAGATCCACTGACCGGTGGGCTGACCGTCTGGGCCTCGACCCAGGCGCCGCACTGGTTCCGCAACGAGCTCGCCCAGCGACTCAACATGAGCCAGACGCAAGTCCACGTGATCACTCCGGAAGTCGGCGGGGCGTTCGGCAGCAAGATCAGCACCTACCAGGACGACACGATCGTCGCAGCCGTGGCGCGGCATCTGGGCCGACCAGTGAAGTGGATTGAGGATCGCTCGGAGAATTTCCTGAGCACCCACCACGGCCGTGCCCAGGTCGCCAACATCGAGCTGGCCGCGACGAACGACGGCACGATCACCGGGATGCGGATGCGCGTACTCGGTGATGCCGGTGGATACCCACGTGATCTCGGCAACGCCTACATGACGCTGACGATGGGTGTCGGGTGCTACAACATCCCTGAAGTCGATATCATATGCGACGCTGTCTATACCAACACCATGGCCGTCGGCGCCTATCGCGGGGCTGGTCGTCCGGAGGCCGCCTATTACATCGAGCGCGCCGTGAGCATGCTGGCTCACGAGCTGGACATGGACCCAGCCGAGCTACGCAAGAAGAACTTCATCAGCCCCGATGCATTCCCGGTGACCACCGCCACTGGTGAGATCTACGATACCGGCGAATACGCCAAGACGCTCGACCATGCGCTGGAAGTCTCCGACTACGCGGCGCTGCGCAAGGAGCAGGAGGCCGCGCGGGCTGAGGGCAAACTGATGGGCATCGGCCTGGCGTCCTATGTCGAGATTTGCGGCTTTGGACCGAATGACAGCAGCGTTGTCAAGGTAGAACCCAGCGGCGCGGTGAGTGTCTACACAGGCATCTCGCCGCACGGCCAGGGGCAGGAGACGACCTTCGCACAGATGGTCGCCGATAGGCTGGGCGCAAATTTCGAAGAGATCATCATCCATCACGGCGATACGGAAAACACCGCGATGGGCAACGGCACCATGGGCAGTCGCGGACTCGTTATCGGCGGTAGCGCGCTGATGATGTCACTGGACAAGCTGCGTGACAAGGCCGACAAGATCGCTGCCCATCTGCTGGAAGTCTCGCCCGAAGACATCGAGCTTGAAGAGGGTAAATATCGCGTCAAGGGTTCACCCGACCAGAATGTCGATCTGGCACGCATCGCCCGCTCGGCCTATAGCGGACGTGTGCCGGAGGGCATGGAAGCCGGGCTGAACACCACCGACTACTTCTCGCCCGATGATGAGACCTTCCCTTTCGGCACCCATGTCGCGGTGGTCGAGATCGACCCCGAGACTGGCCAGGTGGAGCTGAAGCGCTACTTCTCGATTGACGACTGCGGCAATGTCGTCAGCCCGCTGCTGGTCGATGGCCAGGTCCACGGCGGACTGGCACAAGGCATTGGTCAGGCGCTGGTGGAGGAGGCGGTCTACGACGAGAATGGCCAGCTGATCACCGCTACGTTGATGGACTACGCCGTGCCGAAAGCCGAGCTCTTCCCGCGGTTTGAGCTGGACCGGACAGTGACGACGACACCGCTCAACCCGCTCGGGGCAAAGGGCATTGGGGAAGCTGCAACAATCGGCTCGACACCGGCTGTCGCCAACGCGGTGGTCGACGCGCTGCACCCGCTCGGCATCAAGCACCTCGATATCCCGATGACTGCCAGCAAGATCTGGAAAGCGATCCAGGACGCGCAGGGATAGATTCACCCGAGGATTCAACGCAGTTTGACGCTGCCCTTCTTCTATATGGAGAGGGGCAGCGTTGTTAGTCGCATGAAACGTTCCATTTCGTCGATGATGATGCCCTCATGTGCTCTGGAACCCCCTCACCTAGACTGGCCACCAAGGCCAACATCCGTAGTCTGTCACGATCTCCGGAGAGATCCCTCGGCTAGCGCTCGGGATGACAAGGAGCGCGGTCATCTCAATGGGGACGATGAGCAGTGCGGACGTTCCTCCGGAGAACTGACAACGCTTGTCATCGTCCGCCCTCACACGACCATGTCCAATGTCATCCTGAGCCCTTCGACTACGCTCAGGACAGGCTCCGCGCAGCGGAG
>CAYNTE010000245.1:0-2798 GCA_964399615.1 uncultured Thermomicrobiales bacterium
AGCGAAGCGCAGCGGAGTCGAAGGATCTCTCACCCTGATTGGCAATCAGAACCAACGTACCCCTTCAATTCACAATCTCCTGAGAGATCCTTCGACAGGCTCAAGATGACAGGGAGGCGTAATCCTCTTAGATGACAGAGGGGCGGGGTACTCTTAACGGAGACGGTGCGAGGCGGGGGAAAGTCATTCTGGAGATGTGACAACGCCTGCCGTCGTACCCATCACACGTCCATGCCTGATGTCACTCCCCGGGCCGGCGGTAGCTGATGCCCTTGCTCTTCTGCAGCGCCTCGATGGTCTCTTCCACCGTCATCAAGACCGTCGTCTCAGCCGCTGCTAACGCCCCACCCGCTGTAATAGCCAGCACCGTCGCCGTCATCGACGCATTATCCGGCGCCTCGTAGATCGCATATGCGTCGTACTCACCAAATGCATACCAAGAACTATGCAGCGCTCCGCCGACTTGCTCGATGTACGCCTGCGCTGCCTGACGCCGATCCTCTGGGTTCTGGATCAACTTCGCCCACGTTTCCGGCGTGTAGCTGAAACGCATAAGATAGAAGGCCATAGACAACCCTCCTCGACGTATTTGGTTGACGGAAAATCGAAATCGAAGGTAGGGTAAGGCCCCATTCCCTAAAAGTCAATCGTTCACAATCAGCCTACTAGCTGCCCAAATCTCCCGCCCGACTCCCGACTCCCTCACACCGTCAGCTGCCAGGTCACCCCAAACCGATCAGCCACCCAGCCGAACCGCTCACTGAACGGATACTCCCCCAGCTCCATCATCACCGCACCATCTTCCGAGAGCGCCCCATAGAGCCTGTCGATCTCTTCGACACTCTCGCAATGCACATAGAGCGAGATCGCCGGCGTGAAGGTGAACTCGTGGCTTACCCAGCTATCAATCGCCATAAACGTCTGGCCAGCCAGAGAGAACGTCGCCTGCACGACACTGCCCTCAGGCCCTGGTCCCTCAGGTCCATAGCGCTCAATCCTCAGAATCTCGCCGTCGTCGAAGAGCGAGGTATAGAACGTCATCGCTTCCTCCGCCCGGCCCTCGAACATCAAGAACGTCGTGATCTTCTGGCGCTCGCCCGCAAACGCCATGCCCCGGCCGGTCAGCGCCTCACGCAGGATCCGAATCCCCTTCGGCCCCATTCCATGCAGCTTCAGCAGCTCCGCCGCAGATACACCGTCCAGTTGCTCCAGCTGCGTGTAGCCGCCACTTTCCAGCGCGCGTTGGGCTGGTCTTGGTAAGCCCTCTGGCCAGTTCGATTCCGCCACCTCAAACCTCACTCACTATCGAATAAAGAGATCTTCCTTGATCGGCCGCACCTCGATACCACCCATCTTCATCGGTGGCATCTTCGAGGCCAGCCGGATCGCCTCATTCAAATCCTTCGCCTCGATCAGGTAATAGCCTCCCAGCTGCTCCTTCGTCTCCACGAACGGCCCGTCCGTGATTGAAACTTTCCCGCCTGCCGGGCGCAGCGAGGTGGCCGTCTCGATATACTCCAACGGATTCGCATCCTGGAGATGTCCACCCGCCTTCAACACCTCGGTGTAATCCATCGTCTCCTGCGCCAGCGCCGCGTATTCCTCCTGCGACATCGCGTTCAGCTTCGCCTCGCTGTGATAAACCAGACACAAATAGCGCATATCCACTGCCCCAATCTGCCAAAGCGGGCGGAGGGTGCGCCCCTCCGCCCACCTACAACCACGTCGACGAGTCGTTAGCCCTGATCTTCCGACAAGAACAACTCGTTGCCGTCCACGTCGTAGAACCAGGTCGCTTGCGCGCCCCACGGCATCGGGGCGAGCGGCTCCTTGAACTTCACGCCACGCTCACTCAGTGTCGCGAAATCACCCTCGATATCATCGCTCAACAGCGAGATACCAGTGAAACCACCCGGCTCCTGACCAAACACCTTGGCGTCAACCAGCGCCAGCTCCGTCTTGCCATTCGGCGGCACCACCGTCACAAAGCGCGAATCGCCCATCGGCGCGTCAATCGAAACCGACCAGCCCAGCTTCTGCGTATAGAAATCCACCGCTGCCTGCTGGTCCACTACAGCCACCGTCGCCGAGTGAATCCGAGAGATCATCCAGAGGTCCTTTCCTCTATATGGGCCTGTTCATCCAGACCCAAAACCTTGCGGCGCCAACACGACGCCTATTCGTTGCTCGCTCGCCCGTAGACGAGATAAAGCACACCATTATCAATCGTCTTCGAATCGATCAGCCGCATCCCCTGCTTGTCGCCATCGTTGGCAAACATCTTCTTACCCTGACCCACCAGCACGGGATGCACCAGCAGATGCAGCTCATCAAGCAGATCTGCCCCAATCAACGACTGCACCAGCTTCGCGCTACCAGAAATGCCGATAGCATTGCCCGGCTGCTCCTTCAGCTGCCGCACCTCATCGAGACTGCGCAAAATCGTTGAGTTCTGCCAGGCGTCAGCCGATTCCAGCGTCGTCGAAACCACATATTTCGGCGTGGTATTCATATGGTTGACGATCCACTCACCAGCCTCATTCGGGTCCGCAGTCGGCCAGTACGCTGCAAACTCCTGCCAGCCAACCCGGCCCAGCAGCATCGCGTCGGACTGGGACATCTGCGCCCCGACAGCCTCGCCCATCGCATCGCTCCAGTAGGGGAAATGCCACTTGTCCGGTGATTCGATCACCCCATCCAGCGACATGAACTCCCCAGCTATGATCTTTCGCATGTTCGTTCGCCCTTCTTGATACCAAAGCGCGCCACCATGGAGCACCTTCACCTACTAGTCGAAC
>CAYNTE010000246.1:0-2779 GCA_964399615.1 uncultured Thermomicrobiales bacterium
GGGCGATGATCTGACAGTAGGGGTTGTGGATGGCGTTGAGCAGGCGTTGGGTCTGTTCGGTGCGATTGAGATCGAAGTGATCGTGGATGGCACAGATAACGATGTCTAGACCGGCCAGGAGATCTTCGGGGACGGTGAGGTTGCCATCGGGGTCGAGGTCGACTTCGAGGCCTTTGAGGATGGTGATGCCGTCGAGTTCCTGATTGAGGCGCTCGATCTCTTCGGCCTGGCTCGCGAGTGACTCGGCGAGGGAGGTGTTGGGGTCGCGGCCGTAGCTGGAGTGGTCGGTGATGGCGAGGTATTCATGACCGAGTTCACGGGCTGCGCGGGCCATCTGCTCGATGGTGGCTTTGCCGTCGGAGTCGGTGGTGTGGGTGTGGAGGTCGCCGCGGATGTTCTGGAGGATGATGAGATTGGGGAGCTGGTCATTGCGGGCAGCGTCGAACTCGCCCCGGTCGAGGCGGAGCTCTGGCTCGAAGTAGGGGAGATCAAATTGCGCGTAGACCTCGGCCTCGGTGGCTCCGGCAAGCCGCTGGTCGCCATCGAAGAGACCGTACTCGTTGAGCTTCCAGCCGCGATCGATAGCCATGTCACGCAGCCGGATCTGGTGCTCTTTGTTGCCGGTGAAGTAGATGGCTGCGGCCCCGTAGCTCTCGGGTTTGACGACGCGGAGATCGACGTTGAGGTCGTCATCGACGATGACGGAGGCGCGGGTCGAGCCGTGGGAGATGACGCGCCGGATAGCTGGATATTCCACAAAGCGATTGATGACCGCTTCGGGGTTGTCGGATGAGGCGAAGGCATCGAGATCGGCGACGGTGGCCCGCTGACGCCGGTAACTGCCGCCGATCATGGCCTGGTCGACGTCGGGGATATTGACGATGAATTGCTCGAGGTCGGCGGCGATCTCTTCGACACTGGCACGCAGGCGTCGCTCTTTCTTGCGGCGGCCGGTTTGCACATTCTCACGCAAAGTTTCGATGGTCTTGGGGCCAAAACCGGAGATACCTTCGAGCTTGCCGGACTCGATCGCGTCGGCGAGCTCTTCGATGGTCTCGATGCCAAGCTCTTCGTGGAGCTGGCTGACCCGCTTGGGGCCGAGACCGGGGATTTGCAGAAGCTCAGTCAGGGTGGTCTCTTCACCACCGCGCAGGGCTTCGAGATCGGGGAAGGTGCCGGTGTCGATGATCAAGAGGATGGCTTTGGCGAGGTCTTCGCCGATGTTGGGGAGGTCGGTCAGGTCTTCATCGCGCTGGACGAGGCTGGCCATGGATTGGTGGTGGTTCTCGATGGTATTGGCGGCGTTGCGGTAGGCACGGATGCGGTAGGGGTTGGTGTGCCCCTGGATCTCAAGGAGATCGGCCATCTCGCGAAAGAGCCGGGCGATGTCGGTATTAGTGGCGGTCATGCGAGCCTCCTGTTGAATGGTGGTGGGAATTGTACGGGGTTGTGGGGGATCGGTGCCGGGAACCGGGTTTCGGGTGGAAGCCGGACCGGATGAGAGGGCGGGGGATTGTTGTTAGGAGAGGTGGCGGTGTATAGATGGGTGTATCATAGGGTGTACGTACACTTTGCTCAGTTCGGATGAGTGTGAGGCATGACATGGCGGTTGCGTTGCGGACTTCTGAGGGTCAATATCTAGATTTGTTGCGCGAGATCCTGGAGGATGGAGTCCAGAAAGGTGATCGCACGGGGACGGGGACGCTGTCGGTCTTTGGCCGGCAGATGCGCTTCGACCTGGCTGAGGGGTTTCCGCTCCTGACGACGAAGCGGGTCTTTTTGCGCGGGATCATCCACGAGCTGTTGTGGTTCCTGGCTGGGGAATCGAACATCAAGCCGCTGGTGGACGCGAACGTGCACATCTGGGATGACTGGCCGTACCGCCACTATAAGGAAGTAACCGGCGACGCTTCGCTCGATCAGCAGTCGTTCATCGCAAAGATCAAAGATGATGCTGCGTTTGCGGCGCAGTGGGGTGATCTGGGACCGGTCTATGGCGTGCAGTGGCGCCGGTGGCCGAACCCGGACGGTACGACGACGGATCAGATTGCGAACGCGATCGAGATGATCCGCACGAACCCGGACTCGCGGCGGATTATCGTGAGCGCCTGGAATCCAGCGGAGATCGAGGAGATGGCGAAGGCGGGATTGCCGCCGTGCCACACGTTGTTCCAGTTCTATGTGCATGATGGCAAGCTTTCGCTGCAGCTCTATCAGCGGAGTGCGGATGTGTTCCTGGGAGTGCCTTTCAACATCGCGTCGTATGCCTTGCTACTGATGATGGTGGCGCAGGTGACGGGGCTACAGGCGGGCGAGTTCGTGCATACACTCGGGGATGCACACCTCTATTTGAATCATCTGGATCAGGCTCGGGAGCAGTTGACACGCGAGCCGCGGGTCCTGCCGCAGATGCGGATCAACTCTGCGGTGCGGGAGATCGACGGCTTCACGGTCGGTGATTTCGAGCTGGCCGGCTACGAGCCGTGGCCCGCGATCAAGGCACCGATTGCGGTGTAGGTCGGGAGTCGGGGATCGGTGTCCGGTGGCCGGGGTTCGGAGGAAGACAGGGCAGGTTCGTAATGGAGTGCCGCGTCCCTACGTCATCCTGAGCTTGTCGAAGGATCTCTCGGGAGATTGTGAATTGCATGGGACACTGGTTTTAGTTGCCAACCCTGGTGAGAGATCCTTCGACTCCGCTGCGCTTCGCTCAGGATGACAACGGGGGTGGTCGCTCAGGATGGACGATAGCAGGCGGTGTTAGATCTCCGGAGAAACAGTT
>CAYNTE010000247.1:0-2770 GCA_964399615.1 uncultured Thermomicrobiales bacterium
CGGATCACCACGCCAGTCCGCGCCCATCTTGTCGATCTCGTCGAGCACAAAGACGGGATCCTTGGCTCCGGCGCGCCGGATGGCCTGGATGATTCGCCCGGGCATCGCGCCGATATAGGTCCGGCGGTGACCGCGAATCTCAGCCTCGTCTCGCACGCCACCGAGCGACATGCGCGTATATTCACGTCCCAGCGCCTCGGCGATGCCCATCGCCAGCGATGTCTTACCAACACCGGGCGGTCCGACGAAACAGAGGATCGGCTCCCGTGCCTCGAAGGTCTCCCCAGCTTCCTGGCGTTGCTTGCGCAGCCGGTGAACGGCCAGATATTCGAGGATTCGGTCTTTTACCCGCTCCATATCGTAGTGGTCGCGGTCGAGGATCCGGCGTGCTTCCTTGACGTCGATCGTGCCTTCGGTCGTAACGTTCCACGGCAAGGCGACGAGCCAGTCCAGATACGACTTGATGACGCCGTATTCGGCCGATGCCGCAGGAATACGCTCCAGCCGGCTCAGCTCACGAAGCGCTTCACGCTCCGCCTCTTCGGGCATGTCGGCGTCTTCGATCTGCTTGCGAAGCTCTTCGACTTCGGCCTCGGTATCGTCCGATTCGCCGAGCTCCTTCTTGATCGCTTTGAGCTGCTCGCGCAAGTAGTACTCACGCTGGGTCTTGCTCATCTCATCTTGCACTTCGCCCTGGATCTTCTTGCCGAGCTCCAGCAGATCCAGCTCCTTCGTAATGAAGGCAGAAAGCCGGCGCAATTTCTCTTGCACGGAATCGATCTCGAGCAGCTCCTGCCGCTCTTCCGGCTCCATGCGCAGATTGGTGGCGATCAGATAGGTCAGGGTCAGCGGTTCATCGATGTTGATTGCCGCCGTGATCAGCTCATCTGGCAAGTTGGAAACGAGGCGCACAAGTCGCTGAAATTGGTCCAGCGTCGAGCGCATCAGTGCCTCGGTCTCGATTCCTTCTTCAATAGTCTCTGGAATCGGCTCGACACGGGCCGTCAGATAGGGTTCTTCGGAAACCCAATCCATGATTCGCACTCGACCGAAGGCCTGGAGTGCCATGCGGACGGTGCCATCTTGGACGCGCATCATCTGGTGGATCTCAGCCAGCGTGCCAACCATGCGCGTTTCGCCAGGGCCGGCGTTTTCCTGCTCGGGGTCGTTCTGCATGACCAGCACAACCCGCCGGTCCCCCGCAGCCACGGCGTCGATCAGTCGCAGCGATCGAGCCTGCCCGGCTGCAAGCGGAACCATGGTCGAGGGGAGAACGACCGTGCCCTTGAGCGGCAACACAGGCAAGATATCTCCGGCCTGAATATCGTCGCCACTTTCTTGGTTGTAGGGAGCTTGAGCGTTGACGTCCTGGTCAGCTCCTGGCTCCTCAGCATTCTCGTTCGGTGTGTTCAAGCGTTCATCCGTCATGGATGACTCCTAGCGCTTCATTCGATATATCGTGGAAATAGACGTTCTTCGGTCTCGCCAGTGACTATTCGACCTGGCTCTCGCCTTGAATCGCAATCCTCGTAGGCTGCACGCGCTTCAATTGAATGTGCAACAAACCCTGGTCATACGAGGCAGATACGGATTCGCGGTCGACTGTCGCTGGCAAATAGACTACAGCGGAAAATGGGCCGTACAAAATACCCATCGCGTGTACCGAGCGATGATGATCGGTACAGATTGGCTTCCTCACTCCGCGGATAGTCAGCGTGCCGTCGTCGAGCTCCACAGCGATCTGATCTTCGTGGACGCCCGCGATTTCGGCGACGATGTGAATGACGCCCTCGGTCTCATACACGTCAATAGCGGGACGCCACCCACGTGTCGGGCTTGCTCCCGACCGAATCTGAACGGTTCTCGTGGATATCAACATCGACGGGAAGGCGTCCTCAAGGTGGCTGCTCAGCCGTTCGAGATCGCCCGTCTGCTTTTTGCGGCGACTATTCATTCCGGTCATCCTCATCTTAACGATGCTGCAATGTGCGGCATGGACTCGTGCGAACTTCTCATAGTATACCGCGATAGTAGAAGTCTGACAAGTGGCGACTCAACTTTTATAGCGTCAAATGTCGAGGTTAGGTGCCGAAATAGAGCACCGCAACTACCGTCACTCCCCACAACACCACAGAGGACAACAGCGGTACGTCGGTAAGCAGCAGCTGCTCTGGGGCACCGCCATCGTCGCGGCTGTACACGAGGAAGAGATAGCGAAAGAGGCCATAGAGCACGATCGGGATAGTGATCATCATCACGTGATCGTCCGGTAACGTCGAGGCAGTGAAGGTATAGAGTGAATACGCCATGACAGTTGCAGCGGCAGTGATGATCAGCAGTTGATCGAGAAAGCCGACGGTATAGTCGTCGAGGTTGCGTCGATGCTCGCTCGCACTATGCGTCAAGAGCTGCAACTCTGCCCGACGCTTCCCGAACCCAAGGAAGAGTGCCAGCAAGACTGTGCAAACATAGAGCCAGGGGCTGATCGGCACATCAATCGCCACAGCACCTCCGGCAGCGCGCAGCACGAATCCTGCCGAAATCACAAAGACATCGATGATGACCACATGCTTGAGCAACAAGGCATAGCCAAACATCAAGACCATGTAGGTCAACAAGAGCAGGGCGAACAGCGGCGCAATGATGATGCCGATACCGAGTCCAACGACGAAGTTCAGCCCAGCCACACTCAGGGCCACGGCCGGCGAGATGAGCCCCGAAGCAATCGGACGGGTGCGCTTGACAGGATGAATGCGATCAGACTCCCGGT
>CAYNTE010000248.1:0-2749 GCA_964399615.1 uncultured Thermomicrobiales bacterium
CCGAACACTCAACCCTTCGGTGGATCGAGGCTAAGCCCGGTGGGTGAAGTCAGGCTATCAGCTTGGCTGCCCTCGGGTCATCTGTCCGATGTCGACCGTGGCCCAAGCCTGGTACCTTGTCGCCGCGGTCGACAGCCTCTTGGACCACCCTGCGTGCCACGACGTCGGCGTTCTGGCTCGAGCAGATGCGGCTCAAAGCTGCTGCGCACTCTTGAACGCTGCCGACGTACACGCCTCCAACGGTGAGTAATCCGGCCGCCATCGCCACTTGCGGCTCACGAGGAGCACTTTCAGCCACCAGCCGGGTCACGGCGGTGCTGATGTTCAGGCCGGCCTCCATCAGCGCGACCATGCAGGCATCAAGCAACTGCAGAGTGTCGTGGTCGGGCCGATGGCCCAGCACATTCAAGGCGACCATCTCGGTGAACGAGACCTCGCCTATCAGGTCGTCTTCAAGCGAAAACCCACGAACCGTGATGCCATCGGAATCATGGTTGGCGATCTCGGTCCATGCGCCGCCGGAGCCCTCCTGCGACGCCGCCATCATGTACACCTCACTTCGTCGGGAGGCACGCGCCCTACTCGTCGCGTAGATGTGCGGTGCCCACGATGCACATCCGATCGCCCGACTTCACTTCGAGTTTTCCGTGATCGTCGATTTTGATCGAAACGGTCTCGTCGGGGAACATCGGACCGACGAACTTCACTTCCATGACGCCCCGTGTGAACCAGTCCGGGCCATACTTCTCGGCGCCGAGTGCGCTGGCATAACCCTGAACCATGAGCCCGTGAGCTATGGGCGCCTTGAAGCCGCGACTCCGGGCATATTCGGCATCGTAGTGGATGATGTCGTTGTCGCCGTTGATGCGGCCATATCGGTCAATCTTGTCCTGAGTGATGAAGTAATCCTTTTGCATGTCCGTCACCTCGCGGAGGGGTCTAGTTGGGGAAGGTGCTAACGTTCTCGGCTTCGGCGATCAGGACTCCGGCCTCGGCCTGTTCGAAACGGGCTGAGTACCGGATGTATCGGCGGCCGCGCTTTTCGAACTTTTCGATCACTTTCCCCGATGCGGTGACGGTGGTCTCCTCGTCAGCGGGAATGGGCCCATAGTACCGGAACTTGTTGCTCGCCATGATCCCGCCTTGTGTCGGTGGATACTTCCGGTAGAGGACGGCCATCAAATAGACCGAAAGGACGGAAGGTACGGCGACCTGGCGGCCGTCCAGGCGAAATTGATCAATGTCGCTGTCAATCGCGTCGGAATATTCCTTGACGATGTCTGGGGTAATAGTGAAATCGAAAGGCGGCAATTCGGCGCCCACCTCGAACTCGTCCCAGGTCGTTCCTGGAAGATCGCCCTCGCGCGGCTTTACTTCACTTGGCCTGGTCATGGTCACTCCGATCTTCAGGGGTACGGCTGGTGCTTTTCATCACTTCAGCGATTCGGTCCGGCGAATAGCCGCACACAGAGGCGAGAACCTCGGCGGTGTCTTCGCCATGTTGTGGCGGAAACTTGAGGCGGTGCGCGCCCGCGAACTTAAAGGGATTCCCGAGGAGGGAGACTCGCTCGCCGGAAGCTGGGTCTTCCATCACTTCGACCATATTTCGCAATTGCGCAACTTCCTGATTGACCGCTTCGGGGACGGTCAGGACGGGAGCTACCGGAACGCGCTGCTGGGCAAAGTGCTCGGCCCACTCTGCGGCGTCTCGCTCTTTGAAGATCGGCTGCAGGATGCCGGCCAGTTCCTCGACGTTTCGCAGCCGCGCGTATCGCTCCTTGAACCGTTCGTCGTCTGCGAGTTCCGGCAAGCCGACGGCTGCGCAAAAGGAACGCCAGTAGGTGGTGCCGGTCGGGGACACCGCCAGGTAACGGCCGTCCTTGCACTCGAACGCCTCGCTGGGTGCAATGTTGGGGCTTCGAGAGCCGTTGGCGGTCGGTGTATTCCCGGAGATGAAATAGTTCTGGGCCTGCCAGGTCAGTAATGCCAACTGTACATCGAGCAGTGAGACCTGGACTTTCTCGCCCTGGCCGGTCTTCGCCGCGGAGTAAAGAGCACTCGACAGCCCCAGGGCGAGGTAAAGGCCGCCGGCCAGGTCGGCGATCTGATAGCCGACGCGAGCTGGGCGTCCATCGTCTTGGCCGGTGATACTCATAACGCCGCCGAGCGCCTGGACGATCAGATCATACGCAGGTGCCCTTGAATACGCGCCGCCGTCATGCAGGCCGATGAGCTCACCGACGACGATGGCTGGGTTGATCTCTTTCAAGCGGTCATAGTCGATCCCCAGGCGTTTGGGAACATCAGGGGCAAAGCCGTAGATGACTCCGTCGCAGTTCCGCACGAGATCATAGAATGTTTGGAGTCCGACATCGGACTTCAAGTCCAAAGCGACGGCCTTTTTTCCTCTGTTGACCGAGATGAAAAATGACGAGAGGTCTCCAACATAGTAGGGTGGAATCTCGCGTGCGGGATCACCGGCGGCGGACTCCACTTTGATGACTTCGGCACCCAACTGTCCCAGGACTTGGCCTGCGAACGGGCCGCCCAGAACCCAGGTCAGGTCAAGAATCTTGGCAGAGTGCAACACGGCCCTACGCCTTTCCTCGTCGGCAGGCTGAGTATCGGTGCGGCCAGTTGAGACGTTCTGGTGGTGCCGATGCGCATTGGATCAACGATCTACCCCTCTTCGCGTCAGACATAGGGTTTGCCAGCCTGTTCTGATTAGCGGAACATCAGCTAGAGTGGT
>CAYNTE010000249.1:0-2714 GCA_964399615.1 uncultured Thermomicrobiales bacterium
AACTCACGCACGCTGTTGCCGTCCGCATCCAGAATCTCCAGCTTCACCTCACCCTTCGGCGCGTCCGCCAGCCAGTAGTGGATGACCACGCCGTCGGGCGGGTTCTTACCGGCATCCAGCGGCCAGGCCTCGACATCGCCCTGCTCATTCTCCGCCAGATAGCTGGTCATCAACATGCCACTGATCCGGCCGTAGGTCTTCTTCTCACGCCCTGCATCGTGGCCGGGCCGACCATATCGCTTGAAGCGCCGCGTCACACCCGGCTCAAACAGCCAGACATCACTCCCACGCACCTCGTCGGTCATCTGGCGCAGCGGCGCAATCCCATCCAGAATCCAGAACGCTCGCCCGTGCGTCGCCGCAATCAGGTCGTTCCCCTTGATCGTCAGGTCATAGACCGGGCAGACCGGCAGATTCGTCTGCAACGACTGCCAGTTCGCCCCGCCGTCGAACGAGACATGGACGCCCGTCTCCGTCCCTGCGAAGAGCAACCCTTGCCGCTCGGGATCTTCCCGAATCGTCCGCGTGAAGTCGTCCTCCGGCAGCCCCCTGGTAATCAGCTCCCAGCTCTGTCCATAGTCGCTCGTCTTCAGCAGATACGGCGCGGTATCGTCGTGCTTGTAGCGCGTCGCCGCCACGTGCGCCGTCGCCGGGTCGTGCGGCGATGGTTCGATCACCGAGATCAACGCCCACTCCGGCAGCAGATCAGCCGGCGGCGTCACATTCTCCCAGTTCTCCCCACCATCCTTCGAGATGTGAATCAGCCCATCGTCGCTGCCCGCCCAGAAGAGCCCCTGCTGCAGCGGCGATTCGTGGAAGGCGAAGATCGTGCAGTAGTACTCCGCACCCGTGTTGTCGCGGCTGATCGGCCCGCCCGACGGCACCAGCTTCTCCGGATCGTTGCGTGTCAGGTCCGGACTAATCACCCGCCAGCTCTGCCCCTCATCCGTCGATTCATGCACCACCTGCGAACAAACCCGCAGCACATTCGGGTCGTGTGGCGAGATCTCGACCGGGAACGTCCACTGGAAGCGGTACTTCACATCCTCCGCACCGCGACCCATGCCCATCACCTCGGGCCAGACCGTCACCAGCCGCTCCTCGAACGTCTCGCCGTCGTAGCGAATCAGACGGCCGTGCCCAAGACCCGAGCCAATCGCCCCGCCGTAGATAATGTTGTTGTTCTCCGGGTTGATCGCGATATAGCCCGACTCGCCGCCCCCCGGCTGAATCCACTCCTGCGAGGTGATCGCGCCGTTGGCCGATTGGCTGGCCAGCCCGAAGGCCGTGTTGTCCTGCTGCGAACCGTAAACCCAATATGGGTACCGGTCATCCGTCGTCACGTGATAGAACTGCCCGGTCGGCTGGTTGTAAATCGTCGACCAGCTCGCCCCGCCGTTGAAGCTCACGTTCGCGCCGCCGTCGTTGCCCTGCACCATCCGGTTCGAGTCCTGCGGATCGATCCAGAGATCGTGATTGTCGCCGTGCGGAGTCGGCATCATCTCATAGGTCTTGCCGCCGTCGACCGACTTCCACATCTGCAGATTCAGCACCCACACCGTCTCGCGGTCCTGCGGGTCGGCGTAGATGTGCATGTAGTACCAGGCGCGTCGCCGCAGATCCTCATTGTCGCTGACCTTCTGCCAGGTATCCCCGGCATCGTCGGAGCGGAACATCGCCCCATCTTCAGCCTCGATCAAGGCCCAGACACGGTTCGAATCAGCTGGCGAGACCACCACGCCAATCTTCCCCAGCGCGCCCCCCGGCAGACCCTTGTTGCGGGTGATCTCCGTCCAGCTATCGCCTCCATCAGTCGATTTCCAGAGCCCGCTATCCTCACCACCCGAGATCAGCTGGTGCGGGTAGCGCTGCGCCTCCCAGATCGCCGCATAGAGCACCCGCGGGTTGCGCTCATCCATCGTCAGGTCAATCGCGCCCGCCTTGTCACTCTTGAAGAGCACCTGCTCCCAGGTCTCCCCGCCGTCTTTCGAGCGGTAGACCCCACGCTCGGCGTTCCTGCCCCAGGCATGGCCCAGCGCCGCAACGTAGACCAGATCAGGATTGTCCGGATGTATCCGCACCCTGCTGATGTGGCGCGTCTCCTTCAGTCCCACGTTCCGCCAGGTACGCCCGCCATCGGTCGATTTATAGACACCGTCACCATGACTGACATCACCGCGGATCGCCGTCTCGCCCGTGCCGGCATAGATCACATTCGGGTCACTCTGACTCACCGCCAGCGCACCGATCGCCGCTGTATTGAAGTAGCCGTCCGAGATATTCTCCCAGTAGGTGCCGCCATCAGTCGTCTTCCAAACACCACCCGCACAGGCGCCGAAGTAGAACGTCCCCGTCTCAGTCGGGTGTCCCGCTACCGCAACGACCCGCCCCCCACGGTGCGGTCCAATCGATCGCCACGTCATCGATTGCAAAAGTCGAGGATCACCGTCCCCATGTGCCATCAGAAAACCCTCCGAAGGTCCACTGCGTTCTTATCCAGAATTCGTCCCCACTCTCGCACACCTCACCAACTTGCACAACGAACAAGCATCGCCAGCCACCTCAATCGCGCTCCCGCAGACACACAAAAGGCCAGAAGCGCCTCCGCACTCCCGGCCTTCCCCATTCTGGGCCACTTCTTCAAATCATCGTAAGCCTCCCGAGCGTTCTCCCCCAGATCTGTCAACGACTGCCTACGTCCCAGTTACACGACC
>CAYNTE010000250.1:0-2714 GCA_964399615.1 uncultured Thermomicrobiales bacterium
ACTGATGATCGCATTCGTCGCAGTACCAGACCGGGATCCGGTGTCCCCACCAGAGTTGACGGCTGATGCACCAGTCGCGGATGTTGTCCATCCAGTTGAGGTAGACGCGCTCGTAGCGCTCTGGAACGAATTTCACCCGACCATCGCGCGCGGCATCTGCGGCGGGACGTGCCAGCGGCGCCATTTCCACGAACCATTGCAATGAGATCATCGGCTCGACGACGGTTTCACACCGATCGCAAACGCCGACGCTGTGTCGATGCGGGTCGACACCGAGCAGTGCGCCGTCTTGTTCGAGTCGCGCAACCACCGCCGTGCGAGCATCGGCGACAGGCAGCCCCTCAAAGTCGCCCGCGTTTTCGTTCATGGTGCCGTCGAAATTCATCACCGAGATGCGCGGCAGATCGTGTCGATTGCCGATCTCGAAGTCATTTGGATCGTGAGCCGGTGTCACCTTCACCGCGCCAGATCCGAATTCAGGGTCGACCGCGTCATCTGCGACGATGGGAATCTCGCGATGCATGATCGGCAAGATGACTGACTTGCCAACCAGCGAACGGTATCGCTCATCATCAGGGTGCACAGCAATGCCAGTGTCACCCAGCATCGTTTCTGGGCGTGTCGTTGCCACCTCGATAGTTCCAGATCCATCGGCCAGCGGATAGGCGATCCGCCACATCGAACCGTCGACGTCCTTGTGCTTGACTTCAAGATCACTCAGCGCGGTATTGCAGCGTGGACACCATGAGATCAGGCGCTCGCCTCTATAAATCAGCCCTTCGTCATAGAGCTGCTTGAAGACTGTTCGGACTGCCAGCGCTGGACCTTCGTCCATCGTGAACTTGTAGCGTGACCAGTCGCACGATGCGCCAAGCGACGTGAGCTGGGAGTGAATGCGCGTCTGATACGTGTCCATCCACTCCCAAACGCGATCAACGAACTTCTCGCGGCCAAGATCATGGCGACTGATGCCATCCTTTGCGAGTTCACGCTCGACAACCCATTGGCCGGCGATTCCGGCGTGGTCGGCACCAGGAAGCCAGAGCGTTGGCCGCCCTCGCATGCGGTGATAGCGAACCATGATATCTTCAGCTGTCACGAAGAGAGCGTGCCCCATGTGGAGCTCACCAGTGACGTTCGGTGGTGGCATCATGAGGACAAATGGCTCTTGGTCGGAGCTCTCGTCAGGTTGGAAATACCCTTGCGAATCCCAGAATTCATACCAGCGAGACTCAGTCTTTGCGGGATCGTAGGCTTTGCCCAGCGGTTCTATCTTGACTGTCATGTTCTCCAGACCCCCTTCAGACCACGTTCAACATGTCGAAAGCAATGAAAAACCCGTCCCCGGAACAGGACGGGAAGCCCACATTCGCTTCTGCGAAGTGGGCTCAGCTCGCTACGATGATCCGGTCAGAATATCCGTCTGTGTTACGACGGTGCATGCAGTGCTTCTTTCGCTCGCAGCCGAAACGGCTTCATCCTCTATTAATTCTACTAACTGTGTCACGCTCCGTCGTCTGATCCTCTTGCGAATCGTCTGTTCGCTGTTAGAATGAGGATCGAACATACGTTCGATATACGGACACCCTGTGACGTCGTGGCACAATTAGTGGGTACGATGTGGAAGCTGGTGAAATGAAGAACGATCGCATCTTTGTCCGCGGCGCACGCGAACACAATCTAAAGAATATCGACGTCGAGATCCCACGTGACCAGATGGTCGTCATTACCGGGCTATCAGGCTCCGGCAAGTCCTCGCTGGCGTTCGACACGATCTACGCTGAGGGCCAGCGACGCTATGTGGAGTCGCTATCCGCCTACGCACGCCAATTTCTCGGGCAGCTTGAGAAGCCAGATGTTGAACAAATTGACGGCCTGTCACCGGCGATCGCGATTGATCAAAAAGGAACGAGCCGCAATCCGCGCTCGACGGTCGGAACAGTCACCGAGGTCTACGATCACCTGCGTCTGCTCTTTGCCCGCATCGGTATCCCTCACTGTCCGGTCTGCGGTCGAGTGATCTCCAGCCAGTCACCTCAGCAGATGGCCGAGCAGGTTCTGGCGCTCGAAGATGGCACGAGATTGCACGTACTCGGCCCGATCATTCGAGATCGCAAAGGTCAACACAAGGCCGTATTCGACCGCCTTCGAGGTCAGGGATTCGTGCGAGTGCGCGTCGACGGCGAGGTGCGAGATCTCGATGAGAATATCGAGCTAGAGAAGAACTTCAAGCACAGTATCGAAGTTGTAGTCGACCGCTTGATAATCCGTCACGGGTTGGACGAGGATGACCGCCACGCACAGCGCATCCGGCTGATCGACTCGTTCGAGACGGCGCTGAAGCTCGGCGAAGGCAATGTCATCGTCGACATCGTTGACGGCGATGAATTGCGATTTAGCGAAGCATTCGCCTGTCCTGACCACGGTATTTCTATTCCTGAGCTCGAACCGCGCACCTTCTCGTTCAACAGTCCGCACGGTGCCTGCCAAGCCTGCGATGGCCTCGGCATATCGATGGAATTTGATGAGGACCTGGTCGTCCCCGACAAGAGCTTGTCGCTCGCTGAGGGGGCAATCGCTCCGTGGACACAGACAGGCAAGGAGACGAGCCGGTGGTGGATGGCGATTCTCACTGGCCTCGCACGTCAACACGGTTTCGCGATGGATGTTCCGTGGTCGGAGTTGAGCGACGACGTCCAGAAATTGATCCTGAA
>CAYNTE010000251.1:0-2711 GCA_964399615.1 uncultured Thermomicrobiales bacterium
ACTGTTGTAGCGCTCGATCAGCCGGCGAATCGAGAAGTCGCCGTCGCGCCCGGGAGAGACCTCGCGCAGCAGGTAGTAGCGCGTAGCATCGGCACCATACTGTTCGACCACCTCGATCGGGTCGATGACGTTGCCGAGCGACTTGCTCATCTTCTCGCCATCGATCGTCAGGAAGCCGTGGATGACGATCTCGGTCGGCAGCGGGATTCCCGCCGAGAGCAACATGGCCGGCCAGTAGATGGCGTGAAAGCGGACGATGTTCTTGCCGATCTCATGCACGCGATGGTCAGCGTTCAGCCAGTAGCGCTGGTAGAGATCGCCGTCGGTCGCGAAATCGAGCGCGGTGAGGTAATTCGAGAGTGCGTCGACCCAGACGTACATCACCTGGCTCTCGTCGCCCGGCACCGGCACACCCCAGCCGTGGGCACGCTCCTGTGAGCGCGAGATCGAGAAGTCTTCCAGGCCCTGCTCGATAAAGCGCAGCACCTCGTTCTTGCGCGATGCGGGAACGATGCGCATCTCATCGCTGCTGATACGGCGGTGCAACTCATCCTGATACTTGGAGAGCCGGAAGAAGTAATTCTCCTCCTCGACCAGCACCGGCGGGATGCGATGGTCGGGACAGAGACCATCGACCAGCTCATCCTCGGTGTAGAAGAGCTCGCAACGCACGCAGTAGAGCCCGCTGTAGCGTTGCGTGTAGACATCGCCCGCCGCGTCGATGGCTTCCCACAGCTTGGCCGAGCCCGCGAAGTGGCGTTCCTCGGCGCTGGTGCGGATGAAGTCATCGTTCGAGCAATCGAGCAGCTCCATCGCGCGCTGGAAGAAGACCACATTGCGATCGACCAGCTCTCGGGTTGTGATGCCCTCAGCTTCGGCCGCCAGCACATTCGTCAGACTGTTCTCATCGGAGCCGGAGAGGAAATAGACATCCTCACCGAGCAGGCGGTGGAAGCGTGCGTAGGCATCGGTCTGCACGAACTCCAGCGCGTGGCCAACGTGGGGCTTGGCGTTCACGTAGGGGATCGAGGTCGTAATGTAATAGACGGGTTTTTCCGACATGGCATAGCTCCTTCTTCTGCCGCAAACGATAAACCGAGACCCTTCCCCGCCTGGGGCGAGGGGTCTCGGAGAGACGCTCGCGGTACCACCCGGCTTCGCCGGCATCTCGCGACGACCGGCCTCACTGACTGATCGCGGAGCTTGGCGACCAGCCAGGGACGGTAACGGCGTCCAGCACCGGCCCGGGTTACTGAGTCAGGGACTTCACCCAGGCAGCTCCGAGGTCATACCAACCGGCGATTGGTCCGCTTCACAGCTAGCAGCGGCTCTCTGAGCCATTCGGCCCGGTCAAACACCTCATCATCGCTGTTTTCACTTGCATGCATCACCCAGCAATCCGGGCGATGATCCCCTAGCCTAGGCTTCAACTCGCGTTCTGTCAAGCCAGATCGTGTTCATCGGCGCGGCCGTTGAGGTCGACCACGACTGGCAGTGAATGTTTCGCCCAATCGCTCAGTTGCTTGCCCGGCGACCAGTCCTGATACTTCGCCGCCAGCGACTCACGTGCCCGTGGGTCTTCGTTAGTCCCTTCGATAAAGGTGGCCGTGCCAGCGAACTCCTGATCGTTGATGCGAACTTTCAGCTCTGGTCGCTCGCGCAGGTTCTTCACCCAGTCGGCACGGTCGCGACCGCCCGCCATGAGGAAGATTTGATCATCGCCGGCAATGGCGTACCAGATCTCGATCTCGTGGGGATTGCCAGTGACCCGTCCAATGGTGGTGATGTAGCAAAGCTTTTCGTCCGGGATATTCAAACCGCTCTCCTTCGATGGTGGTACGAGAGGTTCCATGCTCAGGATGCGCGGTATCGGCTCCGGTGTCATCGGAAGAACCGCGCAATGGAGATTGCTACACTAGACAAACGCCGTTGGGGCTGCATGCAGAGAGGGAACCGGATGGCCACGGCCAAGATCATTTCAATTCAAGTCGGGAAACCTGCAAAACACACAGATGAGAAAGGTGAGTGGGAGAGCGGCTACGTCAAGCTCCCCATCGAGGGTCCGGTAATGGTGCGCAAGCTCAACATCGACGGCGACGGCCAGGCCGACCCGCGTGCCCACGGTGGTCCTGACCAGGCGGCGATGGTCTACTCAGCGAATCACTATCCCGATTGGCGAGTCGAACTTAACCGGCCAGATCTACCCTACGGCGCATTCGCCGAGAATCTGACCGTCGATGGGCTCGATGAGACGACCGTCTGCCTGGGCGACAGCTACCGGATCGGCGATGTCGTCATTCAGGTGACCCAGCCTCGCGGTCCGTGCTGGAAGATCGCCCGCCGCCATGGCATCCCGACGCTGACCAAGCTCGTGCTCGATAGCGCCCGCACCGGCTGGCACAACCGCGTGCTTGCCGAGGGCATGATCTCGCCCGGTGATCCCTTCGAGCTGGTCGACCGCCCGCACCCCGAATGGACCGTCCACCGCGCGCTGAAGACGATGTACGTCCTCAACGACATCGAAGCCCTCGGCCAGCTCGTCGTCCTCCCCGAACTCGGCCACCGCTGGCGCGACGGCATCATCCGCCGCGTACAATCCGCAACAGCGGCGGACTAGCCTTCGCGATCCGCTGGCCAGAGATCCATGACCTGGCGGAGGATGGCGAATTCGCCGACGTGGTAGGCGTTGTGGTCGGCGACGAGCAGGATCT
>CAYNTE010000252.1:0-2698 GCA_964399615.1 uncultured Thermomicrobiales bacterium
CGGCCGCGCCCCCACCCGCCCCCGGGGGTGGCCCCCCCGGGCGGGGGGGCACACCGCCGTGGCTGTGGTGGTCGAAACCCCTGTGGATCAAAACTGAAGGGCTGGGTGGGCGACGCCTCTGGCTGCCGTGCCAGCACCGCCAACACCGCTCGAATCCTGACCCGGTGGACTGGCTGGCTACGTCTCTAGCGTTTAGTCAATCCCGCTCATACCATCTGTCAGCACTAGGGTCCACCCGAACGTCTCATCGTCATAATGAACCCGGTCTTGCGTCTCGAGGACTTCTCGAATCTCGGTATTGTCCGGATACTCGCGCGCTGCGATCTCATACAGCGGCATAGCGAAGTACTCCGGCCGGGCCAGCCGGCTATCTGTGTAGTACCCACCTCGTGCCGACGGGTCTCCCGTGACGTAAAATTCCGAGTAAAATTCAAAAGGCAATTCTAGGTTTTCACCCCCAGGGGCCGTCCACGCGAACCAGTCATGGCCTTCGCCGCTTGAATGGTTATTCTTTATGATGTCGGCCTGGAGGGTGAGTAGGCGTAGCGCCAAGTACGAATATTGTAGCCCATCCCCGTTACGGGCACGATACCGGTCATAAATTTCGCCATCTTGGGCCGCCGGTGCCCCAACGGTAAGAGTAGGGTCCCCATGATACAGCTCGTCGCCTTCCATCAGGATGACGCCTTCCATCAGGGTACGAAGGTTGCGCGGGTTGTGCGGGTGCCGTTCAGCTTCGGTGATGAGTCGGTGGTCGCCCGTCGCGTAGCCGATAGCCAAGAGCCCAAGGTTTTGCGCGGACAGATGATTATTGAACTCCTGCTGCCCGAGCCACGGCGGCTCATACTCATGACGTACGCCGTAAATGACGATCTCGTCGGCCGTATGCCAAATGTGGCGGCTCTCTTTGATAGGCGCAACCATCTTCTGGAACCAAGCCTCAACCTTCGCGCGGGTCTCGGCAGGGATCTGTTGATACAACATGGCGTACCCATCTGCGAAGATCGGCATGACGCGACCTATGACAAGACCGGCAGAATGCCGTGATCCGCGAGAGGGGTACGGGCTCGCCAAGGCGTCTTCGGCCCACAGGCGCAGAATCTCCACGCCCTTATCGGCGTAAGCCCGCTCTCCTGTCACGTGGAACAGCAGTGCAAGGTTGCGCACGTCTCTGGCATGGACCCTCGCCAGGTTAAAATACTCCCCGTGGTGGTCACTGTGCTCAGGAACGTAAGTTTTGTCGAGCGCTGCGTCAGCTTCCTCTGTGGTGAGAAGCCACGCCCGATAGAATGGTTCCTCACGAGACTCGACTCGATCGCGCAGAAGATCAAGCTCTTCTTTCGTCGTGAAGATTACAGGATTCCGTCCGCCAGGACCAGCGGTGGTCTGTGAATCGGACTGGCCGGACTGGGCACTTTCATCGCTTGCTGCAGGCGCTGAACCCGCTGATGCCGCCATCGGCGCAGCCAACGCCAGCGTGGTGACTATCGCGAGCGCGAGGACGCGTGCGCGTGAGAGATGGGAAGCCATGGACACCTTTTCCTCCTTGTGATTGCCGAACCCTGATGATCACGCGTTGGTCTCGGTCGACTCATCGACCTGAAAATTCGATATACCGCTGAGCTTGAGTTCTTCGGAGTAGTGGCAGGCTGCCTGCTGTCCAGCCAGAACGCTACGCAAAGATGGCACTTCGTTGACACAGCGATCGGAATCGGCATAAGCGCAACGTGTATGGAATACGCAGCCAGGCGGTGGATCGGAAGGGTCGGGGAATTCGTCGGACAGCCGGATTCTCCGTCCTTCACCGCGGAGCCGTGGATCCGGGCGAGGAACGGCTGCCATTAGCGCTTCTGTATAGGGGTGTTTCGGCCGTCGATACAAGTCGTCGGTTTCCGACAATTCCACGATTCCACCCAAATACATGACGGCGACTCGGTCACAGATGTTTTCGACAACCGACAGATCATGCGAGATGAACAGGTATGTCAGTTGGAACTCGTCTTGAAGGTCGCGCAAGAGATTTAAGATCTGTGCGCGGACGGAGACGTCCAGCGCAGACACCGCCTCATCGGCGATGACCAGCCGAGGCTCGGCGATCAGAGCCCGCGCGATGTTGACTCGCTGCCGTTCACCGCCGGAGAAGGCGTGTGGATATCGATGCATGTGCGTTGGAGACAATCCGACCCGCCGCAGCATGCTAGCGACTCTGTCTTCCAGTTCAGATCGATCGGACACACCAAAATTCTTCAACGGGTCGCCAACGATCTGGAGGATGGTCATGCGAGGGTTCAGCGAACTGAACGGATCTTGGAAGACGACCCGGATCTGGCGTTGGTACGAACTCCGCTTCTTGGGCCCGATAGCTGTCAGATCGACGACATTGTTGTCGGCATCTCGGTACAAAATGCTTCCTGAGGTCGGCGTGTTCGTGCCGACGATGCAACGACCAAGAGTGGTCTTGCCGCAACCGGACTCACCGACCAGGCCGAGCACTTCGCCCGAGCGAATCGTCAGGTCGACATTGTTGACCGCGTGGACGTACCCCGACGTCCGGGCAAACAGCCCGCGTCCGCGGATTGGAAAATCCATACTCAGGTTGCGAACCTGTAGCAACCCGTCGTCGACCATGTCGGAGCCTGGTGCAGATACCGAAGTCGCCACTGTTACGTCTCCTCCGCGTCCTGGGTCATGCCGTCGA
>CAYNTE010000253.1:0-2698 GCA_964399615.1 uncultured Thermomicrobiales bacterium
TCGCTGCACGCTGTTCGCCCAAGAGGCGATCACTACCCTCAGCGAGCGGGGCATCGACGTCGAGGTGATCGATCTGCGGACCATCGTGCCGCCCGACATGACCACCGTGCTCGCCTCGGTGCGCAAGACCGGCCGGCTGTTGGTAGTCCACGAGGATCGGGTGTTCGCCAGCGTGGGTCGTGAGATCCAGGGCCAGACCATCGAGGCGCTGGCCGACACGCCAGTCGTCACCCGCGTGCTCGGGCAGGAGGCCGTGCCGGGCATTCCGCAGAACATCAATCTCGAGCATCACATCGTCGTCACGCCCGAGAAGATCGTCGCCGCGGCCGAGCAGGTGATGCGGACCGAGCTGCGGCGCGGATCCACGCAAGAGGCCCCACGCAAGCTTGCCAGCGTCAGCGAGCCGCCCCGCACCCGCGTGCTGTGGACGCCCAACCGCGCGTTCGTAGGCTAGCCCTTGATCAAGCGCTGCGACGCTTCGAGAAGCCGGCCGCGCCCAGTAGACACAGCTCACCGTCTGCGGGGTCGGTGCTCCCGCGGACTTCGTTGTGTTATCAGACCTCCTTTCTCAGGGTGAGATGTTGACGGTTCAGCAGCCTGCCGGGGCACCATGCGACCGGCAGGCTGGGCTTACGAGCCTTCAAGTGCGCGGACGAGGATGTGTGCGCACGGTCGCCAGGCCAGCAGTCGGTACACGAGTCGTCGGCCCGTGTTCACGATCTGTGCAGGGACCATCATGAAGTCGAGCACGAAGGTGCGGAAGTCCATGCGCAGGACTCGTTCGCGTTCGGCGTCGTGTTGCTCTCGCCAGCGAGGTGAGGACGGCATCGTCAGCGCGAGCCAAGCCTTCAAGGACCACGCGAGTGTGGTCATCACCATCAGGGCCCAGTTGGCTTCGAGGGTGTTGAGCGGAGTGGTCAGCGAGCGGACGCCACTCTTGAGCTGGGCGATCAGGTTCTCCTGGTTGCAGCGGGCGTTGGCCTCGAAGACGACCTGCTCGGGCGTGAGGTCCGGGTCGTTGGTCACGTAGAAGAAGTAGCTGATGTTCGTACCGAGACTGAGCTGGTAGCGCTCCTCGATAATGCGCTTACGCAGTACGATCATCCGGTAGGTCTTCTTGGCCCGCGCGGGTCGGTGCGCAAACTCGGCGATGTGCTCGGACTCGAGCCGGAGATCTTTGTAGCCGCGCTCGTGGACGATGGCCTGTTTGATCCGCGGCTGCTTGGCTCGCCGCTGTTTGTCCTCGGCCAGCGCACGCTCGGCCTTGCGGATCAGCTCTACGTAATCCTCGTCTGAAAGCCCGTCTGCGCGCTTTTGGAGCGTAGGCGAGCCGATGTAGCCAAACACGAATCGGACCCCATCCTCGGTCCATCGGTCGAAGTGTTGCGTCGTCGAGAATGCGGTGTCGCCTCGCATCAGGATGCGTTCGAAGCCAGCGGTTCGGCATAGCTCGACAGCCTTGTCGAGCAGCTCGGGTGCGCCCTCGTTCGATGGCCGGTTGCCGCTTCGGTTGACCAAAAACAGCGGCTCGTTGGTGTTGGCGAGCGAGACCAGCAGCGGGTGGTAGCCCCAGATGCCTTTGTACGACATGTCCATGCCCTGCCGGCACTCGCCCGTCGTCCCGACGATCGTGCTGTCGACGTCAATGCGGGCCGTCTGCCCGAGCAACGCTGCGCCGCGTCGTTGCCAGACTTGTACACGCGCGTCGTTGATGAGCCCGGTCAGCGTCTCGATGTCCTCGGCCGTGAATCGACGGCAGAAGTCTCCTGCCGTCGTCGGAGCCGGGAGCGACCGCGCGCCCAGAGCTTGGAGATAGCTGCTGTCGCGGCGCAAACGCTCGAGGTCGTCGAGCGAGTGTCCGCCACACAGGAAGTTGTAGGCGATATTGAGGACGTGATCGGACTCGTGATAGGGGCGGTACTGGCTCAGCAACGGCAGCCACTCGTCGATCGCGTCGGTGAGCCCGAGGGACCGGACGAGATTGTGCACCGCACCGATGCCGCCGAAGGAGATCGCTCGGGTACGAGCCGAGAGTTCGTAGTAAGCTCGCCCCGCGCCGAACTCCGGCCCATCGTGACGCGGCGCCATGCCCCCATGAGCCCGCTGCAGACAGCGTTCGATCTGGTACTTCTCAGCGCGGAGTCGTTGGAGTAGGATTCGGTTCACCTGAAGAGTTCCTCGTCGCGTCCGTGGAAAGGTGTAGCAACCCCTCGTACGCTGGGCTCTTCAGGTGAATTTCATCGTTCTGCTGTAGTGCAGCGCTTGATCAAGGCCTAGCAGCCCGTGGTGTAATCCGGCGCGTCGCCTCGCGCCGGGATTTTCGGCGAGGGCAAGGAGCCGAAACGAAGTTGTATCGGGATACTACGAGCTTTCGGCGACACCGCCCTCGGCGAAAAGACCAAGCGAGGCGGCGTGGCGGATTACACCACGGGCTCCTAGCGCTGCCGATGCGGGTCGATCACGGGCAGAGCTTGGCCGGCAGGCAACGCCAGTCACCGGACTCGACGTTGTAACCACACTTTCCGCCGGAGCCACAGTCCTCGTCGAACGAGCAGTCCTTCGACTGCTCGCACCAACCCTCGCCGTCGGTCAGGCTACACGACACGCACTCGAACGAGAGCCCGCAATCGTCGTTGATGCTGCACTCCTTCGCCGGCACGCTACCGTCGTCGTCGTTGCCATCATCGTTGCCGGGCGT
>CAYNTE010000254.1:0-2641 GCA_964399615.1 uncultured Thermomicrobiales bacterium
TCATCAGCTCTGATCGTGAACGCTATCGCCGACGCTCTGGCGCGACACTGCGTCGAGAGCGGGGGAAACTGAGCATGGCTGTCGGTATCGTCATCGTTAGTCACAGCCAGAAACTCGCCGAAGGTGTTATTGAGATTGCCGGGCAAATGTCCGGAGGTGAAGTCGAACTCATAGCCGCCGGTGGTGCTGAGGACGGCTCGCTCGGCACCAATGCTGTTGCCATTCGGGAGGCCATACGCAAGGCAGACAGCGGTGACGGGGTTCTGGTGCTGATGGATCTCGGTTCTGCCGTTTTAAGTACTGAGACGGCGCTGGAGCTTCTCGACGAAAATGAGCGGCCAGAAGTGCAGCTCAGCAACGGCCCACTTGTTGAAGGTGCGGTCGTCGCAGCTGTTGAAGCTTCGATTGGAAGTCCCTTGGATCAGGTGGCTCGCGTGGCAGAGCAAGCGCGCGAAATGGCGAAGGTGCAATCCAACTGAGAGGTAGCACAATGGCTCAGGTCACGTTGAAGATCGAGCATCCAGCTGGTCTGCACGCTCGTCCCGCTGCGCTATTCGTTCGAACCGCTGCAGGTTACCAGGCGTCTATCGAGGTCGCAAACCTGACACGCGATGCTGACCGCTCCGCCGACGCCAAGAGCATTATCTCGTTGATGACTCTGGGCATTGAGTATGGACACGAAATAGAGATCACAGCGAGCGGCGACGACGAGGACGAGGCAATAGCAGGACTCACCGAACTTGTGACGTCGAACTTCGGCGAGAGCGCCGCATGACCGAGCAGCGCTTTGAGGGCATACCGGCCTCCGACGGTCTCGCTGTCGGGCAGCTATTCTTCTACGAACGTATCACGCTTGCTGGTGAGGTCGGCGCCGAGAAAATCTCCGACGTAGATGCTGAGGTTGGCCAGCTCCGAGCCGCGGTCGAGGAGGTTCGTAACGAGCTGGAGGAGACCAAGTCCGACGTCGCCGGCCGTGGCGCCACCGACGAAGCGGCGATCTTTGACGCTCAGCTGTTATTCCTCGACGATCCCGCACTTATCGGCGCTGCCGAACAGGCGATCAGTGCTGAAAAGATTTCAGCTGCACGGGCCATTCAGCAGGTCGCGGCCGAGATCGCCTCGACATTCGCGGCAATTGATGATCCGTACCTGCAAGCACGCGGCGACGACGTGCGTGATGTGGCTGGGAGAATCGTTCGTCGTCTCGCTGGTATCGATACCTCCGTCGACTTACCCGAGCGAGCAATCATCGTGGCTGAGGAGCTCTTACCTTCGGACACCACAGCGATGGATCTCGAGCGCGTGGCAGGGTTCGTGGTGAAGAGTGGAAGCCCGACTGCACACGCTGCGATCCTGGCCCGATCATTCCAGGTGCCGATGATCATTGGGGTTTCGGTCGATGCACCGAATTCGCTCGCAGGCGTCCGAGCAGTCATCGACGGCACGGCAGGGCATCTGGTCATCAACCCTGACTCATCTACCCTGGACGAAACCCTGCAGAGGATCGAATCCCTCGATCAAGAGCGAGAGACGATCGAAGCGCTTGTTGACCAGCCCGCGATTACGCTCGACGGCACGCGCGTTCACCTCTACGCGAATATCGGTGGCGTTGAGGATGCAAGGCAGGCAATCGAGAGCGGCGCCGAAGGTGTCGGACTGTTTCGGACAGAGTTCCTCTTCATCGATCAGCCCGAATTGCCTAGCGAGGACACGCAGTATCAGGTCTATCGGCATGTAGCTGAAATCTTCGGCGACCGGCCAGTGATCATTCGCACGCTCGATGCTGGCGGTGATAAGCCGATTCCGGCGATTCACTCCGCCGAGCTTGCAGCTGAAATGAACCCGTTTCTTGGCGTGCGTGGTATTCGCCTGACACTCGCAAAACCGGACTTGTTTCAAACCCAACTGCGGGCCCTGTTGCGAGCTGCAACACACGGGAACATTCAGATCATGTTTCCGATGGTGACGACGCAGCGGGATATTGACGATGGACGCGCAGCAGTCGAGCAAGCGGCAGCATCACTTCAGAGCGACGGGCTGCAGTACCGTGCCGATGTGCCGCTTGGGATCATGATCGAAACCCCAAGCTCGGCGATTGCGCTCGATCGCCTGATTGCGTCCGTAGATTTCGTGAGCATCGGAACCAATGATCTGAGCCAGTACACCCTGGCTATTGACCGGACGAACGCCTCGGTTTCGTCGAGGTACGATGAAATGGATGCCAGCATCTTGCGCCTGATAGAGCGCACGCTGCGGATTGCGACGGCGGCAGGCAAGCACTCCGGAATCTGCGGAGAGATGGCAGGCAATCCCCAAGCCATTCCGACGCTGATCGGTCTTGGCGCGAGAGATCTGAGTATGAGCCCCGGACGAATTGGCCCGGCGAAGGCATTGATTCGCAAGTCGTCCATAGAATTGCTGCAAGCAGAGGCTGACGAGCAAATCAAAGAGCATTCAGCCGGCTGATCTCATATCCTCTCAAGATTCGCGAAATTCTGGCATCATGATCCAAAGTAGACACGTTCGTTCGATGAAAGATGTCATGGCACCTCCAGCGATCCGTATCATGCTCCTGACTGCACCGACGAGCTACCGCGCGACCGCATTTATGCAGGCTGCGCGCAGGCTGAATCTTGATACC
>CAYNTE010000255.1:0-2613 GCA_964399615.1 uncultured Thermomicrobiales bacterium
ACGGCATTTTGGCCGCCCAGCCGTAAACGGAGCGGATGATCGAGTCGGGATCGCGACCGGTCACCGCCAGCGCCTCATCCAGCAACTTGCTTTTTCGCGCTACTTCCTCTGGGGTGCCGCTGGTGCTCCAGCGGTCCGCCTTCTCGGCCACCAAGCGCATCATCCGTGGCCGGTGAGCGCCGATGGTGAGTGGCGGGCGCGGTTGCTGGACTGGACCGGGCCGGCTGGGCGCATCCTTCAGTTGATAGTGCTTGCCATCGAAACTCGGCGATTCCTCACGCAGCAGCAGATCCAGCACCTGGACAACCTCGATCAATTGATCGACACGCTCGCCTGGTGGATCGAACGCAATGCCATACGCCTCATGCTCTGCGACATACCAGCCGGCACCGATACCAAGCTCCAGCCTGCCGTTCGACACATGATCGACCGTCACCGCCATGCGGGCCAGAATGCCGGGATGCCGGAAGGTATTGCTCGTGACGAGCACCCCGATGCGTGCCTGCTCCGTTATCGACGCTAGCGCCGCAAGCTGAGTCCAGGCTTCGAAGTACGGGCCACCAGGCTTGCTCGGCTGCTCCAGATGATCACAATTCCAGAGACTATCGAAGCCCAGCGATTCGAAAAGCCGCCAGCGTGCGACCGTCGTGCTCCAGTCCATATTTTGATCTAGACAAAGGCCAAAGGTCAGTGGTCTCGCCATCGCAGACCTACCTCTCCACGAGCGACTATCGCAATCTGCCTGTCATCGGCTAGGATTACCGTACCGGATCTCCATGCACTGTAATCGATATGTACTTGGTGGGCCACAGAGAGAGTGGATGCCAGTGACAACGGGACAATCAGTTAGATCGAGCAATACCGACGTTGAGACACGCCCCTGGCTGCCGCATTATCCCGAAGGCGTGCCTTGGGAAGTCGAGATACCGCGAATTACACTCGTCGATCAGTTCCACGAATCCGTCGAAGCCTATCCAGATCAGATCGCGACGATCTTCTACGGCTCCAAAATGACGTATGCCGAACTCGACCGCCAATCAAACCGCTTTGCCAACCAGCTCATCGCGCTCGGCCACCAACCGGGTGAGCGGGTGATGCTGGCGCTCCCAAATGTGCCGCAGTTCCTGATCGCCGCCTACGGCATCCTCAAGGCCGGCTGCGTCGTGGCCGCACTAAATCCCCTGCTGACTCAGACGGAATTCTCGGCCCTCGCCAAGGATTCCGGCGCCAGGGCGATGGTCCTGCTGGATCGCTTCTGGGATAAAGTGCAGCCCCTCCACAAGAGCGGCGATCTGCAAACCGTCATCGTCACCGGTGTCGAAGATGGACTCTCCGGCTGGAAGCGGCTGCTGTATCCCGTCAAAAACCGCGACACCATCGTCAAGGTCCCGACCGATGACACACAAGGCATCTATCAATTTAGGGATCTGGTAAAGCGCGGCTCGGACGACGCGCCAGGTGTTGCGATAGATCCGGGTGATACGGCGCTCTTCCAATACACAGGCGGCACGACTGGACTGCCGAGAGCTGTCGTCCTCTCGCATGCCAATCTCGTCGCGAACTCATCTCAGGTGGCTGCCTGGATTCCGCAGATGCAGGTAGCGCACGAGCGAGTGATGGCCATCCTGCCGTTCTTCCATGCCTACGGCGGCACGCTCTGCCTCTTTATGAGCACCAAGATGGCCGCGACCAAGATCCTGATCCCACGCTTCGATTTGCAAGACGTTCTGGACCAGATTAAGAAAGAACGTCCAACGGTATTGCCCGGCGTGCCGACCCTCTACACGGCCCTGTCCAACGCCGTTCGCACCGACCCGAGCCGGCGCGATACGCTGCGATCGATCCAGTACTGTATCAGCGGTGGCGCGCCGCTCCCCGCCGAAGTCCAGCGGCAGTTCGAAGAAGCCATCAGCGGCCGCCTGGTCGAAGGTTATGGACTGACTGAAGCATCGCCGGTGACCCACGCCAACCCCATCGACGGCACGGCCAGAGCTGGCACCATCGGCGTGCCGCTCCCGAATACCGAGGCACGCATCATCAACACCGAGACCGGCGAGCTCTGCCCTGCCGGCGAGCGCGGCGAACTGCAAATTCGCGGCCCGCAGATCATGCAGGGCTACTGGAACCGGCCAGAAGAGACCGAGGCGGTGCTTTCTGACGATGGCTGGCTCTCGACTGGGGACGTCGGGATCATGGACGAGGACGGCTACTTCAAGATCGTCGACCGCTTGAAAGACATCATCATCACCGGTGGAATGAACCTCTTTCCCCGCGAGATCGAAGATGTGCTCTACCAGCATCCAAAGATTGTCGAGGTGGCGGTCATCGGTGTCGATCACGAAGCTGGAGGCCAGGTCGCACGCGCCTACATCGTCCTCAAGGGCAACTCGACGCTCAGCCCGGGCGAGATCCGCCGCTGGACGGGAGAGCGCCTGGCGAAGTACAAGATCCCGCGCCAGTTCGTCTTCCGTGACGAACTCCCCAAGTCCGCCAGCGGCAAGATCCTGCGGCGTGTATTGAAGAATGAAGCCGCGAGGGAACGCAAATAGGCAGTCCGGGGTCCGGGGTCCGGGGTCCGGGGTCCGGGGTCCGGGGTCCGGGGTCCGGGGTCCG
>CAYNTE010000256.1:0-2608 GCA_964399615.1 uncultured Thermomicrobiales bacterium
CGAAGGATCTCTCAGGGTGATTGGCACCCAAGACCAGCGTTTCCATGTCGTCACGATCTCCCGAGAGATCCTTCGACAGGCTCAGGATGACAGGCGGGAGAGGTCGTCCCAATGCAGATATCGAGGAATTTGAACGACTTCTCTCATAATAGTCGTGAACACCTCAGTATTCACCGCTTCAACTTGCGGATAGTCCTCTACCCCGACTAATCACTCATCCGCTCGGCCAGCTCGATAATCAACCCCTCAGGTCCGCGGAAATAGCAGAGCCGGTAGGCGTACTCCTCATAATCCCGCACCTCCCCAAGCACATCCATCCCGTTCCCACGCAGCGCTTCGATCGTCTTGTAGACGTCATCCACCTGCAGGCAGATGTGCCGGTAGCCCAGCCGGTTCGACGGCGCGTGCTCGACACCAACCGAATCCTGCGGCGTGTGGTAGTGGATGAGTTCCAGCCTGCCGCTGCCGTCCGGCGTCTTCACCATCGCCGTCTCGACTCGTACACCCTCGAGCCCGTTGATCGCATCGACGATTTCACCGCCGATGGTGGTTCGCCCCTCAAACTCGAACCCCAGCTTCTGGAAGAACTCAATCGCCCCATCCAGATCCTCCAGCACCACCCCGACATGATCCATCCGCAGCATGATTACAGCCTCTTTTCGTTCGTGAGACGCACCGCGCGAGTTGCCCAATCCTCAGCTCTCGCCGCAGCACATCCCAATAGCCACCAATGAGGGGATGAACTATACCCGCTCCCGCTCCGGCGAACAGCGAGCAGCACCAATGAGCGGCCGGCGAGCCGTTCGCCAGCGCGTCACACCGTCCCAACCTGCCGGCAGGACCCCCGCCGTAGTTACTCTTCTGAAGACTCTTGTGTTGGATTGTGGCTGATCAATATGCGGTCGACGCGCACCCCATCCATGTCGACCACCTCGAAGCGCAGATCACCCCAGACGACCACATCACCGACGCTCGGCACGCCACCACTCTCGCCCATGATGAACCCGCCCAGCGTCTGATACCGATCCTCCGACCACGCCTCAAGCGCCGCCTGCTCGACCAGCTCATCGACCTCGAAGAGTGAAACGAGCCCGTCCACAAGCCACGAACCATCCTCACGTTGCACGATCTGCGGATCGTTCCCGGGATGCTCCAGCTCCCCAACAATCTCCTCGACGACATCGTGGAAGGTAACCAGCCCCTCGACACCGCCATACTCATTCACCACAAACGCCTGATCCTGTCCTGCCTGCTGGAAATCCTCCAGCAATTGCAGCGCTGGCAACGAATCCGGCACATAGAGTGGCTGTGTCAGCAGCTCGTTCAGATCGAATTCCCCATCCGACATCGAACCCCTCCACAAGTCGCGAACCGAAACCACCCCGAGGATGTGATCAAGATCGCCATCGATAACCGGAAAGACACTGAACTCTGACTCATCTACAATCTGCCGGATCTCGTCCAGCGTCGCATCCCGATCAATCGACACCACCTTCAGTCGCGGCGTCATGATCTCCGCCACGATCCGGTCGCTGAGCTCGAAGATCTCCTGGACCATCTCTTGTTCAGAGTGCTCGAACACCCCTGCCTGAGTCCCCTGCCGTAGCAAGATGGTGACTTCCTCCTCGGTCACCACCGGCCCATCATCACTACGCACCCGCAGCAGACGCAGCACGAAGTCGGTCGAGACACCCAGCAGCCAGACAAGCGGCGTCGTGATCCGCGAGATCCCGTTCATAGGCTTCGCCACCATCGAAGCGACGCCTTCGGGGTTTTGCAGACCCAGCCGCTTCGGGACCAGCTCACCGATCACGAGCTGGAGATAGGTGATAACCGACACCACCAGCACGAATGCAACGGCATCAGCATAGGGCCCGATAACGGCGACATCCTGCAACCAGTCCGCCACGCCCGTGGAGATTCGCGCTCCACCGAACGCACCGGCCAGAATACCAACCAGCGTGATCCCTATTTGAACTGTTGCGAGAAAGCGGTTCGGTTCGTCGGCTAGATCGAGAGCGGTCGCGGCCCGGCTATCCCCGGCCTCGGCCCGATGCTGCAGCCGTGCCCTGCGCGCCGAGACAATAGCGATCTCCGACATCGCCAGAATGCCGTTCATAACCACCAGGACAAGAACGATCGCAACTTCCAGCGTGACCGTCGGCACCAGCCCTCCCACCACATCAACCCATCATCACCTGCTCCCCAATAATACGGAAATCCGCCACCCACCTGAGGATACGTGTCAATAGCCGCGCCGATGGAAAGCACAAGCAAGGGCCCGAGCGACCGAATCACCCAGGCCCAAACCAGCGCCACTTCGAGCGCATCAGTTGTCAGTGAATCAAGAGGCTACCGTTCACCGATGGTAGAGCAGGCAACAAGTCCGGGCGCCCCAGCATATATTGTGCCAACTGGCAGCCGCAGCTTCGGTATGATTCGAGTAAATCTATCTGAATACCTAGAAAGTGGTAGTCATATCTCTTTATGTCATGCCCCGTATGGGGTTGTGGCCCCCCTGCCAAGGAAACCTGTAGAGATTGACGAGCTCATTCATTGTGCTCGCTCGCTGGTCTGAGGAATTAATGCTACGGGAGATCTTATTGAG
>CAYNTE010000257.1:0-2585 GCA_964399615.1 uncultured Thermomicrobiales bacterium
ACCCCCACGTGCGTGGGGACCACCGGTCAACTTCGATATGCACCGGGTCAGACGACGGTTCACCCCCACGTGCGTGGGGACCACTGGATGAGAGTGGGTTTGTCACCTATATCCGGCGGTTCACCCCCACGTGCGTGGGGACCACGTGCAATACAGGTAGTCCTCGGGGATCCACGGCGGTTCACCCCCACGTGCGTGGGGACCACACTTCCGATTTTCGCATGGTTATCGGATTTTGATCAGGGTCAACCCTTCTATGTCTATGACCTGGCGCTTGGTCTCGCCCCAGTAGCGGATGGCGTAGCCTTGCTCGGTATCGGTGGTGTAGATCAGCATCCCAGCACCGTCTCGCATGCGTTTGCAGGCCAGGTCCCAAAGTCTGTCGCGCACCATGGCGGAGATGCGGCCGACGAAGACTCCCGCTTTTGGCTCCAGCATCCAGCGGGTGAGTTCGCCACGGAGCCCCGGTGTCACGCGCTCGAGTATGAAGACGACCATGACTCACTCCTCGCCTTCGCCGTCGGGCAGGTCGGCATAGTTGGTGCCGCCTGCAACGCTGCCGTCTGGGTCCCATAGGCCGGAGGGGACGGCAAGCTCGCTATCGAGATCGCCGAAGTCCTCATCACTCGCCAAGTCGATTGCCAGTGCACGCTCGATATCGTCGATGATGCGTGGCAGTATCCGGTGCTCTTTGAAGGCATCACGCAGACGGAACCGCACTCTGCTCTCCAGCTTCAGCTCGCTCTCGGCGGTCACCTGGAAGGCAACCGGGATGGTGAGATCGGCTTTGTAGAGATCGGCAATGTCGTAGACGAAGGAGCGCATCTTGCCAGTGTGGACGAAACCCAACCCGGGAGAATACCCCGCGGCAACGATGGCCGCGTGACAGACGCCGTAGAGGCAGCTATTGGCGGCGGAGAGGGCACGGTTGACTGGATCGGCCGCCTGCCAGTTGCCGCGCTGGAATGCTCGCCCATGCCACGGTACGCCGGTGTCACGGCTGGCGCGCTGGTAGGCTGTCCGAACTCGAACGCCCTCTAGCCCACGAATCTGCTGAAGGGTGAGCTGCGGATCAAGCGGCTCTTTGAATCGCAATTCGTACATCCGTCGCACGACCCGCAGCCGCAGGGCGGGATCGGAGACGAGCTGGGCCTGGCGCAACAGGTTGCGGGCCGAGCGTGTTTCGCCGGAACCCTGGGCGTAGTAGCGCACTCCCTCCTCACCGGTCCAGGCAACCAGACAGCCATTATCGGCAAGGGTCTTGATGGCGGCGTGGGTGATGCTGACGCCCGGGCCGAGCATCAGCAGATTCAGGCTGGCGCACGGCACGGGTGTCTTGCCATCCTGGTCATGAAAGGCGATGGCCTTGGCATCTTGATCGACCTTGCAGCGCTCAAGATAGAGATAACTCCATGAATCGCGAACTTTGGGGAGGACATGAAGATCGTGCAGCATGACGTACCTCCCTCAACGCTGCGGTGACCCGAGCGAGAGCAACCCAAAACCATAGGCCTTGGCGGGCCCGATTCCGGTTGCCAGCGTCTCGCGAAATTGCTCCAGATTCTTGATGCGCAGGTGGCCATCGTAGAGGACTGGCCAGAAGGTCTTCTTCCTCTTGGAGCCAAAGACGCGGTCTTCCGGGATGATGCGGACATCCGAGATATCGCTACCGGCGCGCACCGGTACGAGCTCGAATCCGCCATGCTCTGCCTTGCGCTGTAGCCACTCGAGGCGGAGCTGGTCGGCGTCGACACCCTCCACGATCTGCCCTGTCTCTGGGTCGCGCTTCATCGTCAGCGCCACACGTTTTCCATCCCAGATCTTGCCCGTTCTGGGATCTGTCTCACGCCTCACACGCTTGGTGGGATTAGCACGCAGGCGGAACGAAAGCACTTGATCTTGCCGCAGGGCGTCGAGCGATCTGTCGATAGGTTTGCACTGGACGGGCTGGGCCAGATAGTCGCTCTCCAGCTCACCCCAGTCTGGTTTGGCCAGCGATTGCACCAGGACGCCGACAGCATGCTCGCGTGGATGAATCTCCAGCCGGTGCAAGACGCCGAAGTGTTCGCGCGCACCGCAGTTCGTGTCCGGCGCTTGCGGGAAGGCACGCATCAGGGTCCGGTGCAGCTGCTGCACATCCCCCAGATCGCGCCGCACACCGCGATGCCACGGGTTGAGGATTAGTTGGGAAAGATACATATGACCTCCTCAGGAGCGGAAATCCAATCGGTCTTGACATAGCGCAGCCCAAACGTTCGCTCTCCGAATGAGATCGGCAGATCGCGTCGTGCCTCGCTAGTGGAGCCGTATGGTGCGTCGATCACGGTGCGCAGTTCACCGCGCTTGTCTTTGCGCCAGCGCCCATCGTCGAGCAGGGGATAGCTGGCGAAGATGTCTTCGATCTTGCCGTCACGCAAGCCCGGGCCGAGCGGTGGAGCGTCGGGTAAGCGCACTGGTAGCGAGGGGACGAAGGACTTGCGGCCCAAGAAGAGCTGCCAGTGTGGTGAGGCAAGTGCCTGGTCGATCTGTTCCAGCAGTGCCCGGTCATCAGATTCGAGCCCGACCAGGAAGCTGGCATCGGCGAG
>CAYNTE010000258.1:0-2563 GCA_964399615.1 uncultured Thermomicrobiales bacterium
GTCAACCACACAACTGTAGAGGCGCCGTCGCTTGCGCGCCTCAATGCCCCAGCCCCTCATCGTCCCCATTGAGGTGACCCCGCCCCCCCTGTCATCCTGAGCCTGTCGAAGGATCTCTCAGGAGATCGTCGGAAGCTCTCATCGTCCCCATTCAGACGACCACGTAGGTTGTCATCCTGAGCTTGTCGAAGGATCTCTCAGGAGATCGTCAAGTGATGGGGACGTTGGTGTGACATGCCAATCAGGGTGAGAGATCCTTCGGCTCCGCTGCGCTTCGCTCAGGATGACATTGGGTGTAGTCGCTCAGGTTGGATGATGGCAGTCGTTGTTACCTCTCCGGCGAAACTGTTGTTACCTCTCCGGAAGATCGTCCGCACCGCTCATCGTCCCCATCCAGACGACCCCGCCCGCCTGTCATCCTGAGCTTGTCGAAGGATCTCTCAGGAGATCGTCGGGGATTCTCATCGTCCGCATCCAGACGACCACGCCCCCCTGTCATCCTGAGCTTGTCGAAGGATCTCTCAGGAGATTGTGAAAGCAACGGGACTCTGATTTTAGTTGTCAATCCCGGTGAGAGATCCTTCGACTCCGCTGCGCGCAGCCTGTCCTGAGCGCAGTCGAAGGGCTCTGGATGACATAGGGACTGGTCGTCAGAATACAGACGCTGAGAGCTTCAGGCGGTTCCTCGACTCGCGAACCGCGCTCCCACGGGAGACACCGAACCCCGATAACCCCAGCAAACAACGCAGCGCCCCAGGGATCACTCCCCAGGGCGCTCTGCATGTGGTCAGGCGTTGAACTCCCGGTCCATGGATCGGGGTTCCATAGCGTTATGGTCCTATTGGTGGACCTACGTCGAACACCAGAGTGATGTCAGTATCATCGCCTGGGTCTCCTTGCGGCAGGTCGGCAACGCCAGCCGCAACGTTGCCGATCGCTGGTGGCAGAGTTACGAAGACGGCTGTCTGCGCACAAAAGTCTCCGGGCGCATTCACAACAACCTGGGCCTTGCCCTCAACATCTGTCGACGCGACGAGGTCGGCAGCGACCGCACCTGTCATTGAAGCTGTACACCACCCAGCCGATGACGTAGCATCCCCAACATAGATACTGATCGGGAATCCAATTTCAGGTGCCGATAAAAGATCGTCATTGATGATATTGAGATCGATGTTGAGGATTGCGCCAAGATTTTCATCCAGATCAGTCTCAGGGTCACCTGCTTCCACTTGGAACGGGTCACCGCTGAAGAGGACAGGCGTCAATGGATAGACCAAGTTGTCCTTGTCGGCCATAGCGCAGTACCAGCCCGCTGGGACTTCAACCTCCCAAGAGTGAACGGGCGTACCATCCACCTCGCCAGTGACGTCGTACAGCGCCTCGTAACCAGTCGCGTAGTCTAGTACCTCCGTTGGGCAGGTTGCCGCTGAGTCTGCAACCTGGATCAAGCGGATTGAGACGCTCATCCCCTCGCCATTGGTGTCACTACACTCGGCTGGAGTACTCAATAGAGTAATAGGAGGATTCGACGGTACAAGACAGTCTGGCCCGGCCGTCTCGATGTCAGCGATACCAACCAAAGGCGTTTCGGTCGCGATGCCGATCGTGATGTCGGTGTCGTTCGGGTCGTCGAGTGGCAAGACCTCACTCGTCACGCCCGAGGTCGTTGTCGTGCCGTCGGTGATCTCGGCGCAGTAGTGGCTGTTGCCGGTCACGAAGATCGATGCCTTGCCGTTGACGTTCGTGACGTCAGTCGCCGTGAGAGCTGTGCCGGTCGTGCAGCCATCGGTTCCGTCCGTACCATCAGAGGTGTAGAACGTCACCGTGACGCCCTGGACAGGATCACTGTTCTCGTTCACCACGGCATCGAGGCGGGAACCAAGATGCTCATCAAGGTCGGTCTCGGGGTCTCCGATCTGGACCTCGAATGGATCGATGCTGAAGGCCTCGCCCAGGATTCCGCCGCTGCGCACGGCGTAGCCGCAGTACCAGCCCGGGATCACGCTCGCCTCGAAGCTGCGGCGCGGATCGGCAGGCGGTTCATCGCCAGCGAAGTCGAACGCCGTCACGATGGTGTAGGCACTGGGGTCAGTCGGGCAGGCAGCGTTCGCGTCCTCAACCTGCACCAGTGTGATCGTGGTGATGATGTTCTGATTCGTCTCATCACACGCGGTCGGGCTATCGCTGTCGTCGACGCAGTTGGCACCCTGGGTCTGGATATCAGCGACCGAGGTGATCTCGATCAAGATGTCCTGATCGTCAGCTGGATCGCCCAGCGGCAGTGGTTCATCCGTGTCGCCGGAGAATGATGCAACACCATCGATCTGGCCACAGTAGTCACCTGGCAGAACCGGGATCGAGATCTGGCCATCGGCATCAGTGTAGAAGGTGCCGAGTGGCATTGATGTGTCATCGCAGACACCATCCGGCTCACTATCCAGCCCGGTGAAGAGCTGGACCGCAGCGTTCGGGTAGGGAACTGTTCCCTCCCCAACGACAGCATTCACTTGCACATCCAGCGCGGCGCGCCACTCCAGATGTTCGTCGGCGTTAGCGGAGTCTT
>CAYNTE010000259.1:0-2460 GCA_964399615.1 uncultured Thermomicrobiales bacterium
TATAGTTGTAGGTTGTATGACGAAGGGAGTCACGATGAAGATCGAGAACGACAATGGTGTCTCGGACCTGCTGGCGTCTTCAGAAGAACAACGCCTTTGCACCGGATTCCAATTCACGGAGGGACCGCTCTGGGTACCTTCCGATACCTGCCTGCTCTTTAGCGACATCCCTGGCGATACCATCTATCGCTGGAGACCGGGTAACGACGAGGCCGAGGTCTATCGCCAGCCCGCTGGCTACCCCAACGGCCTGACACTCGATGGCAACGGCAATCTGCTGGTCTGCGAGCACGGCGGCCGGCGCGTAAGCATCGCCCCCTACGATAGCGATTCCGTCGAACCGCTGGCCGAGGCGTTCGATGGCAAGCGCTTGAACAGCCCAAACGATATCGTCGTCTCATCGACCGGCGCTGTCTACTTCACCGATCCCGATTCCGGTCTACGCAATGAAGCGCAAGGCGGGTCCGGTGAGCAAGAGCTGGATCATCTGGCCGTCTACCGCATCGCCACCAACGGCGCAGTGCAGCAGATGATCACCGAGCTAGATAAGCCGAACGGCCTGGCGTTTAGTCCCAACGAGTCGCTGATCTTCGTTTCCGACTCGCTCAATCGCAAGATCAGCCGCTACACCGTCTTCGCCGACGGCACGCTATCGAGCCGTGGAGAGATGATGCTGGATGTCAGCAAGGTCGACAAAGCCGGCACGACCGACGGCATGAAGGTCGACACCGATGGTCGTATCTGGACCACCGTGCCCGGCGGCGTCTGCGTCTTTGAAACGGAAGGAACTGAGGTCACGATCCTAGGGACCTTCTCGCTCGAAGAGCAACCATCCAATCTCGCCTGGGGTGGCCCAGATTTCTCGACGCTCTATCTCACCGCACAAACCAGCGTCTACGCCGTCGAGACAAACGTCCGCGGCGTTGCGCCAGGTTCAGGCGCATAGGTAGCGCCATTCCGTCTGTCAGCCTTGAGTCAGCCAGATCTCCTCGATGCCGTCCGCCCCGGCACTGATGACACCAGAGGCAAGTCCGACGAAGAGTCCGTGGTCAACCACTCCACTGATCAGCTTGATCTGCTGGCTCAGTTGCTCGACACCGGCGTAGTCGGCATCGAAGAGATCGAGTGTCAAATTGCCGTTATCGCTGATCACGGGCTGGCCGCTGGCGTCTTCCCGAAGCACGGGACGGCCAAGTTTGGCGAGCGCGGCCTGCGTCCATTGCCAGCCGAATGACTCAATCTCGACCGGCACCGGCAGGCGTGGCTGTGTCTCACTCAGCTGATCAACCACCTTGCTCTCGTCGACGATCAACACGAACCTCCTGGCGGTGAGCGCAACGAGTTTCTCTCGCACCAGTGCCCCGCCCAGCCCCTTGATAGCCGTCAGAGACCGTCGCTCGACCGCATCAGCCCCATCAATTGCCAGATCGACCCCGCCGCCCGGCTCAACAAGCTCGATCCCGAGTTCCTCCGCCAGCGCCGCTGTGCGCTCCGAGCTGGGCACCGCCGTGATCTGCAAGCCCGACGCGACGCGCGCACCCAACGCGCGAACGAACTCCATCGCCGTTGTGCCCGAGCCAAGCCCAACCTGCATGCCCGGCTCCACCAGCTCGGCTGCGCGCTCGCCAACCTGTCGCTTATAGTCCTGCTGTCGCGTCATCCAGTCCCCCGCGTGAATCCGCTGACCATCTCGAGATACGGTGGTCATATCACGAAGCCGCCCGACCGCACAGGGCCGGACGGCTTCAATGCCTCACCTTGCGACGCGCTCTGTTACTCGCTGTCGAGGTCGATCGCAATGCTGTTCATGCAGTAGCGCTGGCCACCCATCTCCTCTGGACCATCATCGAAGACATGGCCGAGGTGTGAGTGACAGCGGGCACAGCGCACCTCGGTGCGTCGCATGCCGTAGCTGGTATCGTCCAGATACTCGACCGCATCCGGCAGCGCCTCCGAGAAGCTCGGCCAGCCACAGCCGTGGTCGAATTTGGTGGAACTATCGAAGAGCGGGTTGCCACACGCGGCACAGCGATAGGTGCCATCTTCCCAAACCGTGTTGTAGTGACCGGTGAATGGCCGCTCAGTGCCCGACCGGCGCAGCACATCGTACGCCTGCGGAGTCAGATGCTCTCGCCATTCCTCATCAGTCATCGGGACGGGCTTCAGCTTTGTATCAGTCGTTGCCATAGAATGCTCCCTTCTGGGGATACTGGCTCGATCGAGGTGCATTCGCCTCTTCCATATCAATTGTCGCACAGCCGTCGAGATGCACGATCTCTCTTGAAACGCTGTGAACTCCAAAAACGTTAGCCGTTGGAAGACCACGCCTCATGTCATTCCGAGCGCAGTCGAGGAATCTCACTGGAGATGTGCCACCACCTGCCATCGTCCAATTCGGACGACCACCCTCAATGTCATCCTGAGCCCTTCGACTACGCTCAGGACAGGCTCCGCGCAGCG
>CAYNTE010000260.1:0-2457 GCA_964399615.1 uncultured Thermomicrobiales bacterium
CGCGATCGACGAAATCGGCGTGATGCGAGAGGTTCGCCACGAAGGCAACGATCTTTCCCTCAATGAAGACCGGCGAGAGCACCACGATATCCGGCAGATGCGTGCCGCCGCCGGTGTAGGCGTCGTTGCCGACGAACATATCGCCAGACCGGATCCCCTCCAGCCCATGCCGCCGCAGCACCTCCTCCACCAGACCCATCAGCGACCCAAGATGGATAGGGATATGCTCCGCCTGCGCCAGCGTCCGCCCTTTGATATCGAAGAGAATCGTCGAGCAATCCCGCCGCTCCTTGATATTCGTCGAGTAGGATGCCCGGATCAGACTCGTGCCCATCTCCTCAACGATCGACATGAAGGCTGAGCCAATCACCTCGACCGTGATTGGGTCGATCGAAACCGTCTGCGTGCTCATGCCTGCGACCCTTCCGTGATGATCAAGTTGCCGATCGCGTCCACCTCGACCCGCTGTCCAGGCAGCACCAGCGTCGTCGAATCCATCTGCTCCACGATAGCCGGACCTCTAAACCACTGGCCAGCGAGCAACGTGCTGCGTTCGTAGATCGGAATCTCCTGCCACTCCGAAAGCTCACTCAGGTACACCCGACGCCGGTCCACCTCCTGCGCCGGTCCCTCCACGTGCGCTGGCCGCGGCAGATCCGGGCGCGGCACCAGCCCACGCGCCTCGACCCGACAGGTAACGAACTGCGCCGGCTCGTCCTCGGCCGCGAAACCATAGGCCCGGTCATGCTCCCGATGAAACCCATCCAGGATATCCGCCAGATCAGACGCCTCAACGCGAGTGCTCGCCAGCGGGATCGAGAGTTCGTAGTTCTGCCCGACATAACGCATATCCACCGTCGCGCTCACTTCACGCTGGCCAGTCGGCATCTCCTCACGGTCCAGCCACTCCTCGGCCCGTCGCGCCAGATCGCCAAGTGCCGCGTTCATGGCATCCAGCCCATCCTCGGTCGCGGTCAGCACCACCGTGCGCGAGAAATCGGCGCGCAGATCCGCCACGAGCAATCCCAGCGCACACAAGATCCCCGGCGACGGCGGCACGAGCACGCGCGGGATCTCCAGCTCACGTGCCAGCCGCGTTGCATGCAACGGACCCGCCCCACCGAACGCCACCAGCGTGAAATCGCGCGGATCGTAGCCGCGCTCGATCGAGATCACCCGGATCGCGCGTGCCATGTTGATCGTCACGATAGCCAGGATGCCATCCGCAACCTCGACGCGCGGTAGCCCAAGCCGCTCCACCAGCGCATCGATTGACCGGTCAGCCGCAGCCGCGTCGACATCCATCTGCCCGCCCAGCAGCGACTCCCGGCTGAGGATACCCAGCGCCAGATTCGCGTCCGTCACCGTCGCCTCGGTCCCACCCCGGCCGTATCCCGCCGGTCCCGGCTCCGCCCCCGCACTCTGCGGACCTACCTTCAGGTGATCGCCCGAGTCGATCCAGGCTATCGAGCCGCCACCCGCGCCGACCGTATGGATATCTAGCATCGGCGCGCGAATCGGGTAGCCCGCCACCGCCAGATCGAGCCCCATCTTCACCTGTCCACCCTCGATCAGCGAGACGTCCGTGCTCGTGCCGCCCATGTCGAAGGTGATGATGTTCTCGATGCCAACCTCAGCCGCAACCGTCTGCGCGCCGATCACCCCGGCCGCAGGCCCAGAGAGCACCGTGCGTACCGGTCGCTGCACCGCCTCGTCCAGCGAGATGACCCCACCATTCGATTGCGTGATATAGGGATCGCGCGCGACCCCCAGCTCCATCACCTGCTCCCGCAGACGGCGGATATAGCGCGCCATCACCGGCCCGATGAACGAGTTGACCGTCGTGCTTGAGAAGCGCTCATACTCCCGAAACTCCGCCAGCACATCGTGCGACAGACTCACATAGACATCCGGCGCCAGCTCACGCAGCAGCTCGCCCACGCGCTGCTCATGTTGCGGGTAGAGATAGCTATAGAGGAAGCAAACCGCCACCGCCTCGACATCATGCGCCAGCAGCTGCTCGATAGCTGCCCGCGTCGCATCCTCATCCAGCGGGGTCTCTACCTGGCCATCATGACGCATCCGCTCCGGCACCTCCAGCCGGTCCCGCCGGCGTACCAGAGCGACAGGCTTGTCAACTTGCAGATCATAGAGATCTGGTCGCAGCTGGCGGCCAAGCTCCAGCAAATCCCGAAATCCCGCGCTCGTAATCAGCCCGACCTTGGCGCCCTTGCGCTCCAGCAGCGCATTCGTCGCAACTGTCGTGCCATGCCCAAAGTAGCGAACACCCCCGGCCTCAGCCCCCGCGGATGCCAGCACCTGTGCCGCCCCAGCCACGATCGCGCGGCTCGGATCATCCGGCGTCGAAGGCAGCTTAAAGACCCCCACCTCGCCCGAATCCCCCAACACACATACATCCGTAAACGTCCCCCCGGCATCCACCCCAACCCGCACCAC
>CAYNTE010000261.1:0-2453 GCA_964399615.1 uncultured Thermomicrobiales bacterium
GAGAGATCCTTCGACAGGCTCAGGATGACATGGGGGAGAGGTCGTCTGGATGGGGACGATAAGGGGGATGAGTACGGTGATTTTGCACGTATACGTCATTGCAGATATATGCTAACATTGATGCCTACAAGTTCGCCGTCACCTTCAACAGGAGGTCACTATCATGGATACGAATCGTGAGCATGTCGCGCGGGCGGCTTCATTGCTGGCAGATCCGCTGAGGTTGGAGATTGTCCTAGCGCTGATCGAGGGCTCAAAGACGGTGCAAGGGCTGGTGGCCAAGACCGGAGCCTTGCAACCGCGCATCTCGTCTCACCTGGCCATTCTCCGAGAGGCTGGCTGGGTGGTTCGGGAGCGTGCCGGACGGCAGACGCTCTACTGCATCGGCGACGATTCGATTGCCGGCGCCATCGCTGCGATCGGCCGGACACCGGCCAAATTCGATCCGAATCGGGCAAGCCGCAACGCAGCAGCGGCGATCCGCAAGGCTGGACCAGCGATGCAACAGGCGAGGTCGTGTTACGACCACCTGGCGGGGATTCATGGCGTGCAGCTCTGTGATCACCTGCTGACCGAAGGCTGGATTGAGCCGCGAGAAGACGATTCCGGATTACTCCAGCCGAGCTTTGTGCTGACCAAACAGGGCGAACGCGAGCTGACGGCACGTGGGGTCGAGCTGCCAGCGCCAGGCAGCAACCGGCGCTTTGCCTACGCCTGCCCAGACTGGACCGAGCGCAAACCGCATGTGGCAGGATCCCTCGGCGCAGCTATCCTGACTGCACTGGAGCGCCAGGGATATGTGCAGCCGACCGAGGGATCGCGCACGTTGCAGGTCACCAAGGAGATCACCGGCTGGCTGGAGCAACCAGCATCGCGCTAGGCGGCGACAGTCAACTCCGAGGTGCAATTCGGGCAGCGAGTGGCACTCAGCGGGATGCTGGTGGCGCAGAACTCGCAGCTCTTGGTCGTTGCTTCTTCCGCCGCGCGATAGCGGTTATAGATCTTGATGACGATGAAGAGGATGAGCGCGATGAGGATGAAGTCCACCAAAGCCGCCAGGAACGCGCCATAACCAAAGACCGCGTCACCGATCGTAAACGTCTTGGCGGCCAGAGATTCGGTGCCAACGATCGCGCCGATCAACGGCATAAAGATGTTATCGACCAGTGACGTGACCACAGCCGCGAACGCGACACCAAGGATGAACGCCACAGCCAGGTCGATAAAATTGCCCTTCAGAGCAAACGCCTTAAAGTCGGCTATCCACTGGTTCATAAGTACCGGCCCCTTCCGCTGAGGGGTTTACTCCATCTGCGCCTCACACTCTTCCTGTAGCACGCCGGTCACAATCTGGATTCGGTCGCTCATCCCCAGATCTTGGATGATCTTCTCAACCGAATAGCGGCCAGCCCATCTGCTACGTTCTGGGTCGAGTCGCCCGCCCAACACGAGCGTCGAGATACCGCTGAGCATGATGGCACCAGCACACATCGGGCAGGGCTCGTACGTGGTGTAGAGCGTGCAACCTGGGAATTCGATCGTCCGCAACGCCTGTCCAGCCTGGCGCAAGGCAACCGTCTCGGCGTGGGCGGTAACATCGAACTCGGTTTCGACGAGGTTTCGCCCACGAGCGATGACCTCACCATCCCGAACGATGACTGACCCAACTCCGCTATTTCCCTCAGATCGAGCTCTCACCGCCTCTTCGAGCGCGGCTCGCATGAATCGCTCGTGATCAATACTCATCGACCACCTCCAGGAGTACGTACGCTTACATCCTAACCCTATTTCCCTATTATCGCCACTCTGACGCGGGTTTTCAGTCTCACGACGCCGGCTGCGTCTCCTCCACCTCGATGCGCGGGAAGATTGGCGAGGGATCGGTCACTCGCTGACCCGCTGCCGGGGACCCACCAAGCTCGCTGAAGCCAAGCTGGCGGCCGATCTCCTTTGCCGAGGCCGGAATCGCAGGCTGCAGGTGCCAGGCGATGCGACCGATCGTCGCTGGCAGCGTGGCCAGCACGGTATCGAGCTGCTTGGCGGCCGTCTCGTCGCCATCGCGGGCAGACCGAGCCAGCACCCACGGCGCGGACTGCTCGATGTAGGTGTTGGTGGCCGTTACCGCCTCCCAGATCGCGTTGAGGGCTTGTTGCGGCTCATACTCGCGCCAGAGATCGAGCGAACGCTCCTCGGCACTGGCCAGCGTCGCCGCGAGTTCCCGCTCCAGATCACCCGGCTCTCCAGCCCCGGGGATCTTGCCATCGCGATAGCGGTTGATCATGCTGACGCTGCGGTTGACGAGATTGCCGAGGTCGTTGGCCAAGTCACTGTTGTAGCGCTCGATCAGCCGGCGGATCGAGAAATCGCCATCGCGTCCGGGCGAGACCTCGCGCAGCAGGTAGTAGCGCGTCGCATCGGCGCCGTATTGCTCGACCACCTCAATCGGGTCGATG
>CAYNTE010000262.1:0-2404 GCA_964399615.1 uncultured Thermomicrobiales bacterium
CCGCGCCGGCCGGGCGCATCGCGCCGCACGGATGCGACGCGCCGCCGCTGCAACGGACCACACCATGACAGACTTCATTCTGGATAGCGCGATTGAGCACGCTGAGCGTGTGCTAGCCGACCGGAGATGGTTTGTCGTCGACGATCAGCAGTGGGACGAGTTCGAGCGCCTCCTGGACGCGCCTCTTCCTTCGGACGCCAAGTTCAAGCGCCTGCTGGACCGGCCGGACCCGTTCCAGGACCAGGCATGAACCGACATCCAGCCCGCCCCGAGAAGCTCCAGCGCGCCCATCAACGTGATGGGTTCGTCAGCGGAGCCATGGAGTTGGATCAGTGGTTGACTCGCTACGCATGGCAGAATCAACGCGCCAACAATGCCACAACTTACGTCAGCCTTGACGGCGATCAGGTCGTTGGCTATTACGCGATCTCCGTCTCCGTTGTCGAAAAGGAAGCCGCACCCAGTGCATTGGCGAAGGCTGCGCCGCAGCAGATTCCGTGCATCCTGCTCGCCCGCCTCGCAGTCGACCAGAGATGGCAGGGCTACGGCCTCGGCGCGGGCTTGTTGCGCGACGCGCTGCATCGTTCGGTCGTGATCAGCGACAGCGTCGGCGCGCGGGCCGTACTGGTCCATGCCCGTGACGACAGGGCCCGGGCCTTCTACCTGGCCCACGGCGACTTCCTCGAGTCACCGGTCGACTCGCTCCAACTCATGGCTCCGATGAAGGAGCTTCAGCGGCTCTTTGCTGAGCTATGACGCTCCTGAACTCCTTGAGCCAGTCGGAGGCTCGATAGCTTTCGATGCGCTTGCCATTCGACCCTGGGGTCAGCGCCGTCGGGAGCCAGAGCCATAGGATTGCTGGGTCGGACGCAGCTAGATGTGCCACGCGTTCGCCCAGTTCGTGGGCCTCGTCGAGCCTTCCTGCGGCAAGGTTCGCGGAAGCTAGGTTGATGAACCGCAGTGTCGGCGGCAAGTTGTCGCCGAACGGAAGTCGCTGGAACTCTGCGATAGCACGATCGGGATCACTTGGGATCGTGAAGAACGCAAGCGCATTTGCGAGGTGTGCGTCGTCCGGAGCCAGTTGTGAAGCTTGCTTGATCAGTGACCGAGCTTGATCTATATCGCCAGAACGACCGAGAGCAACAAGCTGGCTGATGATCTCTGGCACGGTCAGATCTTCAATGACCGGCGTCGTGCTTCGCGGTGTACACAAGTGCCGCACCATCGCGGCGTGGACCATTTCTGCCGTGACAAGACGCTCGGACAGAAGCTCGGCCGTCAATCCCACCCGGTCAGCGATCAGCGTCGGTTGGTGCTGAAAGGCAAGTTCCCATTCAAGCGACGAACGCTGCCAATCGTCGAGTAGAGTGTGATTGAACCGGTCCACGACCCAGCGTGTCGCGTCAGCACCAGCGTGCAGCACCATCTCATCGTTGGAGATGTCCTCGATTTCCCTGTCTCGGCTCCACGCCAGGACGCTGGAAAGCGGCGCCGTCTTCAACCAGTTGTCGAACGTTACCCTTGCCGCACTCCCCTCGAGCAATGTCAGAACGGCAAAGGGAGCGCCCGGGAGACTGGTCTCGATGTCTTGAGCGAGCTGCAGCCAATCACGTAGGGCGCGCGGCAGACCGTCGAACTCGAGCTCGCCTGTTGCCACTCCGCACCAGGACCATGCTGTGCGGATGAAGATCGCTCGGCGCAGCTCGCGCCCCAGACAGGTCCGGATGATCCCATCGGGCGGGATCCCTCGCTCACCGAGCCGAGCCAACGCGCTCGACAGTCGGATGGACCGGGCGCTTGGCGACGCACGCCAGGGAGGTACGAGCAACTCAGTGCTGACGGTGTGCATCAGCGCGGCCGTCGGCCAGGTCGCGGCTGGTTGCAGCCGCGTGTAGTTCTGAGCAATGGTCCTCACGTCAAAGGCCCGAGCTAGCCCCTCGGCGACCACAGTTGCTCGGTGAGAGTCGAGGGCATCAAGACAGCTCTCGGTGCCATGGCATTTGACGTGGCCGGATTCAGCGCATCGGTTCGCAAAATCTTCGAGCGAAAGTTGAACGATCTCATCTCGTCCGCCTGGCATCCGTCCTCCCCATCGGACCGAGCGACGCCGGTAAGCACGTGCGCGGCGCCCGTCATCTCATGATCGCCATTGAACACGCCACCCCCGACACGTCTGGATGCGCCGCCGCCCCGCCGGTCACGAATCGAAGAAGTCTTCGTCAACGCGATAGAGGGTGACGACCGCTCAGGTTCCTGCCTGAAGCTGGCGTGCGGTCGAGCACGAGCTGGGAAATTCCCGCCTGATTCGCGCTCAGGCCAACGCCGGGACCTCGAGCGACAACGTGCCCGCGTCGGCGTCGAGCACGGCCGGCACCCCGAGCGGCACGGTGATGGAGCTGTCGCA
>CAYNTE010000263.1:0-2348 GCA_964399615.1 uncultured Thermomicrobiales bacterium
GGTCAGCGTGGCCGACGATCTTCCGGAGAGACCCCTCGCATTCCTCGGGATGACTATCTGACGTGACATTCTGAAACGGGAGTTCTGAGTCTGGCCATCGAGGCGCTAGTGGCACGTCTCTACGGGTGCAGGGAGGCGGGTCGTTTGTGGGTGGCCAGCCATTCTAAGAGGGTTTCGAGGGGCCAGGTGTTGATGACCTGGTGAGCTTGGATACCGGCTCGGCGGGCGATGCCGACACCGTAGCGCATGTTGAGGAGGCCGCTGGGGTGGTGGGCGTCGGAGTCGATGGCAATCAGGACGCCAGCTTCAGCGGCCTGGCGGGCATGCTCCTCACGCATATCGAGGCGTGCAGGGTCGGCGTTGATCTCCAGCGCAGTGCCGGTCTCCAGCGCGGTCGCAATGACGCGCTGCCAGTCATAATCCGCTCCCTGGCGACGCTCGATCAGACGCCCTGTTGGGTGGGCGACGATGTCGACGTTGGGGTTCGAGAGCGTCTGGCAGATGCGATCGGTGATCGTCTCGCGGTCTTGCCGGATGCCACTGTGCAGCGAGGCAACGACGAGATCGAGACCGGCCAGTATATCGTCGGAAAAGTCGAGCGTGGCGTCGCGATGAACCTCGACTTCAGAGCCTGCCAGCAGCTGCAAGGGCGCCTCGCCAGCCAGGCTCTCGATCTCTGCCCGCTGGGCACGGATCCGCTCGGGGGTCAGGCCATTGGCGATGGTGAGCCCGCCAGAGTGATCGCAGATAGCCATGAATTCATAGCCCAGCGCATGGCCTGCCTGCGCCATCTCCAGGATCGTGCCAGCCCCGTCGGACCAGGTGGAGTGGAGGTGAAGATCGCCGCGAATATCAGATAGCTCGATCAACGTGGGCAGCGTGCCAGCCCGAGCAAGCTCCGTTTCGCCGCGACCCTCGCGCAACTCCGGCGGAATCCAGTCCATGCCGAGCGCTCGGTAGCAGGTCGCTTCGTCTGGACCATCGGGGACAGCATCGGGTCCGCCAAGCTCGGAGATATGGGCGGCCGAACCGGTGGTGAGGATCTGAATGCGACCAGCCGAAGCTGGCGGACTGACGAATACGCGCAGCTCGATGCCTTGTTCAAGCTCGAAGTTGGCCCAATCGGGCCCCTCGCCTTGAGCTGTACGTGAGCGAACGCTGACGATCTCTTCAGTGGCGCGGAAGATGGCTTCCGGCTGGTCATTGACGGCGAGCAGATCGAGATTGCCGATGGTCTCGCACATCCTGCGGACCGAACCAACGACGTAGACGGAAATCCTCATCTTCTCGCTGAGATCGGCAGCAATACGTTCGGCGAGTGGCAGACTGACGCCGATGGACGCACGGCCTGTGCGTTTGCGTAGGAAGGCGATACCTTCGAGAATCTGCGCTTCGGCCTTGGCGCCGATGCCCTTCATGGTTTGCAGGCGGTGCGATGCGGCGGCAGCCTCCAGCTCATCGAGCGACGTGATTGATAGCTCGTCATAAAAGCGCTTGATACGTTTTGCACCGAGACCGGGGATATCGAAGAGGGCGGGCAGTGAGCTAGGCAGCTCGGTCAGCAGATCCTCATGCTCGGCGAATGTGCCAGTCGCGACAATCTCAGCAACCACCTCGGCCAGCCCAGCGCCGATGTTGGGCACGACGGTCGGGTCCGGCTCCTCCACCAGCGGTGAATCGAAGCGACGGATCGAATCTGCCGCCCGGCGAAAGGCGTTGATGCGATAGCGATTGCCGCCGGAGATCTCCATCAGATCGGCGTGTTTGCGAAAGAGACTGGCGATCTGGCGGTTGCTGAGGGTCATCTAGCTGCCGCTACTCCGTCCATCTTCGGCCTCCGGCGTCCACTGGAAATCGCCATCTAGCGGGTAGATCGGTCGGGTGAGGTGCTGGTAGTCGAGTGACGAGAGCTTCGGAGTGCTGATGCCCGGCGCATCGATCTCGATGACCTTGGTGGCGATAGGCTCAAAGGCGGCCCGGAAGTGGGCAGCGCTCTTGAGCACCAGGATGCGTCGCTCAGTCGGCTCGATCCCAAAGGCACGGAAGAAGTTGAGATCGCTCGGGTGACCACGCAGGTCGGTGAGCTGCAGCTCGATACCGTCGGGGCCGTTGATCTCCAGCACGACGGTGCGACCTCGGCTGGCTCGGGTCCCGCGTCCCATGACGCCACCGATGGTGAAGGTGCCCTCGTGGATCATCCGCACCATGCCGGTGACTTCGACGGGATCACCGTGATACTCGTCGTGCTTGCCGCCGACCTTCAGGGTGACGGTTTCGCCGACTCCGGCCACAATACAGGCATCGACGGCCTCGCGGTCCATGATCTGGGCAATGGCGGCGGAGCGGGC
>CAYNTE010000264.1:0-2347 GCA_964399615.1 uncultured Thermomicrobiales bacterium
CCAGGATGCCGATATTGATGATCTCCATGCGTGATTCTTTCGTTGAAGGCGCGTGAGTTAGCTGCGTTCTTCAACGTCTGGCGCATGGGTCTCTCCTCCTGGTGCATGAAACGCAAATTCATCGAACGAGGCGGATTGTAGCAGATTAGAGCGAGCTACTTAGCGAATGGGACGCTGTGAGCTTCCATCCAGTCTGCGATGTCCGCCACTTCAGGGGCATCCGTCGCAATGAAGACGGCATAATCTTCCAGCTCCTGCTGTCCAGAGGCAATCTGCCAGCCATTCTCTTCCAAAAGCATGTTTGCAGCTGCCATTGCCGAGCGCTTATTGCCGTCGACAAATGGGTGCCCCATGATGAGGCCATGGGTCAAGGCGGCAGCCTTCTGAAAGACGGTTGGAAACAACTCGTCGCCGCCAAACGACGTGAGTGGCCTGGCAACGACAGCCAGCAGTCGCCCTTCGTCGCGCAGCCCATGACTGCCGCCGGTCTCCTCAATGATGAAGTGGTGGATATAGAGGATCTCCTCGGCAGTCAGATACCTAACGCTGTGCAAGGGACTCAAGTGCCGGCCGATATCGCTCGATAAATGCTCGTAAGCGCGCATCGAAATCCGGATCAATCGAAACGATTGGCTCAGCTGGCGTGATGCGGATGCTCTGGGTCTCAGCATCCAACTCGACATCGACTTCAGATCCGAGACCAAGCTGCAATCGATCAAGCGCGTCCGAAGGGAGCGTCACTGCCAAACTATTGCCAGCCTGAATAATCCTTCGTGCCATTCCAGTCACCTCATTCCAGCTATGGACGCTTGCGCATATGGAAACGCTCAACAATGTTAGCACAATGTTATAACGATACAAGTGGCCGGATCACGACTAAGCCGGAATCACCTCCTCTGCCGCGGCGCAGATCGCTTCAACACTGCGGTCGACGTCGGCGTCGGTGGTCGACCAGTTCGAGACGCTGATGCGCATCGCGGCTCGACCCTGCCAGGTGCTGCCACCGGCCCAGAGAACACCGTCGCGTTGCACCTGGGCGATCACGCGCTGTGTCGTGTCGTCATCGCCGAAGCTGACCAGCACCTGGTTGAGCGTCACCTCGTTCAGTATCTCGAATCCTGCATCAGCCAGCTCATCGGCCATCCGAGATGCCTGGGCACAGTTGCGCTCGATCATCTCAGCGATACCTGTGCGACCAAGCGATCGCAGCGCTGCCCAAATCTCGACCGCCCGTGCCCGGCGTGAGAACCCTGGGTCGTAATCGGCTGGTTGCCGCTGATCGTCGATGACGAGGTAGGCAGCCCCAACCGACATCGCACCTTTCAGGTGATCGGGATCACGAACAAAGGCGATGCCGGAGTCATAGGGCACATTCAGCCATTTATGTCCATCTGTCGCCCACGAATCAGCCCGCTCTACCCCCTGTACCTGATGCTTGAGCTTCGGGCTCGCCGTCGCCCAGAGGCCGAACGCGCCGTCGACATGGACCCATGCGCCAGACCCCTCTAGCCGGTCGAAAATCTCGTTCGCTGGATCCATCGCGCCAGTGTTGACGTTGCCGATCTGGAGGCAGACCAGCGTCGGACCGGCGATCTCCGGCAGCGCATCGGCCCGCATCCGCCCTTGCCCGTCGACTGGCACTCTGATCACCCGCGTTCGGCCGAATCCGGCCAGCGAGAGTGCCTTCAGGATCGAGACGTGCACCTCGTCACCAACGATGACCGTGATCGGCGGAGCACCAAACAGCCCATCCTCCTCGACATTCCAGCCCTCACGCGCCAGTAGCGCATGCCGTGCCGCCACCAGACAGCAGAAATTCGCCATCGATGCGCCGGTCACAATGCTCGCGCCTGAGCCAGCGGGCAAGCCGAGCACATCGAGGAGCCAGGGAATGACAATTGATTCCAGCTGGGCTGCAAGCGGCGATGATGTCGAGAGTGCTGCATTCTGGTCCCAGGCGCCCGCCAGCCAGTTCGCAGCCAGACTGGCCGGCAGCGATCCACCAGTCACGAATCCGAAATAGCGAGGACCCGCGGATGCCACGGTCGCCGGTGACCCAATCTCATCCAGCAGCGCCAGTGTCTCCGCCGGGTCGCTCGGACCCTCGGGCAGTGGACCGCCCAACGCATCTATCCGGCTCAGTGCCTGTGCCGAAGGCTGCACCGGTCGCTCTTGCAATGATTCCAGGTACTGGCTGGCGCGCTCGGCAGTATCTCGCAGCAGATCTCGCATAACATCGCTCCTTCAATGAGTGTGAGACGGAGCGATTGTAGCCTAGTCGCTTGGCGCTAATCCGCACCAGTTTTTGCTGGCGCCAGCGACTCTCGATTGTCGAAGAAGATACCGG
>CAYNTE010000265.1:0-2342 GCA_964399615.1 uncultured Thermomicrobiales bacterium
TCCCTCCATGCCGACGATTTCCCGAGAGATCCTTCGACAAGCTCAGGATGACAGGGGGCGGGGTTATCTCAATGGGAACGATGAGCGGCTGAGGCATTGAGGCGCACCAGCGGCGGCGCCTCTACGAAAAGGGTGGTGTGCGACCCCGCTCGGACTCCAATCCCCAATCCTTGGCCGCACCCGACCCCCGACTCCCGATTCCCGGTCCCCGGATCCCGCCAAAACCTAGTTGGTTTCGAACGGTGGGAGATGGTCTTCGATTTCCTGGCGGCGGTCTTCGTACCAGGGTGGGAGCTGGAGGTTGGTGCCCAGGGCGTCGGGGGCTTCGTCGATCGCGAAGCCGGGGCCGTCGGTGGCGATTTCGAAGATGATGCCGCCTGGTTCCCGGAAGTAGATCGAGCGGAAGTACTGGCGATCCCGGACGTCGGAGACGTTGTAGCCGAGCTCGCGCAGTCTCTCCAGCCAGGCGAGTTGCTGCTGGTCATCTGCGGCGCGCCAGGCGACGTGGTGAATGGTGCCGACACCGAAGCGGCCGGGTGGCAGATCGGCAGTAATGCTCAGGATATCGACTTGCGATGCGGGTCCGCCGGCGTTTGTCTGCAGCCGGATGCGGCCCGCTTGCTCACCAACAGTATGGAAACCGAGTTCTTCTTCCATGAATTGCGCGGTTGCCGCTGGATCCCATGAATGCAGCAGCAAGCTATGGATATGCTGCGGTGCGTGATCGAGGGGAACCGGACTGGCAGATGGGTCGGCGGGATCGACCGGCGCTGTCACCGCAACGAGTTCGATGATCACGCCATCGGGATCGGCGATGCGGATGATCTCTTCATCGAAGAACCCTGTGGGAAGATGTGGCTCGTAGCCGTGGTGGCGCAGCCGCTCGACCCAATATCTGGTGGCATCCCTGGGGATGGCAAGACTGATCGCTGCCACCTGGCCACGGCCGACGTCTCCACGCTTCCCACCAGCGCCCCACGGGAACGAGGTCAGGACGGTGCCGGGGGAGCCTGTCTGGTCGGCGACGTAGAGGTGATAGGTGTGGGGATCGTCGAAGTTGACCGTGCGCTTGACGAGGCGCAAACCGAGCACGTGTGTGTAAAAGCGGTAGTAGTCCTGGGCATCTCCGGCGATGCTGGTGATGTGATGTACTCCCGTGGTTTGCAGCGTCATTGCTGTGCTCCTGTTCAAGATAGAGAGAGGGGCCGGGGATGGACCGGCCCCAAGGGAACGTGTAGATGGGTTGGTTGATTAGTCAGCGACGGCGGCGATATTGAGTTCGATATTGATGTCCTTGCTGACCAGGACACCGCCGGTCTCAAGCGCCTGATTCCAGGTTAGCCCGAACTCTTCGCGGTCGATCTTGGTGGTGGCCACAAAGGCAACACGATCCTTGCCGAAGAGATCCTTGGGCATGCGACCGAGATATTCGACTTCAAGATCCACAGGCTTGGTGACGTCACGAATCGTGAGATCGCCGGTCACGATGAACTTATTCTCGCTCTTGGCCTTGACGCTCGTGCTCTTGAAGGTGATGTGTGGGAACTTCTCGACCTCGAAGAAGTCAGCGGAACGCAGGTGGTTGTCGCGCTGCTCTTCACCGGTTGTGATCGAGGTGACATCGATTTTGGCTTCGACGTAGCCCTCTTCGGGGTGATCGGGATCGAGATGGATCTCACCGGTAAACGTGCTAAACGAGCCACGAACGGTCGAAATCATCATGTGACGCACGGTGAATTCCGCCGTCGAGTGCGCGCCGTCGATGCTCCACGTCTTTGCCTGAGTCTGTGCGGTCATTGGTTCTCCTCCTCCGCGTTGGGTTATGTATCGGCTGGGGACCTCCGCTGGCCCCAGTATCTTTCTCTGATCTAGTATAACATTAGTACTAGCTCGTGTATTCCAACGAGGCTGAGCAATTTCGAGTAGACTTTAGGAGCTATGATGAACGGGAACGGTCACAACAACGAACATACGTTTTGTCCTTACTTCCATCACGCGGCGGAGATGATCGGCCGGCGGTGGACCGGGGCGATTCTCCGTGCGCTGCTCGATGACGTGCAGCATTTCAACGAAATCAAGCTGGCGATTCCAGCGCTGACACCGAGTATGCTTTCTGAACGGTTAAAAGAACTTGAGGCCGAAGGAGTGATTGTGCGAAAGATCATTCCATCGACCCCAGTGCGAACTGAGTATGAATTGACGGCCAAGGGGCGCGATCTTGCGCCGGTCATGCTCGCGATCGAGAACTGGGCGCATCGCTGGCTGATGCCAGACGAAAGCGAGCTGGAAGAAGAGGCCCAACGAGTCTAGCCGCTGTACTTCATCCCGGCGGCATGCATGGT
>CAYNTE010000266.1:0-2328 GCA_964399615.1 uncultured Thermomicrobiales bacterium
CCAGCCAAACGACCACGCCCCCCTGTCATCCTGAGCCTGTCGAAGGATCTCTCATAAGATCGTCGGAAGCTCTCATCATCCCCAGCCAAACGACCACGCTACTTGTCATCCTGAGCTTGTCGAAGGATCTCTCATGAGATCGTGAAATCGACGGGACGTTCGTCTCGGTTGCCCGGCCAGGTGAGAGATCCTTCGACTGCGCTGCGCTTCGCTCTGGATGACAACGGGGGTGGTCACTCAAGGCGGACAATGGCAGGCGGTGTTACATCTCCGGAACGACTGTCCCGACCTCTCATCGTCCCAATCGCACGACCACGCCCCCCTGTCATCCTGAGCTTGTCGAAGGATCTCTCAGGAGATCGCCAATGACTCGATGTGGCCCCGCGCCTTACCACCTGCCCGAGAGATCATCCTTCCACTTCGGTCGGGATGACCATCTAGCGTTGCGCCTTTACGCCGAAGACATAATCCTTCCCGTCCCTTACCCCTCCAGCTTCGCAATCGCAGCGTCCAGCCGCTCCAACGACCGCTCCGTGTTCACCACACGCAGCGTCTCGAACAAGCCTGGCGACGCCGTCCTGCCCGTCACCGCCACACGAATCGGCATGAACATCTGGCCCGCCTTCAGACCCAGATCGCCCGCCAGCGCGCGCAACCGCTCCTCCAGCGCCGCCTCATCCTCGACACCTAGCTCAGCAATCGCCTCGCGACTCGCCTTCAACGCCGCAAGCGCCTCCGCTGGCTCCGTCTTGCGCGGCACCAGCAGCTCCGCCTCGTACTCATCTGGCTCGCCAAAGAAATAGCTCGTCAAGAACGGCGCTTCCGTCAGAAACTTCATCTTGTCCTGCACCAGCCCGATCGCCGCCTCGGCCAGCTCCCGTTCAGCCGAACCTTCAGGCGCTTCGCCGATCAGGTTCGCATCCCGCAGCCACGGCAGCGCCCGGTCCGTCAGCGTCTCCACATCCAGCACATGGTTGATGTAGTACTGGTTCATCCAGTGCAGCTTGTCGTAGTTGAAGCGTGCCGCCGATGGGTTCACATCCTCCAGCTTGAACTTCTCGATCAACTCAGCCATCGAGAAGATCTCATCTCGATCGTTGTACGACCAGCCCACCAGCGCCAGATAATTCACCAGTGCCTCCGGCAAAATCCCCTCAGCGCGGAAAGCCAGCGTACTCGCCGCCCCGTCCCGCTTCGAGAGCTTCCCCTTGCCATCCGGCTTCAAAATCGTCGGCATGTGCGCCACCACCGGCATCTCCCAGCCAAACGCCTTGAAGATCTGGATGTGCAGCGGGAACGATGGAATCCACTCCTCGCCCCGCATGATGTGACTCACCTTCATCAGATGATCATCCACCATCGCCGCCAGGTGATAGGTCGCAAAGCCGTCTGACTTCAACAGCACCGCATCTTCCAGCTTGCTGTTCTCGAACGTGATCTCACCGCGCAGCAAGTCATAGCCCGAGGTCACACCCTCCAGCGGCATCTTCAGCCGGATCACTGGTGTAATACCCTGATCCCGACGCTCCTGCCGCTCCTCCTCCGTCAAATTCCGGCAGTGACGGTCATAGCCCGGTGGCAAGCCCGCTTTGCGCTGCTCCTCACGCACCCGCGCCAGCCGCTCCGGCGAGCAGTAGCACTCATAGGCGTGCCCGTGCTCCACCAGCCAGGCCGCGTGCTCCTGATAAATCTCCAGTCGCTCGCTCTGGAAATACGGCCCGTATTCGCCGCCCGCTTCCGGTCCCTCGTCCCAATCAATCCCGCACCAGCGCAGCGCCTCCGTGATCGTCGCCAGACTGCCCGCGTCGTAGCGCTTGCGATCCGTATCCTCGATCCGCAGAATGAACGAACCCTCATGCTGCCGTGCAAAGAGATAGGTAAAGAGCGCCGTCCGCACCCCACCAACATGCAGATCCCCCGTCGGGCTCGGCGCAAAGCGAACCCGTACTCCCTCACTCACGTCACTGGCTCCATTGCTATTCATCATCGTTCCCTCCAATATCCCCTCTAGCCTACCCATTCCGATCAGAGGATGCCTACTATCACACCACCAACCACGTAGAGACACACCGCTGGCGCGTCTCAATGTAGAGACTCCCACCGCCCCCACCCAAACGACCACCCGAGAACGTCATCCTGAGCGCTAGCCGAAGCACCTCTCCGGAGATCGCCCCTGCCTCCTATTGCCCCCACTAAGACGACCCCGCCCCCCTGTCATCCTGAGCCTGTCGAAGGATCTCTCAGGGGATCGCCCCTGCTCCCTCATCGCCCCAATCCCAACGACCACGTAGGTTGTCATCCTGAGCCTGTCGAAGGATCTCTCAGGAG
>CAYNTE010000267.1:0-2312 GCA_964399615.1 uncultured Thermomicrobiales bacterium
CGATGGCGAACGCTGATGTGACCTTGCGAGTCGCGTCCTGCCTTCTTCTTGATGATCTCGATCAGGCCCTTCTCCGGATCGTTACGGGTGATATCGCTCTTATCGAGCGTGGTCATCCCGCGGCGGCCCGGAGATGTTGGCTTGTATCTGCGTACTGTCATCTCAGTTCCCTCCGTATTCGCCGCTAGATATCGCCGAAGATGTCAATCGTATCGTCCGGTCCAACCGTGACGATCGCCTTCTTATAGGCCGAGATCTTGCCGAACTGTGCCGAGCGTCGCGCACGATAAACACGGCGCTTCTTTGGCTTGACGATCATCGTGTTGACCTTCTCGACGGTCACATCGAAGATTCGCTCCACGGCTTCTCGTATCTGTTGCTTGTTCGCCCGCATGTCGACCTCGAACACATACTGGCCGAGGGGCGTGATATCAGTGCTGCGCTCGGTAATGATCGGGCGCTTGAGCACCTGCGTGTAATGCAAACCTGCCATCGTCCGCCTACCTCACAGCCCACGTGTTATGGATCGACTCAACAGCTTCCGTCGTCAGCAGCAACCGCTCGTGTGTCAGCACATCGTGAATATTGACGTAGCCAGCACGGATGATCTTCACATTCGGGAGATTTCGTGCCGAACGATAGACCGCGTCCCACTCACCCTCTGGTCCAACCACGATCAGGGTCCGGCGCTCGTTCACCGGCAACTGATCGAGCAAGGCCTTCATCGCGCTCGTCTTCGGCTCGACCGAAGTCAAATCCTTGATGACCACGACTTCATTCTCGATCGCCTTGGCCGAGAGCGCCGAGCGCACCGCCAGTTGGCGCATCTTGCGCGGCATCTTCTTGGCGTAGCTGCGCGGGGTTGGTCCAAAGACCGTGCCGCCGCCTCGCCAGATAGGGGACCGGATCGAGCCGTGTCGAGCTCGGCCAGTGCCCTTCTGTCGCCACGGCTTGCGGCCGCCGCCGCGTACTTCGCCACGCTTCTTCGTCTTGTGCGTACCCTGGCGTGCGTTTGCGAGCTGCCGCAGGTGCGCTTGGTGCATCACCGGCACATTCGGCTCGATGGCAAAGATCGATTCGTCCAGCTCGTGCTGGCCTACTTCTTTGCCGGTGACGTCAAAGAGTGCAACTTGCATTGATTACCGTATCTCCTCTTCCAGACGTCGCGAGCGCTATGCCACGCCAGCTTTAACTGCGTGACGGATGATCAATTTGCCGTTGTTCGCACCAGGGACAGCACCGCGAACCAGGATCAGGTTCTTCTCAGGATCGACGTACTCAACCCGCAGGTTCTGCGTCGTCACCTTCTCGTGTCCCATGCGACCCGCCATACGCATGCCTTTGAACACGCGTCCTGGCGTTGCGCTCGAACCAATCGAGCCTGGAGCACGATGGCGGTCTGACTGACCGTGTGTCTTAGGACCACCAGCGAAGTGGTGACGCTTCACGACACCAGCAAAGCCTTTGCCCTTGGATGTACCGGTCACATCCACCTTCGCGCCGACTTCGAAAATCGAGCAATCGATAACCTGGCCGACCTCATACTCCGAGATGTCCTTGGCCGGCACTTCTCGCAGCCAGCGCTTGCTGCTCTTGGCAGCTCGCTGATGGCCACGTTCTGGACTGGTCAAGCGCTTGGAATCGCCAAAGCCGATCTGCAGCGCTTCGTAGCCGTCGTTCTCATGCGTGCGAATCTGCGTAACAACGCACGGCCCAACTTCGATTGCAGTCACGGGGATAGCTTCGCCATCCTCGCTGAATATCTGTGTCATGCCCAGCTTCTTGCCGAGCAGTGCCTGGATCATTGGCTCTCTCCCACCTTTTCGGGAAGCTACGTCAGATAGTCTTGCTACCCGTTGCAGCATTCAGAGCTTGATGAGCAGTCTTGCTACTGCTTACAGCTTAATTTCGATATCTACGCCAGCCGGCAGATTCAGTCGCATCAGCGCCCGAATCGTCGAATGGCCCGGTTCCAGCACGTCAATCAACCGCTTATGCGTCCGGATTTCGAAGTGCTCCTGGGAATCCTTGTCGATAAACGGTGAGCGCATCACCGTAAACCGCTGGATCCGCGTCGGCAGTGGCACAGGCCCGGCCACCTTCGCACCGGTGCTTTCGGCGGTCTCAACGATCCGGCTTGCGGATTGGTCGAGAATCTTATGATCGTATGCCTTGAGTCGGATCCTGATCTTCTGTGTTGGTCGCCGAGTCGCCACGTGCTTTCCCTCTGTCCCTTGCTTATTCGACGATGGAGGTAACGACACCAGCGCCAACGGTGCGTCCACCTTCGCGGATCGCAAACCGCAAGCCCT
>CAYNTE010000268.1:0-2303 GCA_964399615.1 uncultured Thermomicrobiales bacterium
TAGAGTTTGGGGCATGTCGAGTCCCGAATCAGACAGGTCAGGGGTTGTCGGTCACACCGCCAGCCCCTTGAACCACTAGTTACGACGCCCACGATCTGTGTGGGCGTATTTCTGGCGTACCCGGGGCACTGGCCGTGGTGACAAGAAGAACCATTTCTTGATCTCACACCTCGGAGTACTCGATGCCTTTTGCCCTCTACATGCTTGCCCTGGCGGTCTTCGTCATGGGCACTTCAGAATTCATGCTCGCGGGATTGCTCCCCGCGATCGCGACCGAACTTGACGTCTCGGTCGGCACTGCAGGCCTGCTGACCTCCGCATTCGCGGTCGGTATGGTCGTCGGCGCGCCAGTGATGGCGGCATTCGCTCGCAGTTGGCCACCGCGGCTCACATTGATCGTTTGCCTTCTCGTGTTCGCGGGAAGCCACGTCATCGGAGCGATGACACCAGTGTTCTCTCTCCTGCTCATCACCCGGGTGCTCAGCGCTCTCGCAAACGCAGGATTCCTCGCCGTAGCACTGAGCACGGCCACTACCCTCGTGCCAGCGAACCAGAAGGGGCGTGCACTGTCGATCCTGCTCTCCGGCACGACGATCGCAACCGTCGTGGGCGTCCCCGCCGGGGCACTGCTCGGCACAGCGCTGGGCTGGCGAACGACGTTCTGGGCGATCGCCATCCTCTGTATTCCCGCGGCCGTTGGAGTCATTCGGGGCGTCACGAACAATGTTGGTCGGAGCGCGACTAGCGCGACCTCACCAAGGCTCCGTGCCGAGCTCAGCCAGTTGGCGATGCCGCGGCTCATCCTGGCCATGGCACTCGGAGCGCTGATCAACGGAGGGGTCTTTGCGGCATTCACCTTCCTGGCACCCGTCGTGACCGAGACCGCGGGCTTGGCCGAAGCGTGGGTGTCCGTCGCGCTGGTGATGTTCGGCATCGGATCGTTCCTTGGCGTCACGATCGCAGGACGACTATCAGATCAACGACCTGGCCTCGTGCTCGCAGTCGGCGGACCGCTATTGCTGACAGGCTGGATCGTGTTGGCAGTGGTCGCATCTCATCCCGTTGCGCTTATCGTCCTCGTCCTCGTTCAGGGATTCCTGTCGTTCGGCGTCGGCAGTACTCTGATCACGCGTGTGCTGTATGCAGCATCGGGTGCGCCAACGATGGGCGGTTCGTACGCAACCGCAGCATTGAATATCGGAGCTGCCGCGGGGCCTGTGCTTGGTGCGTTCGGGCTCGCGACCGGGCTGGGGCTGCTCGCGCCGGTTTGGGTCGCCTCGGTGCTGACAGCGATCGCTCTCGCCATCATGCTTCTCACCGGACGCGCGCTCACGAAGACCGCGGCGGAGGCCAATTGATGACCCATCCGAACGCTCTTCTCACTCCTCGTGCCCGTCTCCGGTTAGCCCGGCTGATTGTCGAAGACGGCTATCCGGCCACGATCGCCGCAAAGATGTTCATGGTCTCCCCGATCACTGCCCGGAAATGGGCAGGCCGCTACCGGGAAGAGGGTGAGTTTGGGATGCAGGATCGCTCCAGCAAGCCGCACCGGATCCCAGGCAGGACGCCCGAGCATGTCAAGAAGAAGATCATCAACCTGCGCTGGCGGCTTCGACTGGGGCCAGCCCAGATCGCTGCGCGACTTGGTCTCTCGACGTCGACTGTTCACGCGGTCCTCGTCCGTTGCCGCGTGAACCGCCTCTCGCATATCGATCGTGTCACTGGCGAGCCATTGCGGCGATATGAGCATCCTCATCCGGGATCGTTGATTCATGTCGATGTTACGAAGTTCGGCAACATCCCCGACGGCGGTGGACATCGTTACGTAGGTCGGAAGCAAGGCGCACGGAACAAGCTCGCGACTCCGGGATTACCACGAGGAAAAGACCACAAGCCGCGCACCGGAACGGCGTTCGTTCACACAGTCATCGACGACCACTCCCGCGTCGCATACGCAGAAATCTGGTCGGATGAGCAGGCGAGAACAGCGGTGGGAGTTCTCGAACGCGCCGTGGACTGGTTCGCCGAACGAGGCGTGACCGTCGAGCGAGTCCTATCCGACAACGGGTCGGCCTACAGATCCCACGCATGGAGGGACTTCTGCGCTCGGCTCGGCATCCGACACAAGCGGACACGCCCCTACCGGCCGCAGACGAACGGGAAGATCGAGCGATTCCACCGCACGCTCGGGGACGGCTGGGCCTATGCCAGGTTTTACGGTTCAGAGGCCGAACGACGCCTGGCGCTGCCCGGCTGGCTCCACTTCTACAACCACCACCGACACCACTCTGCGATTGGCGGCG
>CAYNTE010000269.1:0-2300 GCA_964399615.1 uncultured Thermomicrobiales bacterium
GATGATCCTCAGCCGCTTGCTGGAGCTGAATTTGGAGCGCGCGGCGGAGGAGTAGACCCGACACGAGGGGGTCGCTTCATGTACGGTGGGTTATCGAACTGATCCTGGAGAGTGGAGCCGTCATGGCTGACGTGATATACGACTCGGTGATCACATGCCCGTATTGTGGGTACACGAAGCTGGAACACATGCCGGAAGGCGAATGAGTCGTCTCCTACACCTGTTCCCAGTGTGGGAACCAGCTTCGCCCCAAGGCAGGAGATTGCTGCGTCTTCTGCACGTTTGGATCTGTGCACTGTCCCATGAAGCAACGGGAAGCTAACGAGGCTTCACCGTGAGAACTTTCAATGCCCATGCTCGTATAGTTGGTGGTATATCGGTGAACATTGAGATGGGACGCAACAGTGTCGAATACATCGCAACTCTCTGATCTCACGGCAGACGAGCTCCGGGCCGCGGTTGGGGAGCGCTATGGCGAGGTCGCCACTGCGCCGGATGGCTCATTCAACTTCCCGGTGGGGCGTGATTTTGCCGAGGCCGTCGGCTATCCGGCTGATCTGCTGTCGCAATTGCCCGATACGGTAAGCAGATCGTTTGCTGGCGTTGCCGGGCTACCGAAATGGCTCGATCTCGAACCGGGAATGACGGTTGTGGATCTTGGCTGTGGCGCAGGGCTGGATACGATGGTGGCAGCCGGCATGGTTGGCCCCGATGGCCGGGTCTTTGGTGTCGATTACTCGCCGGAGATGGTCGAGCTGGCTCGACGCAATGCTGCGGAGGCTGGTTTTACGAACGTCGAGATCATCCAGGCGCCGGTGGAGCATATCCCGCTCGATGACACCATCGTCGATGCCGTGATCGCCAACGGGATTGTGAATCTCTCGCCAGAGAAGGAGCCGCTCGCGGCTGAGATTCAGCGCATCCTCAAACCGGGTGGCGTGCTGACGGCGGCTGAAATCGTGCTGACTGAGGATATCCCGCGTGCCGATCGTGCCACGCTCAATGACTGGTTCCGCTGAATCGGAGGGGCGCTGCCGGAGGCAGACTTCATGGCTCTTCTGACCAATGCGGGGCTGGAAGTCGAAGCGCTTCAACACTTCCGCAATGCCCGAACCAACCACCCCGCCACGACCGTCCTCGCCTTCCGCGCCGTGCGCAGGTGAGGCGACGCCGACATGCCGTCACGATCATCCCGGAGCGTGGTCGCGAACAGGACTGCATCGAGTCATTCATGATCTTCGGTGAGAGATCCCTCGACTACGCTCGGGATGACACATCTGATGGTCATCTGGATGTGGATGATGGGAGGCGCCGATGATCTTTCCGGAGAGATCCCTCGAATTCCTCGGGATGACACATCTGATGGTCGTCTGGGTGTGGATGATGGGAGGCGCCGAAGACCTCCCAGAGAGATCCCTCGAATTCCTCGGGATGACACATCTGATGGTCGTCTGGATGCGGGAGACCTAAGCATCATGGCTTTCCCTCTCCCCTGGCCCCTCTCCCACAAAGGGAGAGGGGAACCGGATGGGAACGGGTGATGTTGGTTACGCCTTGCGGCCGGGGCCGTCGACGATGCGGCCGGGCATGGCGTTGGTGTGGGTGTTGGTGTCGATGACGCGCTGGCCGTTGACCCAGACATCGCGGATGCCGGCTGAGAGCTGGTGAGGGTCGGTGAAGGTGGCGCGGTCGGCGACGGTCTCGGGATCGAAGATGACGACGTCGGCGTAGGTTCCCGCTCGCAACACTCCACGGTCGTGCAGGCTGAGCCGGGCAGCGACGGCGCCGCTCATCTTGCGGACCGCGTCTTCGAGCTCCAGCACGCCTTCTTCACGCACATACTTGCCCAGCACACGGGTGAAGGTTCCGTAGGCGCGGGGATGCAGCGGCACATCCTGGGTATCGGGGTCGACGCCGCCCGCATCGCTACTGATCTTGATCCAGGGTTGCTTGAGCTGGATGGCCAAGTTGTCCTCGCTCATCAGGAAGTAGATGGTGCTGATGCGCTGGCGCTCGCTGAGCAGCAGGGCGCGCACGGTATCGGGCCACTCTTCACCGCGCATCTCGGCGATCTCAACGAGGTTCTTGCCGATGTACTGCTTGTTCTCCTCCTGCCGGAAGCCGACTGGGACGATGCGGTCTCGCTGGCCGGTGCGCGCCATCGCGGTTGCGCCGGGGGATGGGTTGAGCATCTCATCCCGGATCTTGGCCCAGACGGTCTCATCGGCAAGATTGTCGTAGAGCTTGCCGTCGGCGTGCGCCCAATCGGGCACCAGGACGTTGAATCCGGTGCCGCTGGC
>CAYNTE010000270.1:0-2297 GCA_964399615.1 uncultured Thermomicrobiales bacterium
CCACCGACCACCGACCACCGACTCTTCTGTTCCCACCCGAACCCCGGGTCCCGGGCACCGGTCCCCGATCCTCCCGGCCTTCTTAATACGCGGGGTCCGGGTCGTCGAGGATGGGCCACGGCTCCTTGACGTCGGGTCGCACCGAGAGCTGGATGACGATGTTGTTGGGGTCGGTGAAGAAGATTGAATCGCCGCCGATGGTGCGCTTCACCTCGACGTCGTGGGCTTCCAGTCTTTCGGCCCAGCGGTGAATATCCTCGACGCTCTCGACGTAGAAGTCGACGTGGTCCAGATGCCGGTTGCTCTTCGGCATCGTCGCCTCCTGGAATTCGGGTCGCTCGGCGTCCGGGAACTCAAAGAAGGCAAAGACGGTGTTGGGCGCAACGGTGATGAAATAGTGGCGCACATTGTCGTCGCGGCTCAGGCGGTGGGCAAACGCGATATCACTGCCCAGCACATCACGATAGAAGGCTACCGTCGCCTTCATATCGTTGGTGACCAGCGCAACGTGGTGCAGCGCCGAGAATGGAGCAGCGAGATTGTTTCGATCGGGCAGCGAAAGTGGCGCCTTTGTCTGGCTCATTGCAGAGTCCTTCCCTGGCTGAATGATGAGACTGTCGCTGAGGGCTAGTGTAGCAAGGGGATTCACGACCACCACCACTTGCTGCTATGCGCATGATGTGATATTATCGATTGGTTGCGCCGCGCGGAGAACGCGGCGTTCTGTATGAAAACGATCGCCCGGGCCGCCAATGCCCGCCGGGCCAGGTGAGGAACGATGAGGTTGAGAATGAGCACAGCCGCGATTTTGATCGCCAAGATCCGCAGCCGCGAGCGCGTGATGTCGAATATCGCCGCCCGCAACCCGGAGGACTACCGCAACAACCCGCACTTCCAGGCACTGCAGACGGCAGTAGTCGCCTATCGTGACGCGCTCACCCACCTCGAGCGGGTCACGGGTGGAGAACTTGCACAGAGCCGCTAATCTTAGATACATTCTTAGACGGTGATGAACCATCTTCGCTCACAACGGTAAGCGGGGATGGGGGTGGAGAGCAGCGAATCCCTGAAGATTTCCTTCAGGGATTCGTTGTTTGTTTCTGTCCTAGCTGCCGACCCTCGCCAGGGCCTATAACTATCCATACAAATTATTGCTCCGCGCATTGCTCGAAGGAGAAGGCGATGAACCGTGGCAAGTACGTTCCGGCGGGGTCAAGCCAGGCCCATCTGGTGTTCGGTGATATCTTCCGTTTCCTCGTCACCAGCCAGGAATCCAACGGTAGCTACAGCACGATGCAGGTTTCAGTCCCGCCTGGCAACGGCCCTGGCCCGCACCTCCACGAAGACGCCGAAGAGCAGTTCTTTGTGATCGAGGGCCAGCTCACCTTTATCGTCGGCGACGAGACCTTCGAGATGTCAACTGGTGACTTCATCCACATCCCGCGCGGTGTCCCCCACAGCTTCACCAATGGCCCGGCCCCCGCCAAGCTCCTGGCCACCTTCGGCCCCGGCCATGCCGGTGACCTGTTTGAGCAAGTCGGCGAACCGATCAGCGAAGAATCCGTTCTCCAGCGCCTCGGCATCCAGCCAGTTTCGAGCGATTGATCGTTCAGGGTCTGGAGGGCTGACCTCTTCGGGCGTGGTGCGCCGCTTCAGATAGTCATCCCAAACGCCGGCCGGGGATATCTCGGGAAGTCGGGTAAGGGCTGTTGTCGTCCGTCCCGCAAGCCCGCGAGGGGTATTGCATTGATCAAGATGCACACTCACGGGCCGATTACGCAATAAGGTATCCAGGCCGGAGTTCAGTAGAGCAATTCAGCACGATTTTCCGCATTAGGGCTTGACAATTTCCGCTTTGATCGCCATTATGCAACCATAGGTGTGTTCGTTCGTTGTATAAAGTGCAGTGTGTATGTTCACAGCCACTGCTGGCGGTGGGCCAGGTATCCATGTTCGTATGGATTTTTGACGGTGCACGCCTACCACTTCGTGACTTTGCGTCAACTTGGTTCCGCGCAAACACGGGAGTAAGCTTGAAACTACGATCGAGCTTCGATAAAGGGGAGGAGATGCCTTCAGAGAAACCCACTCGAGATCGATCTAAGAATGCTATCGATTGCGACTGACGCCACAACTGGGACGACGTCAGTCCGTCACAGGGATCGATAGCATTGCTCCGAACTCACAGGGAGAGAGAAGAGTATGAAGAGACCTACGCGGTGTATACGCGTACTCGGGGCGCTGAGCCTGGTAGCCAGCCTGCTGGTCGGTGCCTTCGGCGTCAGCTCCGTCGCTGC
>CAYNTE010000271.1:0-2251 GCA_964399615.1 uncultured Thermomicrobiales bacterium
CAGCCTTGAGACTCGCCATGCGCTTGCGGCGAGTCTCTTCTCTTTCAGTCAATACCATTGACGACCACCTGCCCGTCTGCCACTCGCTCAAGCTCGGCTCGTGGAATGAGAACACGTCGCCCGATGCGAATCACCTTCACACCGCAAAGCGCGTCAGTCCGGCGGATTTCCTCACCAGCGAGCCAGTGAGAAATTCCCAACAGGTCGGCCGCTTCGGCAATCGTCAATGTTCGGCGCGTAGGCGCACTCGAAGTAGACATAACTAGATGCTCCATCCAAGGGCGATGACCAGCGATGATGCCGGTCGATAGGTTGTAGAAGATGGATTGCGAACCTGTCGCAACGCGCTAGATCATGCACTTGCACGAAATGCGCCTGAGATGGATACGCGCACCTGGCGCGCCGCTTACGGCTAGGCACTGCCTAGGCCGTTCGCCTTGGATGGGCCGCCGATGCCTGATCGGCGGGGTCGCGGCGATACCTGATCGCCGCTAGAGGTCGCGCGAACCTTGCCGTGCGTTGTCATAATTATACTGAACTTGAAAAAGTGAGAGCAACCGCAACCGATCTCGGCAAGTCGCAGCACGTTTCAGGTTGCGAGTCGGGGTAACAAAAGGTAACAAAAAGGTAACATTCTTCGCACACTTCGGCCTATCTGGACCGATCACAGTTACCATAAGAAGCTAGGAATTGCCGATAGAATCAACAATCCCCAGCTTCCAGCTATCTGTACCTATTGCCGATTATGGAATCCCGTATGCGCTACCTCGCACAATTGTGTGGATAGAGTCGGCAATAATGCCGGCTCTATCTGTTTTTATGGCGCGCTTCGCACGGAGGCGCATCAGCTCGCAAGTCGCAGCATGATAACGCCACAAATGATAACGGCGATAGCGATTACACGAACCGCGTCACGTGGATCGCCCAGTACTGCCATGCCAACTATGGCCGTACCAGCTGCACCGATTCCGGTCCATACAGCGTAGGCTGTTCCAACTTGCATCGATCGCAACGCGAACGAGAGCAGTCCGAAGCTCGCGACAGCAAAGAACAGAAACGACGCACTCCACTGCACCTGTCGAAAGCCATCGCTCTGTTTGAGAGAGATGGCCATGACCACCTCAAGTAGCCCCGCAACAATGACTAGCACCCAGGACATTACGGCGCACGCCCTCCTTCTACAAGCTCGCACAGCATGCCAGCTTGTCGGGAGTCTATACGAGGGTGTGGGCTCGCTGCTCACCAGGCTGGCACGAAAAACGAGCTTGTGTAAAATGTACGACCGGCTGGGTCTCACTAATCTATTTACAGGTAGAGAGTCACGGTCAATCCCGCGTTTGGACGGGGTGAGGTAGCTGGTTTGCAGTGACGGGAAGACACGGTGTTGCGGATATTTGCGGGAATAGCCGTGGCGTTGGCGGCTGTAGTGCTCTGGACGCTCACGCCGATGAATGCGGCTGCGGAAGATGTGGTGATTGACGGAGATTCGTATGCATGTAGCTTCGAGGGCTTGCGGTCGGCAATCGAAGCGGCACCTAGTGGTTCCACCATCACGTTCAACTGTCCCGAGCCAACCAACGTCTTTGAGCTGACCGGAAACTGGATAGTGTTCCATGAGAAGACGCTCATCATCGATGGGGCGAATGGTGGCAATCAGATCGTCCTCAATCGAAGTGCGGACTCGACCCGAAACAACCGTTTTCTGACCGTGGAAAACGAGGACGATGTCACGCTCAGGAACATCACGATTCAGAACGGTAACGTCACAGAAGACGGCGATTCGCGTGGAGCAGCGATCTTCAACGATGGGAAGCTGAGGATCGAGAACGGCACCTTCATCGGTAATTCGGCGGTCGATGGCGCGGCAATCTACATACAGTCGAACGGCAATGTCACGATCGTAGACAGCCTGTTCAAGGGCAACCATGCTTTCAGACGACCATCTAGCAACACCGGTGGCAACGGCACAATCTTCGTCAGACGTACCGGAGTACTGACTGTCTCCAACACCTCCTTTGAAAACAACACGTCGGAGAATAACGCGGCGGGAATCTTTGCCCACGATGGCGGCACGGCGACCGTTATAGGCGGTACGTTTTCTGGCAACTCGGCAGATTCGTTCGGTGCTGCAATCTTTGTCAACCAAGGTTCAAAGCTCGATGTGAGCGGTGCAACCTTCAGAGACAACCAGGCACTCGCTGGTGGTGCGATCTTTGTCAATGAGGACAATCAAAATCTTCAGACAATTGAA
>CAYNTE010000272.1:0-2242 GCA_964399615.1 uncultured Thermomicrobiales bacterium
GTTCCCGGCCGGTGAGAAGACGATCGTGCGCCTGGCGTCCGCTGGACCGAAGACCTCATAAAACGTCCGCACGCCATCGACGGGATTGACGGCATGGCCTGCGTTACATGGGTCGAGCGCACGCATGCGGCACCCCCCTCTCGCCCACGGAAGCACGGTGACGGCGGAGAAAGTCGTGGATGATCAAGTTGGCCTTGATCGGATCGCGGACCTGTGGAGCATGGCCTGCACCCTCGATGACGACTAGCTCTGTCTGTGGCATGGCAACCTGCAGTCGCTGGCTGGTCTCCAGTGGGATGATGCGATCATCATCGCCGTGGATCATAAGGACCGGGCAGCAGACAGCCTCGCAGAATTCGGCGAGCCGCGGTGTGGAACTGTCGAGCATTGTTTGTACGAGCATCTCGCCGTCACCGCCGCGCGACCAGTCGACGATGTCGTCGATGCCCTTGGTCGAATGCGGTTCGCTGAAGATCTCGCCGGCAAACCAACGGGCGAAGTCTGAATAGTCCTCGCGCCAGTGGACGGCGTTGTACTTGTTCCAGCCTTCGCGGTCGGGCGGCTCGTCGAGAAATGTCTCGAGTCTGGCCCGCTTGGCCCGGCCATCGGGCTGCTGGAGATTGACCGAGGGCGCGATTAGGATGAGCGCGTCGGTGTGCTCGGGGTGCTGCGCAGTGAGCTGAATGGCCCAGCGGCCGCCTGCCGAGAAGCCAGCGACGACGACCCGGTCGATACCGGCCTCATCCAGCACCGCCAGTGCATCCTCAACGAAATCGTGCGTCGAATAGCCCTCCTCGGGCCGGCCGGACCTGCCGTTGCCCCGCCCGTCCCATGTGATGACGCGATAGCCATGACGGGCGAAATAGGGGATCTGCATCTTCCAGATGCGGCTGTGAACCAGCGACCAGGTTGGCAAGAGTGCCAGCGTCAGATCAGTGTCGTCCGGACCGTAGATCTCGAAGTAGCTGCGAACGCCATCGTGCGGGTTCACGGCATAGCCGGTGGTGTGTGGATCGAGTGCGCGCATGGTCGGCCCCTTTTACTTGCCCTAGGTCTCGTGGTGAGCGATCCAATCGCCAATAGTCTCGAGAATCTCGAAGTACGGAACTTCCTGCTCGCGAATACCGATCAGATGCTGCTGCTCCATGCCATACCAGAAGGCGGCCAGCATGGCGGCAACGGCGTGCGGCGGAAGCGTGATTCCCATCTTGGTCAGGTGTTGCATCGCCACCTGGCGCAGCAGCTCGTACCAGGCGATGATCCGCTGCCTGGCTCGTTCCGCCAGCTCGGGGTTGGCGTATCCGCGAGCCAGCAGCTCGTGGTGGATGCGGACGAAGCCGTGCTCGAGATCCTGACGATAGAACTCAACGGCCCTCCTCCACTGATCGCTCAGTGGCTCGGTGGGGTTGCTGTACATCGCTTGCTGGCGCTCGTATGCCTCCCGTTCCAGATGGTCGTAGATCGCAAGGAGCAGACCTTGCTTGCCGCCGAAGTGGTAGTTGATCAGTGCCAGGTTCGTCCCGGCCTCCTCCGCGACATTGCGTGCTGTCAGACTCGAGAAGCCATCCAGCGCGAGGATCTTCAACGCAGCCTGGAGAATCAACTCTCGGGTTGACATCTGGAGTTCGGGGTCTGTGCCGGAGCGTGCCTCGGCGTTCATCGCCACCTGCCTGCCGTCGGATCGCGATAGAGTTAAACAATTGTATGAAACATGCGTTTAAAATAGCGCCTGAAGTGCCATTTGTCAAGAGGGGGAGCGAGTTTGAACTGGAGATTGAGAAATGAGGAGGCATCGAGGCATGCAACGATGCCCCGGATACCCCCTCATTTGGACGGGCTAGTCGTCCGCTGCCATATCGTGGTGTTCCATACGGCAGGCACACGAAGCGTGGATCGGCACATCGGCGCGAGCCATGGCTAGATCGAGACGTTGCTTGATCATCGTCGCCAGGTCGTGCTTGCCGAGGCGCATCAGGCACTCGTGGTAGCCGTGCAGCGCCCAGACATTCTCGCGATGCTGGAGCGCGCGTGGCAGGCTGTCGTCGAGTCCGAGATCGGCCCGGTAGACAGCTTCGGCTTCCTCAGTGCGACCCTGCTCCAGGAGCAAGGCGCCCAGTGCATGGCGCACCGGTTGCATCCAGCCCCAGGGCTCGTCGTACGCCAGGCTATCCTCCAGGTCGATGGCGCGGCGCAGGTGGGCGAAGGCGATGTCGTGGCTTCCGCGTCGATACTCCAGCTCACC
>CAYNTE010000273.1:0-2206 GCA_964399615.1 uncultured Thermomicrobiales bacterium
GGCAGCACCCTATAGCTGATATCGTCGACGTCCGGATGGATAGATCGGTAGGCAGTCAGCAGTTCGTCCTCAAGCTGAGCGCGCTTGCGATGTTCGCGTATGGCAATGCGTGTCTCCGGATCTTGAAGTTCGTCGCGATAGCGGAGCAACAGTGAATCGCCAGAAAGTACCCGCAATTCTGGATTGGCGAGTACTGATTGCTTCCACCTGCCCAGTGCAACGTGACGCTCGATCATCACGAACTCATCGAGGGCGGCTGCCAGATCGTTTGCTTCGCTATTGAACTGACTCAATGCTGGCAGCTCAAATGCGGATTTGGTTGTTTGTCGATTCGATGGTAGCTCACCAGCGATGTGCTCCAGGGCCTCTAGCCGACGGGTCATTAGTGCACGTAAGTTCGTGAAGGTTGCAGAGCTGTAGGTCTCGTCATCGTCCGCTTCATCGCTGGCGATGCGCTCTTCCCACACGGTCGTTGCGTATTCCAGTGGAATGGTGCTGCTGAAGCGCGCTCTGCTGTTGAACCAGACCTCCTCGCCATCCGGCACTTCATCTTCCGGCAATGGATTGCGCTCGTCGAAGAGCCTGGTCTTGAAGAGCTTCCTGAAGCGTAGTGGCGAGTCCCAGTCGAAACCTAGATGTTGTGCTACTGCGGTGAGCGACTGACAGCGCATCGGGAAGTTGCGACTTCTGCGAATCTCATTCTGCAGAGTCGAGATTAACGGTGAGTCATATGCTGCCTGTTGGGTGATGAAGCTGTAGAGCGGCGCTGCCTGGAAAATCGAATCAAGGTGCCGTGCCAACCCTAGCAGTAGTTGTCGTTGCGCTTCCTCGGTGTAGAACACCAGGTGTATCGGGGCCGTTCTTCCGCCAGCGTCATCGGGAGCTGGTAACGTCACGACCGCTCGCAACGTCTCCTCGACCCATTTATTCAGCATCTCCCGCTCGATAGCTGGATCTGCCGGTTCCTGAGTCGTCATCCGTACGACTGAGCGTCGCGCATACGGCTCGCCGTTGTCATTGGCTACGACGAGTGCGCCGACCATATAGAGCCGGTCATGGACATAATCATGTTGAGCGTCGAGATAGATCGTAACCAGGTTTGCGTTGTGATCTGGTGCAGAGTAGGGAAGTGAGCCATACCCGCGATTGGGAATCCAGCTATTCGATTCAATCTTCTCGCCGCGTGAGTGCCGATAGCGTCTTGCACGGTGGATCAGCTCATCCAGCCTCGGGCCAAGCGGCTGCGTCACCGATAATTGCTCTATGACTTCCTGTTTACCTGGCGCGGGCTCCAGCGTCGTTTGTCCATTGGTATTCGTCAGCGTCTTGAGGTGCGCCAGATCGCTAGCGGTGTGTATTCCATGCTTTTTCAGAATCTTAATGTCTGGTCCGGTCGTGAACGGTACCGCCGAGAGTTCGTCGTGCGTCGTCGCCCACTTCATGCAAAACGCATTGAAGGTGCAGGTATCGCAGTGGCTCTCCAACAAGTACGGGACGGTCTCGAACGGCTGGGTTAGAGCGCGATCGCCTTTGGATCCGGGGGCAAGGTAATTCACGTGCAATTGATCGATCAGGTCGTCTGTGTAGTCCGGCAGCGAGAGATGACCGAAGTCGATGCGAAACCACTTCTTGGCGTTTGCCTGATCAGCGACGAGCTCGCTCTGCACATCATCCGGAATGTCGTTGTCGTGATGTGGCAAGCCTCGATAAAGGATACCCATCTTGAAATCGGCGATTTCTTCGCTGGTGGAGGCGAACAGTGTACGAATCATCTCGACGTAGCAGGCCACTTGAAGCAAATGCTCCATCTTGTCGACCCGGCTGCTCTTGATGTCGGCGATCAGGATCTCTAGCTGGCCGTCTGCCTGTCGATGAAAGCGGGCTAGATCGATGACGCCTTGGAACTTCCAACCTTTCAGCTGAGCCAGTATCGCAGGCTGGGCGAGGACCACCGTCTCTCCCGGTGCTAGCTGATGCACGATGTCCAGCGTGCGCTGGTTGTCATCCTGTAACACGTCGCCACCGAGCTCGATGAGGCGATGCTGTTCAGCGATGGCATTCTGCACAGCTTTCTCAAACTGCTCGCCAGATTTCCGAAGCACCTGCGGCAAATTCTGGACTTGTACCCCCTCGTCACGCATGAACTGATACTTGTCGTTGCGGGCGACGAGGCGGAGGCGGAGGTAGCGCTCGCAGTTCCCGAGGT
>CAYNTE010000274.1:0-2174 GCA_964399615.1 uncultured Thermomicrobiales bacterium
CTCAGACGACCACCCCCATTGTCATCCTGAGCGAAGCGCAGCGGAGTCGAAGGATGACAGGGGGACGTTGCGTTTCAATGCCGGAGATGTCAGCCTTCCCCGACACCCGGCCACCGATTCCCGATTCCCGTTCCCACCCGATCCCCGGTTACCGGTTCCCGGACCCCGACCCGACCAGCACTTCGTAGCGCTCGAATTCTCCGACCAGTGGTGCGGCGTAGCGGCGGAAGTCGTTGGTGAGGGAGTGGCCGTCGGGGGCGATCATCTCGTCGGGGATCTGGCGTTCGATGCCGGCGACGATCTGGACGGGAATGGCCTGGTATTCGACTCGGTAGGGGTCTTCACTCACCCGCGAGATGGCGATGGTGAGGCCGGTCTCGCCCGCCGCAATCTTCTTCACGGCTTCGGCGCCGCACTGCTCGGCTTCCTTAATATCCAGCTGCGAGGCGGCGTGCATGGCCATGCGGGCGATGGTGCCGGGCCGGTCGCAACGGGACGCGACGCCCAGCGCAGTGGTCAGGCGGCGGGAGAGCGCATCGCCAGCGCTGGGGAAGTAGGGGTGTCCAAACGGATCGACCCAGTCGGGTTCGGTTCCGGCGACATGCTCGCCGCCGGCCCAGCGCATCGTCTCGGGCACGATCAGCATCGCCATGCCATCGGCTTGTAGGCGGCGCTCCACCTCGGCGGCCAGTGCTTCGAAGCCGGCAACGGGTCGCTCGGGCAGGCAGATCAGCGGGCTGGGCAGGGCGGCATCGAAGGCCAGACTCGCCGCGGCGGGCAACCAACCGGCATTGCGACCCATCGACTCAATGATCTTGACCGGCGCGCGGTCGCCAGTGCCGAGCGTATCCATGGCGCTATCGCGGGCGGCCAGCGCCATGAAGCGTGCGGCGGAGGGATAACCCAGGCTGTGATCGGTGCCCATCAGATCGTTGTCGATGGTCTTCGGCACGCTGACGAAGCTGGTGGACAGGCCGGCATCAAGGGCCATCTCGGCCAGCCGTCGCACGGTCTCGGCGGTGTCGTTGCCACCGATCGCGACGACACCGGCGACCTGCTCGGTCCGGCAGCGCTCCAAAATCTGCCGGCACTCGTCGTCGTCGGGCCTCCGCCGGCTGCTGACCAGCGCGGCCGAGGGTGTGTGTTTCAAGCGCTGCAACTGCTGGTCGTCTAGCTCACCGAGATCGATGAAATCGCCCGTCAGCAATCCCTCGACGGCGCGCTTGGCTCCGAGCACCCGCTGGAAGCCTGCCTGTCGCGCGGCACGGATGGCCCCGGCAAGGCTGGCATTGAGCACGGCTGTCGGGCCGCCGGACTGCAAGATGATCAAGCTGGATTGCGTCACGTTTTCCCTGATTTCATGATTATTACCAGTAGATAGAGCTGGCGAATTCTTCCCGCTTATGGCAAGCTATAGGTAGGGTCGTCACCAACATTCGAACTGTCCGTTTGGCCGGAAAACCCGACCAGTTTCCACAACAATAGCTACTCCACAGCCGGTCTGGTCAACAGACCCGACCACTACCATTAGAGGATAGACTGGTGAGCAACACCGCACGAGAGACTATCGAACGCGCCCTCGACGAGATACGCGACATTATCGCCCGTCTCCGCCACCCATCCAACGGCCGACTGAGCCCCAAGCCGATCCCCGTCCGCGCCAACGACTAGGCGGCCACGGACCGGCCCGCCAAGCCACTCGCAGGTAATCTGACCACACCGGCGATCGTTTGTGAGAGCTCCCTCGCGGTGCCTCCCAAGACGATCGCCGGAAGTCTTCAACGCCCAATACCAATAGAGGAATGCCGCTGTAGGTAGCGCGAACCGAAGGGTCTCCCCGGAGGCTCGTGAAGTGATGCCGCCGTTGGCATTGGTTGCCAGCAAGGGTGAGAGATCGTCCGCACCGCTCATCGACCCCATCACACGACTATGTTCAATGTCATCCTGAGCTTGTCGAAGGATCTCTAGGGAGATCGTGAAGTGAGTGGGACGTTGGGCGCGGTTGTCAGTCTGGGTGAGAGATCCTTCGACTCCGCTGCGCTTCGCTCAGGATGACAACGGGGGTGGTCGCTCAGGTTGGATGATGGCAGTCGTTGTTACCTCTCCGGAAGATCGTCCTCACCGCTCATCGACCCCATTGAGGTGACCCCTCCCCCATGTCATCCTGAGCCTGT
>CAYNTE010000275.1:0-2171 GCA_964399615.1 uncultured Thermomicrobiales bacterium
CGGCTGACGCTGCTCGCGGACATTCCGCGATGTCGATCCTGACGGTAGACATACAGGTGTACATAGGCCCGTCCCAGCATCATCAGGCCGAAAATTGCCACCGGGAATAGCACAATCTCCAGAAAGCCAGCGTAGGAATTTGGCTTACCGAACGTTCCGAACGCTCGGGAAGCGCCGCTCTGCAGCACAAAGCTGTCCGGTCCCAGCGCGAGGATGTTTTGCACCGTACCGAACGCCGCCTCAAACAAGCCGCCCGCCGCCAGTACGGCGACCAATGCGAGTATTCGAGGCTCGGAGGCACGACGCAGGAACTGAAGCGCCAGCACAAATGCACCAGCAGCAACGAGCCATCTGGCCGTCTCTGCACCGGCAGCGCGAATGTTCTGTGCGTCGTAGATTGACACCAGCATCGCGGCAATGAGCAGGCCAAATGGAATCAGGGCTATGGACGTCGTCACCTCGCGACGCTGCACCAACCAGTGAATTATCACCGCTGCCATGGCCAGCGGCACGCAGAGCTGGGTAAGGGTGATCAATGTCCCGCCGGCTGGAAACCCCACGAATGCCTGCGCTGGGACCGAACCCACAAGCGCAGCAAACGCCAACCACGGCCAGCGAAGCACTGCTACCCCGACACAAGCGGCAGCGATGAATACTGCGGCAACCATGGGGTCCTCTGCGATTTCGCGCGAGAGGAACAGGGCGGCGAGTATGGCGAGTAGCGACCAGCGCAATCCTCGCAGATCGACCTCGGCCAGCGAGACTGCCTGCATCAGGAGCCGACACCCTCATGGTCTCTGAAGTACTCAACGGTCTTGCGCAGCCCATCTTCAAGTGACGTAGAAGGTTCCCAGTCGATTATCGAGCGTGCAAGCGTGATATCTGGACAGCGTCGCTCGGGATCGTCCTGCCGCGGTGACATATATTCCAGCCCCGCCTCAGACGCGCATATCCCGTTGATGATCTGCGCGACGTCGAGAACTGTCCGCTCGTCAGGGTTGCCGAGATTGAGCACCATCCCACCGATTCCGTCGGCCTCCATCACGGCGTCGAGCCCGCTAACCAGGTCGCTAACGTAACAGAGCGACCGCGTCTGCATGCCATCACCATGAATCGGTAGTGGTTCGCCATTTAGGGCGGCGGTGATGAAGGCGGGAATGACCCGTCCGTCCTCTGGATCGTTCCGAGGACCATAGATGTTGAAGAGCCGCACGATTCGAGCGTCGAGGCCAAACTGGCGGACAAACTCCATGGTGATCGATTCACCGAAGCGTTTGCCCTCGTCGTAGCATGAGCGCGGCCCGATCGGGTTTACGTTGCCGAAATAGGTTTCCGGCTGAGGATGGACCAGCGGATTGCCATAAATCTCGCTGGTGGAGGTGAAGAGAAATCTCGCATTGAGTTGTTGCGCGAGTTCGAGCAGGCGCAGTGTCCCCATTGAATTGACCAGATGCGTTTCGATGGGATAGCGCATGTAGCCGTTCGGGCTGGCCGGGCTCGCGAGGTGATAGATCCTGTCCAGGTTGTCGACAGCGATCGGGTCGAGAACGTCCTGCTCGATGAGCGTGAAGTTGGGATGATCCAGCGCGTGGACGATGTTCGCCCGGCGACCAGTTATGAAGTTATCTAGCGCCAGGACTTCGTGACCGCTTTCCAGGAGAAGATCGCAGAGATGAGAACCAACCAGACCTGCCGCACCACTAATCAGAACTCGCATTGGTCAGTCCCTCTCCGTCCTGATGTCGGCTCGGTGCGACAAATCCGATCCACGCGAGCAGCCAGGCGCTCATTGCCACATCGTGGGCAAAAAATCCATTATCGACCATTCCCTGAATGATCGCTGCACCGAGCGCAAGTATGGCCGCAGCTGCCAATGGTTCGCCAGCCGGTCCGTTGCGCAAGACCTGCACGACGCGCCAGGCGACAATCCCGATCGCAACCAGCATCAAGATCTCGCCGCCGAAGCCAAGCCGGATCCAGCTATCCAGCAAGAGGTTGTGGGCATGCGACGTGAAACGTTCTGCCCAGGCTTCTGGGTGAATGTAGCGAGGAGCGTAGGCATAGAGAAACTGGTCAGGGCCGAGGCCAGTGACCGGATTGTCTCGAATCATCGCTAACCCGGACTGCCAAATGTCGATTCTCAGAATCTGACTCCCGCCATCGACGCCACC
>CAYNTE010000276.1:0-2168 GCA_964399615.1 uncultured Thermomicrobiales bacterium
GAGCCAGTAGATGGGGGATTCGGTCTGCAGGCTGTCGAGCCGCGTGGTGACAAGGGAGAGCGGATCGAAGAAGTCGGCTGGGACGCTGTCGGCTGGGATGAATTCATACTGGTAGTCGATGAGGATTGAGAATGGGGTGGTCTCGCCAGCGTTGAGGCTTCCGTTGATCTCTCGGGCGATGGGCAGCGCGGTCTCCGCGTCTAGATAGAGTCGTTCGGTGAAGGTTGACTGCTCGTCGGAGCCACGAGAAGTGCCGATCTTGACTAGGGCGATGACGGGTTGGCCGAGGTATTCAGCTCGCTCGACAGTTGTTGTTGAGTCTTCGGTGGGGCCGGGGCAGCCGAGGACTGCGGAGACGGCCTCTGAGGCCAGGTAGCACCTTTGGGCAGGAGTGGTCTGGAGACTGCTCTCGGGCGAGGTGGTCAGGGTGCGGGCTGCGCCGTCGATCATGATGGTAGTGCCATCGAACTGAGTAGTTTGGGTCTGGTCGTCTGCTTCGAACGGCCCCAAGGTGCGGGTCATGTTGCGGTGGACGAGGTTGCGCTCGGTATCGACCCACCATTCCATAGAGCCGTTGTAGGAATAGGTCCCGGCGTCTGATTTGTCGGTCTGGGTCATATGGAAGAGCATGCCTGATTGGGTCATGCTGGCGGCGGCTTGGGCGTAGATCTCTTCGAGCATGGGGAGGTCGAGTGCCCTGGTCGGCGATGTGAGTGTCAGGTTTGGCGCTGATTGGGTGGGGGAGATGGGTTGAGGCGTCGGCGACGCTGTTTGGGTAACGGTTACAGTCGGGCTTGCTTGATCTGCAGCTAGCGCTGCCGTTGACTGGCGCGCGCTTTGAGTTGGCGTAGCCGTCGGTTCGGCTTTGGCGCTGGGCGTGTCGTCAGCGCCGCAGGCTGAAAGGAAGGCGGCGAGCATGATTGCAAGTGCAACGTATCGCAGTTGATGCATAGATTTCCGTTACTTGCGACATTCGAGATAACATGATTGTTGTGGCACTAATCGTAGCAGAGCAGGCGGGCGTGCTCATTAGCTCGGTCTGGTCGCCGTCATGTTGAGGCGGCAGTAGTCGAGGGTGAAGGGTGGATCGTCGTCGGTGGCGAGGGTGGTGAGCTGGTCGAGGAATCGCCTGCGGGAGTCTTCTTCCGGTAGGCGAGAGAGGTGTTGGTTGAAGACGACGGTTTCGAGGTAAGCGCGGTAGGTGGAGGCGTCTGGGAGGGTGACGGGTTCGGGTTGGAGCCAGGTTTGGATGTCGGTGAATCCAGCGGCGGCGAGGCGCGCTGAGGTTTCCTCGGGATAGGCAAAGTTCCAGGGGCCGGGCCAGTCGCCGATGTGCTGGGCATAGGGTGGCTGGTCGAGGATGGCACCGGCACGGTCGGTGAGGGTCTTGATGTTGGGCCCGCCACCGCACTGGGCGACGAGGCGTCCGCCGGGTTTGAGGGCAGCGAAGAGGCGCTGGAAGAGTCGAACATGATCGGGGATCCAGTGAAAGACGGCAGAGCTGGTGATGGCGTCGACTGGTTCTGGCAAATCGAGATCAAGAAGGTCGGTCTGGATGAATGAGATGCGGTCGCCATAGACGGGGCCGAGGCGGGCTTGGACGTCGGCGATCATGGCGGGGGAAACGTCGGCGGCGATGACCTGGCCGTTGGGGAGCCGGTCGATGACTTCACTGGTCAGTTTGCCGGTGCCGCAGCCAGCATCGAGGACGGTTTCGGTGCCGGTGAGATTGAGGCGCTCGACGATGGTCTTGCTCCAGCCTTCGTGGGGTGTGGCCAGATATTGATAGGCGCCGGCGTTCCAGTCGGCGGGTGGTTGGGTCATGCGGCGGAACCTTTCGTTGTGTTGGTTGATGATAGCGTGTCAGGAAGGATCGGGGTCCGGGGTCCGGTGTCCGGAGACCGGGGTTCGGGAGACGGAAGCAGGGGAAGGTCTGCATGTCCGGTATAGGAACGCACGGTGCCCGGGTCATCCTGAGCCTGTCGAAGGATCTCTCTGGGGATCGCGAGGGACTATGGACGTTGGATTTGGTTGCCGATCTGGGTGAGAGATCCTTCGACTCCGCTGCGCTTCGCTCAGGATGACATTGGAGGTGGTCACTCAAGATGGACGATGGCAGGCGGTGTGGCCTCTCCGGGGAACGTTGGTCGCGCTGATCGTCCGACTTT
>CAYNTE010000277.1:0-2162 GCA_964399615.1 uncultured Thermomicrobiales bacterium
TAATCACCGGGAGAGAACGCATGTCGTGGCCGGTGGCGAGGCCGGCGAGCTCGCACGGGGCGACGGAGTGTCTTGCGGACGCCGAAGAGCTCACGATCACTGATCACCAGCGTTGGGGGAGATACGAGCCCAAATCCGGCCTCGATTGGCGCGTGAACGACATCAATCGAACCTTCGAGCGGTGGCTCAGCTGGGCTAGCACCGGCGCGTTTCACCACGCGAGGGAAGATATCGCGCTCACTGAGCAGGTCGGCGACCCGCTCGCTCTGGTCTGTTGCGACGACAACGCGCCAACCACTTTGCGTGCGGTGGACCAGCTCATCAATCGCGGCTTCCACGTTGCCGGGAAACATCGGCGATTCGACAAATGATTCGCGAGTGCGGACCTCAGCGCCGGTGGCCCCGCCACCAATCTGCCACTGTCGCCAGCCGTCTATTGCCGAGGTGATCGTGGACCAATCGGGGAACGCGCGTGGCAAGTCTGCGGGAATCTCACCAGCAGATTCGAGCGCTGACTTGACCTCTTCGGCGTGGATCTCGAGTTGATCGACCTCGACAGCGATTGCCCCAGGATCGATCAGCACGACAGCACTTTGTGCTGGCATATAGTCGACGATCGTCGAGCGGTTTGCGTTGGAGAGACTAGCCAGCAGGTCGATTGAGTTCGGTAGTTCGCCTGCCTTCAGACTCTCGATCATCTCCTGCCACTCATCGGCAACCTCCGGCCTCAGCGTCGAAAGATCAAGGTCGCTGACCGTGGTGGCCGCCTCCTGGAACGAAGCGGGGTCGAACTCGAAGGGCGGCAGGATGCTGGATGACTCACGCCGGCCGGTGGACCGCTGGGTGGTGGCGTCGAAGTCGCGCAAACTCTCGATCTCGTCGCCGAAGAATTCAACACGCAAACCACTTTGGCCCCCGGTCGGGTAGATGTCCACGATACCGCCGCGGCGAGCAAACCCACCGGGACGGTCTGCGACGGGAAGCGGAACATAGCCCGCCTCGACCAGACGGGTCATGAGTGATCGGTCCGATAGGCGATCGCCAACTGACAGCCTGATGATGTCGCGAGCGAGCGATTCCGGCGATCTGATGAATGAGAGCAGGCCACGCAACGATGCCACTACGATGACCGGATTATCGCCCGCTTGATGAAGCCTGTTAAGGATGGCAACACGTTCGACCGACAACTCGACATCGTGCGGGAGCTGCTCGTACGGGAGAGGGTCTGGCGCGCCCCAGACGATCGGCGGATTGCCTGCTGGCATGATAGCGCCGAGCCCGACGGCAAGACGTTCGGCCGAATCGGCACGCGGCGTGATGACCAGCAGTGAAGATTGCTGGTGAAGGAAGTGAGCTGCGACTGCTGCCGGGCGCGCGGAGATGCCGAGCCCAGCTGAAGCCGCGCGGGCCATGTCGGTCGAGGGAGTCACTATTGAGCTGAGGAGCGGGGCGAGGTAAGCCAGTGACACGACAGTTCCTGTCCAATTTCCGGGGAGAGTCCTCGATTGCCCCCTTCCGCAGACTGCAATCGTCGAGTATAAAGGAGTATCGCATCGAGATTCGAGCGAAACGAATAGAGCGAATTTGGCTTCGACGGGCGCGACAGCCTCAACAAAGTCGTCCCATCTCGTCATTCCCGCGATCATCGGCGTAGCCGTGGGGCTACTGGCCGTTGCCGTGGTATTCCTCGTGCGCGATTCAGAGCCGGTCATACTCCTTACTGATACCGACGGCGAGGACGTTCAAGTCTGGATCGAAGGTGAAGTGGCTCGACCTGGGCTTTACCAACTGCAGGAGACGTCCACCGTCTCGGACGTCCTGCGGTTGGCTGGGGCGCAGCCCGCTGCGGTTGATCTTGGTGGGCTTGATCCAAACCAACCAGTGACCAACGGACTTCAAATCGTCGTGGCAAGCAGGGAATCCCCACCTGGCGAGGCCACATCAGATCAACGCATCCCCTCGTCCTCAACTGGCCAAGTCATCAACATCAATGCTGCGGATGCCTCGACGCTGGAATTGCTCCCCGGCATCGGGCCAGTGCTGGCCGGTCGCATCATCGAATATCGTCAGCAAAACGGCGCATTCACAACTGTCGATGAGCTGGATGCGATTCGCGGCATCTCGCCCCGTATGGTCGATGAGATGCGCAGCATGATCAGCGT
>CAYNTE010000278.1:0-2124 GCA_964399615.1 uncultured Thermomicrobiales bacterium
GTCGACCTCCGCATACCGTTGTAATACCGGCGACCACTGTTGCTGAAACGCTCGCTGTCCGATTGCACGGGTCATGATGCTGTCACCTACCAATGCCGCCCGCTCCAGTCGTGCCAGAGCGGCGTCGACATTGGCCAGCTGCTCCGCACGATCGCTCGCGTCACGGAAGCTCGCCATGTCTTGGTCTGACACACGGAAGGCGGCTTGCTGTAGGCGACTCCGCTCCTCATTCAGCGCTTTTTCATGACTTGCTCTGAGATCCCGCATCTTGCTTTCAGCGACCTGGTACGCCCGTGCCATAGCCTGGGACTTGCCGGTCTCTGAGAGCGTCTCGTCTTGCTCTATTTGCTTAAGCTGATCCTGATATTGGCTCCGTGCCTTCGCTGCCTGGTCAAAGTAGTTCGTCACGTGATTCATCCTAACTAGACGCCCCGCTAATCGAGGCCTTCATATGGTCGGTCTTTACGTTGGAGCTCTTCACAATACGGACACTGTCGCCATGCCTGCCCGCGGAGCATCGATTGCCGAACTTCGTAGACATGGCCTGCGTCGCACGTCACGGTCGCGACTACGCGATCGTCTCGAGGCCTGTGTTTTCGCTTCAGCTGCTTTCTGGTCTTCATGTATCAGCTCACCTCCAATTCAAGCTGCTGAGGCCGTGTCGTCATCTCGAGGCGAGCCAAACGGCTCGCTTGCTCTGGCGTCAGTTCTGAGTTCGGCAATTGGTTAATTAACCTGGCATGAACGAGCTCAGCATCAACATCTAGCGGGCTCACAGTGTCGATCCAGCGCAGCCCGCAATGCTCGAGCCAGGCACAGTCCAATGCATTGCCAGCCCGGCAACCATCCATAGCCGCTGAGATCATCGCGACAGCCAGCTTCTCAATGCCGTCAAGTCGACGAGTAGAGTAGGTTGCCGACTGGCCTGGCCGGTATGGCCTGGTCATAGGCTGGCACCTTCCATGGGGTATTCACGCTTCCATGGGGTATTCATTTGGCCTCCGTTCGACGTACCCATTGGCTCAACATGTCGCGCGCTGTGTGCTCTTGCAAGAGCAACCAGAGAATGCGAGTGATCTTGGGTGCATGTGCTGGCGGAAGGCCGCTCATCACGATCGTGTAGCTGCCAACCATCCCTCGGCTTTGCGATGTGGCATGCCGACGGTAGAGCTGTTCAATAGCTTGTTTACCTCGCATGGGCAGGAACGCACTCGCTGGCGCCAGGTCGACCACGATCTCTAACTTGCGTGACTTCGTGCGCGCCATCATGAACGGCTGCGATTGCTTCATACATTCGCCGTACCAGGCTTCGAGAGTGCGCTTCGCGATCCGACTACTGCACAGATAACCTCGGCGTCTGGCTTCGTTCAGCTGGCGTTTCATGCGTGGAGTGAGCCGCTTTGTCATTAGTCGGCCCTCTTTCGTCCACAGCAACATACTGGTTTGGTCACTGTAGTCAGTGAGGTCAGTGATCCCCTATTGTCCTTCTCTCGCGCGTACGCTCTGTCAGATTTCAGGTTATGACAAGAAGTGGTGGTGTAAGGACAATCAAAGATCACTGACTTTACTGATTTCACTGATCGTTTCATCGCTTCACCGCCATGTAGTCGCTGGCGGCGACATGGCGATCTCGAATCGATAGCTCTCGATCTGCGTAAAGTGCTTGCCGCTTACCGCGGATCTTCCACAGCCCGTCCTTTGCGCTGTCGTTCCGCAACGGAAGATAGCCGGCCGACTCCAGCCTGTGAGGTATCTGTCGTCGGTTGCGCCGGTCTTGCAACCAGTCTCGAAAGTCGATGCTGGCTGTAGCGTCAATGATGTCCTGAATTGTGATAACGGAAGGCCAACTGATCCGATCTAGTGCGTCACTAAGGTCCGCATCTTCTGGTGATCGATTAGCGTCGACGATTTCCCAGAATGCTTGTGTCTTCGGCGGTGGAGCCTTGGAATTGAATTCTGAGAGATTACGATCTGCCAGGTAGGCTGCAACGTGTTCACATCCTCCATCCTCGTACCACTCCCAGAGGTTCTTCCAGTATTCTGGCGAGAAGTCGTCTTTAGTTGTTTCTGACCAAGCGACGAAGTGTCGTCGATCGTCGGCAGGTAAGTAGATGCCATCGCTCT
>CAYNTE010000279.1:0-2120 GCA_964399615.1 uncultured Thermomicrobiales bacterium
CTCACTCGGCGACACCCACCGCCCGCGACACGCGTTCGATAAGGGTGTCCCAGGGCCGGCCCTCGACGACCGGAAGCCCAAAGCGGTTGGCTTCTTTCATCAGCCAGTTCCCGAAGAGCCATTTCGCTTCGGCCTCCGATTCCACATCGCCGAGTGCCGCGCGATCGAGACCTCGGTTGCGCTGCTGAATGTTCGCCAGCAGTTGGTCCTGATCCGATTCGACGATAAAGACAATGCGCAGCTGCCCCTCGTCGAACCACGGGCGCAGGGCTGGACGGTTGATGATCGAAGGCAGAATTCCATCACCTTCAAGAATCACAGGATCCTGCTGAGCGAGGTGATTCTCCGCCACCGCCGCGATCGCGTCCGACATCGCCTGGCCTGTGGCAATCAGCGCATCGCGGAGCTTATCGGGCGGCAACGTCCAGATATGCGGCTTCTCACCGAGGTTGTCGAAGAAGTACAGCTCATCAGTATGCTCCGGTAGCGTCACCTGGCTGCGCTGGAACGCAAGCCGGAGATCATCGACCTGCAGCCAGGGCATCCCGAGCTTGCGACCGAGTTCCGCGCCAGTGCGAGACTTTCCCGAGCCAGACGACCCGCCAATGAGCAGTACGAATTGGTCGCCACTATCCACCTGAGATCGCCTCCACCACGCACCACACCCGAGATCACCCCGCAGAATGATGCCACGGCATGAGGCTCATCAAATTGGATGGAATCATGTCATGACACCGTCTTTTGGATACCAGCCCAAGCGCAGTCGCGAGTAGGGAGAACACACCAACCCGAAAGTAACTTGACATATATGAGCGACCTCATGGTCCCAACCAGAACGAAGAGTGAGTGGAGGGATGCCTCTCGCAGGCACTGAACCATAAGACCGCGTCAAGTGACTCAGTATCGGCCGAGAGTAGCTCCTATTAATGCGTAGACGACCCGACGTCACTCCACCTCGATCATCTGATCGTAGGAGAGGGTCTCGGCAGGCCTGTCTGGTCCGTTGGCACGTTCGCCGATGGCCTGCCAGCCTGGGTCGGCTTGTTCCTTGGCCCGGATCCGTGCGAACGCTTCTCGATCGGCATACTCGATCATGATGCTGACTTCACCTGCGCGCTCGCCATCCTGTACCTGGAAGATGCGCACCGTCCGGTTCGGATCTACCCGCAGCATCTCTTGCCGCGCATCCCGCACCAGCTGCAGCGTTTCTTCCTCTTTACCCTCATGCGGCCGAAACGTCTTCACTGAAAGCAGCGCCATCCAAGCCCCCGTCTCACTCAAAGGCATCATTTGAATCACCCAGCCAGGCCATCATACACCGAGTCGTGGCGCTTGATGCGTATGCACCAGCCCGCACGACGCCACCCGCTGAACGCGACCTCACTGCACTGCCGCACAAGTGCAAATTGAGTATCCTATGCAAATGAATAATAAGCGTCTACTTCAGTGCGGCAGCCTGCTGTCGGTCGTCTTCGCGATCGTCGCGAACTATCTTGTCGCGAGTGGGGTAGTGGGAACAACCTCGATATCCGAGGTATCTGGCCGGCTTGCTACACCACTCACGCCGGCATCTTATGCCTTCTCCATCTGGTCATTGATCTATCTATTGATCGCGGTCTTCGCGGTCTATCAAGCCCGCGACATCATCAACCCTGACCCCGCGAACAAGCTCCCTGAGAGCACTGCAATTCCATTTATCATCGCCAATCTTGCCAACGGCATCTGGACCTATGTGTTCGTGAACGACTGGATAGGGCTGTCGGTCCTCGTGCTACTCACCCTCAATGCCGCGCTCTTCGTCATGATTCACAGGCTTGGGATCGCAGTCGAGGTCACGCAAGTGAAGGCCGTCGTCTGTGTCTGGTGGCCCATCATGATCTACGCCGGTTGGACACTCGTTGCCAATGTCGTCAACATCGCGGCCTGGCTCGCAAGTCACGACATAACGATAGGGACCGTGCCCTCCGCGATCACGATCCTGGTGCTGGGCGTGGCCCTGGCGGTCGCGCTCTTCACTCGCAATGTGCGCGAGCTGGTGCTTGCAAGCACCTGGGGCATCATCGCCATCGGGGTGCGTGCCACCGACGAGTCGACCGGCGTGGCTGTCACTGCCTTCGCGG
>CAYNTE010000280.1:0-2109 GCA_964399615.1 uncultured Thermomicrobiales bacterium
CGCGGTGATCCGGCATCGGCGCTGCTAGAGGTACTCGATCCGGAGCAGAACGCGACATTCCGAGATCACTATCTGGATGTTCCGTTCGACCTCAGCCAGGTGATGTTCGTCACGACGGCCAACTTGCTGGACCCGATCCCTGCGCCACTTCGTGACCGCATGGAGATCATTCAGCTTAGCGGATATACCGATGATGAGAAGCTGCAGATCGCGCGCCGCTATCTCATCCCGAAGCAGATGAAGGCGCACGCACTCGACGAAGACCTCGTTGAATGGACTGACGAAGGCATTCTCGATATCGTCCAGCATTACACCCGCGAGAGTGGTGTCCGCAATCTGGAGCGCGAGGTTGGATCGATAGCCCGGAAGATAGCAACCCGCGTAGCTGCCGACGAAGAGGTGCCTGGGACCATTACGGCTGAGGTCGTGCGCGACCTACTCGGACGTCGACGCTTCTTCTATGAGGAAGCTGCGACGCGTACCAGCCAATCAGGCGTCGCGATAGGCGTCGGTGTGACGGCAGTCGGTGGCGACATCATGTTCATTGAAACGAGCATGGCGCCGGGCCGTGGAAACCTGACGATCACGGGTCAGCTCGGTGATGTGATGCGCGAGTCCGCTCAGGCAGCACTATCCTATGTGCGAGCTCGGGCTGAGGAGTTCCAGATTGAACCGGATCTCTTCAAGGAGATGGACCTTCACGTCCACGTGCCGGCTGGAGCAACGCCGAAAGACGGACCATCAGCTGGTGTAGCGCTGACGACGGCCATCGTGTCGTTGCTGACGGACATCCCCGCTCGCGAAGATGTGGCGATGACCGGCGAGGTGACCTTGCGTGGCCAGGTCCTGCCAGTCGGCGGGATCAAGGAGAAGGCGCTTGCGGCGCGACGAGCTGGGATCACCACATTCATCCTGCCGAAGCGTAATGAAGCTGATCTCGACGACTTGCCTGAAGAATTGAATGATGAGATGGAATTCCATCTGGTCGATACCATCCGGGAGGCGCTGGCTATCAGCCTCCCGGAGGAGTTCCAGGCGCGCTTGTCAGATGAAGACGCCGCTGCACGTGAGACGGCGACTGATCGCGAACGCGTTGCCGCGACCCCAGCCTGATCAATTTGGCTGGGGTCACCGGCCCCGGCTCTAGGCTGTGACGGCTGGTTTGCGAGCGGCTTCCATCAACGCCTCAAATGGCGCTCGATGCTCGGCATGAGCACGGTACATCATCTCCGGGTGCCACTGCACGCCCAACACCCAGCGTTGACCGGGGTGGTCGACAGCTTCAACCAAGCCATCGGACGTCGTGCCTGCCACCCGAAGCTGTGGAGCGATCGCTCGCAGGCCCTGATGGTGGAATGAGTTCGTTTGCACTGACGTGTCGCCGTATACCGTCTCAAGCAGCGTTCCGGGCACAACATCGACGGGGTGGAACGGTTCTTCCTTGGCAACACCCTTGCCCTGCTGAGCATGGTCGATCGCTTGCTCAAGCAGATCCGGGACGTCTTGGTAGAGATCGCCGCCCAACGCGACGTTCAGCACCTGGATACCACGGCAGATGCACAACATTGGTAAGTCGCGCTCCAGCGCCCCATGGACCAGGGCGAGCTCGAGTGAATCGCGGCCGGCATCGATACCACCAGTCTTTGGATGAACTTCGGATTGCCCGTAGACGCTTGGCTCGATATCGCCGCCACCACTGATAATGAGTCCATCGACGAGATCAAGGATCTGCGCGATGTTGCCCTCTTGAGGGGGGATGATGATCGGCACGCCGCCCGCGGCTTCGACGGCGGTCGTGTAGGTGTCCGCGAGAGCGAAGCGATGGAACGATCCGTGATCAAACGCGTCTGACGAAGGTGTGGGAGTGATCCCGATAATCGGCTTGCGAGCCATGGGCCGCGTATCCTTTCCGCGCGAGCTAGGGGAATCTGCCTATGGGCGCAGTATACATGGATATTGGGACGCATTTCGCTTGACGTGTACCTAGTGCTTCGGTAAGATAGCTGGGCGCTCGCGACAAGCGGGCGTCATTCTGTCAGAAGACCTTCTGACGCGCACGTTACCAATTGAGGAGTGATTTGGTGCGGGGGAATCGTACGGAAGTGATGG
>CAYNTE010000281.1:0-2084 GCA_964399615.1 uncultured Thermomicrobiales bacterium
ATTCAGACGACCACGCCCCCATGTCATCCTGAGCCTGTCGAAGGATCTCTCAGGAGATCGTGAATTGATGCGGACGTTGGCTCTAATTGCCAGCCCAAGTGAGAGATCCTTCGACTGCGGTCAGGATGATATGTAGGTACGGTCGTCCGGTTGGGGAGGATGAGAGGTCGAGGGCATTGGGGTGTGCGCCAGCGGCGCGCTTTTACGGGATCGTGTCAGTGGTACGGGTCAGGCGGCGAGGGAGGCGGCGAGGAAGACGATGGCGATGTTGAGGATGAGGTTGACGGCGGAGAGGATGCCGGAGCCGATCTGGAGTTTGCGGCGTTCGGCGGCCAGCTCGGGAGTCTCGCCGATCTCGGCCACTCGCTCGGCGACTTGCTCCATCTTCTTGCCGAAGTAGAAGGCGTGGAAGAGAGTGATCGGGATGACGAAGCCGACCAGGGTGAGCTTCATATGCAGGGTCTCGCCGTAGGAGTATTCGGTCATCCGGCTCCAGGGCACCTGGCGACGCTCGGCATTGGCATAGCCGGTGACGACGAGGATGGCGAGTGAGACCCAGGAGATGGTGGCGTAGCGCCGGCCGACGCGGGCGAAGAGCAGGGTGCGCTGGACGGCAGGCAGGGAGGGCCGCAGGACGGGCAGCAGAATCAGCAGGATGAAGATCATGCCGCCGATCCAGGTGATGGCGGCCAGGAGATGCAGCCACCGTACGACTGCCCAAATGCTAAAGAGATCGAATGTTATCGACATCGAGGCCCTGCTGCTCGATTGGTCAAACGCTCGTTGCTCCTATCGAAGTCCGCGCACACGGCCCGCAGTGTGGTGGGTTGGTGCCGGTTGAGATTGATGCCGGTCTCTGCCGAGACACTGCCGCCGGTAACTCAACTGCTGGTCTCCCTATCGAAGATGGCGCGCACGGCCTCGAGTGCGGTGACCAGGTGATCGACGTCTTCAGTGGTGTTGTAGAGATAGAAACTGGCTCGTGCTGAGGCATCGATCCCGAGCGCCTGGTGCAGTGGTTGGGTGCAGTGGTGACCGGCGCGGATGCAGACACCGTGTTCATCGACGATGCTGGCGAGATCGTGGGGGTGGACGTCACCGAAGTTGAAGGCGACTGCGCCGCCGCGCTGGTCGGGATCGGGGCCATAGATGCGCAGCCCGGGGATCTCGCGCAATTGCGCCATGGCGTATCTGGTGAGCATCTGCTCGTGGGCGTGGACCTGCTCCATGCCGATGGATGCCAGGTAGTCGCAAGCTGCGCCGAACCCGACGGCATCGGCAACGCTGGGAGTGCCCGCCTCGAACTTGGCGGGGATATCGGCCCAGGTGGAGCGCTCGATCTCGACGACGCGAATCATCTCTCCGCCACCCTGATAGGGAGGCATGGCTTCGAGCAGCTCGCGCTTGCCATAGAGCATGCCAGAGCCCATCGGGCCACACATTTTGTGGGCGGAGCAGGCGTAGAAGTCGGCGTCGAGTGCTGTCAGGTCGATGGCCATGTGCGGTGCAGCCTGTGCGCCATCGAGCAGGACGAGCGCCCCAGCCTGATGAGCCTTGGCGATGATCTCTTCGACGGGATTGATGGTGCCGAGCATGTTGGAGGCGTGGGCGACGGCAACCATGCGAACGGTGCCGGTGGCCAGGATATCGTCGAGGTGATCGAGCTTCAGCAGGCCATGCTCGTCAATCGGGATGGCTTTGAGGGTTGCGCCGGTCTGCTCGGTGATGAGCTGCCAGGGCACGAGGTTGGAGTGATGCTCCATCTCGCTGACGACAACGGTATCGCCGGGGCCGAGGTTGGCGCGTCCCCAGGCGCTGGCAACGAGGTTGATACCCTCGCTGGTGTTGCGGACGAAGATGACCTGGGCTTCGTCGGCAACGTTGAAGAAGCGGGCGACCTGGCGGCGAGCTTGCTCGTAGGCCTCGGTCGAGCGCTCGGCGAGCTTGTATACGCCGCGGTGGACGTTGGCGTAATCCTCGCGGTAGTAGCGATCCATGGCTACGAGGACCGGCAGGGGTTTCTGGGACGAGTCGGCGCTGTCGAGGCCGGCCTTTTCATGCTGGCCTTCCTGCTGACGCAGCGC
>CAYNTE010000282.1:0-2065 GCA_964399615.1 uncultured Thermomicrobiales bacterium
GCCTCGACCCGCGCCGGCTGGTGTTCATCGATGAGACCTGGATCAAGACCAACATGGCGCCGCTGCGCGGCTGGGGCCCGAAGGGCAAGCGCCTGCGCGGCTTTGTCCCGCACGGCCACTGGAAGACGCTGACCTTCGTTGGCGCGCTGCGGTGCGACCGCCTCGCTGCACCCTGCGTCTTCGATGGACCGATCAACGGCCGCAGCTTCCGTGCCTATGTCGAGCAGCTGCTGGTGCCGGCCCTGCAGCCGGGCGATATCGTCGTCATGGACAATTTGGGCTCGCACAAATCGGCAGCCATCCGCAAGATGATCAGGGCCGCCGGCGCAAGGCTCTGGTATCTGCCTCCCTACTCGCCCGACCTCAATCCGTGTATGGATGGCTCCTGCGGGTCAAGGGTTTTGGATCGGGTTTGGTGAAACAGGTCGGTTGCGGCCATGTATACGGCGTCTGATGTGCAACGGGATCGCTGCGCGCCCTGATGAATATCCGCTTGGAGAACAGGTCCCACTCAATCGAGCGCGCTCGAGACGCTTCGGATTGATCGGGGTGTCCTGGTTCTTCGTCTCCGCTTGTTCGCCATCACCTCACTTTGCCCTGACCATTCCTTGAGCCATTCAGGCGGCAGCGGCCTGTGGCTGGTAGCGTGTGCCGTCGCGCAGGACGGCAAAGATTGTCCTCGCCATGCGATGCGCCAGGGCGATGGCGACAACTTTCGTCTTCTTTCGCATCAGCATGGACGACAGCCAGTCCGATCCCGGTTCTCGCTTGAGCCTGCATCTGAGCATGATCTGCGCCATGGCGCCGAGATACAGCAGGCGTCGGATATATCGATTGCCCATCTTCGATATCCGGCCGACCTTTTGCTTGCCTCCGGTGGAGTGCGGCTTAGGCGTAAGACCGAGCCAGGCGGCATAGTCCCGCGCGCAGTCGAAGTTGTCGACTACCGGCGTCGTTGCCGCAATGATCGTTGCCGTCAACATTCCTACACCAGGGATCGTAGCCAGACGCTGGCTTGTCTCATCATGCGCGTGGGTCTCCGCGATCTCGTCCGTCAGCTGCTCGATCCGCTTGTCCGTCTCAGCTAGCTGATCGAAGAGCAAGCTTACAGGTGTTCGGGCCGCTTCTGGCAACCGATCCAGCTGCCCCTTCAAACGCTCGACGTTCTGCGCACCCTTGGCCGCGATGATGCCGAACTCCGTCATGTGAGCGCGGATCGCGTTGCCGATCTGTGTGCGCTGGCGAACCAGAAAGTTCCGCGTGCGGTGAACAACCAGAACCGATGAGCAGGCTTCGCTCTTGATAGCTACAAACCGCATGGAAGGGCGCGTCACGGCTTCACAGATGGCGGCCGCATCCGCAGCATCCGTCTTCCCGCGCTTCACGTAAGGCTTCACATAGGACGGCGGCATCAGCCGGACCTCATGCCCCATATCCTGAAGCCTGCGCCCCCAATCGTGAGAACCGGCGCAAGCTTCCATGCCGATCAGACAGCGCGGGCGCTTCTGGAAAAACGCGAGCAACTGGCTGCGGCGAAGCTGGCGACGCACGAGAACACGACCGTTCTCATCAACACCATGGATCTGGAAGACGCTCTTTGCGAGATCGATACCGACTGTGGCAAGCTCTGACATTGATGGCTCCTTTGCTCGGGACGACAACATCCCAACTATGGCGCAATGCGACGCCGGGAGCAGGAGCCATCCACACCATCAATCGAGCAGGCTTTCGCCAAGATCAAACACTGGATGCGAATGGCCCAGAAGCGAACCGTCGAGGACACATGGCGTCACATCGGCACTCTCGTCGAAACAATCGAGGCCCAAGAATGCCAGAACTATCTCGTCAATGCAGGATACGCTTCCGTCAAAACGTGAAAGACTCTAAAAACCCTCCGCCCAAAACGGAAGTCTATGAATCACGCGTCAGGGCCGCCGTGAATCCTGAATGTCGATCCGACCCCGCGATAGCGGCGGTAATCCTCCGCACTTCTTCGGGGTCAACTACATTTGCCAAGGATGCCGGTGGGTCCTCAGGAGGTATCTTTCTCAGTCGGATGGCGAGT
>CAYNTE010000283.1:0-2046 GCA_964399615.1 uncultured Thermomicrobiales bacterium
GTCTCTGTTCGTGGGCGTTGTATGCGCCGTATGGACAGGATAGCAGGAGATCACCCGATCAGGACATAGGCAACGCGATGGTGCTACGATGCGCGAGCACAGAACCGCCGCGCAAATCAAAGGAGACGCTGGATGAGCAGCCACGCCCCCGTCTTTACCTATATAGAGGACTGGCCCACGATGCCGGAGGGTCAGAAGGTTGGGCAGGTCGTTGAGATTGTGGTCGATGGCCAAGATCGTGTCTATATCTTCCACCGCGGGGAGACATCGCCGCTCATCTTCTCGGCTGCGGGTGATTACCTCGGCACCTGGAGCGACGTGAGCGCGTGGGATGACATCCATGGCGTGACACACGGCGAAGACGTTCGCGGGGAGTACTTCATCATCGTCGATCGTCAAGCGCACACCGTCAGCCGCGCCGACCTCGACGGCAACGTCGCATGGATGATCGGTGAGCGCGGTGTGGCAGGGAAGGATGGCGCGCCGTTCAATTTGCCGACCGACGCCGGCATCGCACCAAATGGCGACATCTACGTCAGCGACGGGTATGGCAACTCACGCGTCCATCGATACAACGCAGCGGGCGAACATATCCAGTCATGGGGGACAGCCGGCAGCGGCGAAGGCGAGTTCAACCTGCCCCACGCAGTGCGCATTATCGAGCAGGATGGCGAGCCGCTGGCATACGTTTGTGATCGAGAGAACGACCGCATTCAAATGTTCTCGCTCGATGGCGAGTACCGTGGCCAGATCGGCTCGCTCGCGCAGCCGACCGATATCGTCTGCGATCCCGATGGCGTGCGCTATATTCCCGAGCTACGCGGCAGGGTAACGCTGCTCGACGACCAGGATCAGGTACTGCTGCAGATCGGTGGTGAGCAGAAGGCGGAGGCGAATCACTTCGTCGCCCCGCATACCCTCTGGCTGGATTCGGAGGGCTCGTTCTACGTTGGCGAAGTGCTCGAAGGACAGCGCGTCAGCAAATATCGACGCGAGCGCTAGACCTGGCGCCGGACATCGGCGAGATAGCGCATACACTGGTCGAAGGTCTCGTAGGGAATGAGTCCGCTCGAGTAGAAATAGTTGAGCATCGTCTTCAGTCGCAGAATCGGCGTGACATGATAGCCGCGGTCGCGGAGTCGCTCGATGGCACCTTGCTCACGATCGATCAGCACGATAGCGTCGCGCACCGTCATGCCAGCCGCCTCGAGCTGTTCGGCCGCACTGAGTATCGAGCGGCCGCCCGTCATGAGATCGTCGATCACCAGCACCGTTTGCCCGGGGATTGCCTGACCTTCGAGTCGTGGCTCGCCGTCGTCGCCATCCTGACGGTGGAGGAAGATCAAGGGTGAATCAGCTTGCAACGCATAGGCCGTGGCGATATGCAGGCCGCCCATCGGCACGCCGGCGACAGCGCCGAACGTTGAAAGATGCGGACGCACCCGCTGCTGATCGGCGCGGATCGCATCGTCGAGAAGCTGTCCAATACGGCGGAGCATGCGCGGATGGCTAATCAGCACTCGCGGGTTGATGTAGATGGGAGACTCGCCAGCGGTGCCGGGCAACGTGAAGTGCCCGAACTCCACCCCGCCCAGGTCGAAAAGCGCCTGGGCAAGATCCAGGTTCGAATTAGAGCCAAAAGACATGCAGCCCGGTTCCCCTATCCCTTGTTTACCGGAAGGACCCACCGTCCAGATCAACCAATGATACCCGTCTGAAGCGGAAAAATCGGCCAGGCCGATTGGTGGGGTTGAGAGTGGGCAGTGAGTGTATATAATAGGAGAGAACGGGCTTATAACTGATACTAATTCTCACTTGACATGTCGGTGGTGAATCAGTATAGTTATTAAGCTCTGATCAAGCGCGACAGCGTTTGACAGCATGGCACAACGGAGAGGGAGGCACGCAGAAACCCGCCAGGTCACCAAGGCCAAACGGATTTTGTGTGTTCACCCGCCAGGCAGGCGGGTTTTAACATTCCACTCCAGCCAGCACGTTACCAATTGAGGAGTGATTTGGTGCGGGGGAATCGTACGGAAGTGATGG
>CAYNTE010000284.1:0-2042 GCA_964399615.1 uncultured Thermomicrobiales bacterium
ACACAAAGCTGCGACAGCTAGCGCTCCCAACATCCACAACCATCGCTGTCGTCCAGACTTCATCTCGCTCCGGGATCATAGCAGGACGCGCTCAAGCGATCGCATCTCTCATTTCGCGGCTTCAGCTCCGTCCTTGTACGCAGGGCATCGACAGCACCGTGCGCGGCGAGGGCGGCAACATCACCCAGTCCGACGGACATAGCAGTCCGAGCGTTCTCGGGCACGGTGACAGCCATCGCCATCAGCTTCTGCTCCCTGGAAGGGCGTGGATGGCTCACGGAGCTGCGGCCAGGGGTGTAGGCCGATGTGCGCCCATGAATTCGTGAGAATCCCTGAGCCGAAAGGTGGGGCTCCTTCGTCAGCTGGTTGTGATGCAACAACCAACAAAGGAGGCCCCGATGGGCATGGTGAAGGACGCCGCGTTGTTTGCCAAGGATGAAGTGAGGCGAGCGGTCGAGGAGATGCAGCGGGTGCTGCGTAGGGCGCTTCCGGTGGGGAGCTTCGCGGAGCGTGAGGCAGCAGCGCTGGCCATCACCAACGAGGTGCTGGGAGGTGCGCTCCGGGAGGAGTTGCAGGCGGTGGCGGATGAGTTCCCGGACACAGTTCTGGTCGACGGGGTGGCGTACAAGCGTCACGAGAAGGGGATGGGGCGTTATCACAGCCTGTGCGGTCCTCTCGAGGTTGGCCGATTCACGTACCGCCAGATGGGGGTGCGCAATGGCCCCACCATCGTGCCGCTGGAACTCGAGGCAGGGCTGGTCGAGGGAGCGACGCCGGCCCTGGCCTACAACGTGGCGCACGGGTACGGGCAGCACGACATGCGGCTGCACGGCGAGATGCTATTGATGGCGCATCGGCAGCCGCCGTCGCGGGCGACGTTGGAACGGCTCGCCAAGGACATCGGGACCGCGGCTGTCCTGCACGCGCCTCGCATCGAGCCGTTGGTGCGACGGGGGGAGCAGGTGCCGAAGGGAACCGTCGCCGTGGCAACGGGTCTGGACCGAACTGCCGTCGCCATGAAGGAGCAGCTACCTTCCGGAGCGCCCCGGAAGCCCGAGCCGAAGCGCAAGAAGCCGCGTGTTCGACGACCTCCTGAGCCCTTCGATATCTGCTGGCGCATGGCGTACGTGGGCACCGTCTCGTTCATCGACGCCTCCGGCGAAGCCCTGGAGGTCCGTCGGTATGCACTGCCGGCTTGCGACGACCCCCGGCCCCTCGTGGAGCAGATGACCGCGGACGTACGCCAGGCACTGCGGAGCAACCCGGCCCTGCAGGTCGGCATCGTGCAAGACGGCGCACGCGAGATGTGGGATCGAACGCGTGAGGGAATGCAGACGCTGAAGGACGAGGGACTCTTGCCGCGTTGGCTGGAAGGCATCGATCGTTACCACCTGCTGGAACGGCTAGCCCAGGCCCTGCAAGTCGTCGGAATCGATGCGGCCGAACGGCATCGGCTGCTGAACGAATGGCGAGAAGCCTTCGACCGCAAAAACTCAACTATCGACGACATCGAGCAAGTTCTCCTCGCGCACTACGGGCCCCTCAACGCCGCTGGCAACGTCCAGGCCTGCCAGCAGCTCTGGGAACACCTGCGCTACATCGGCAATCACAAGAAGAGGATGCGCTACGTGTCGCTCCGCAACGCTGGTCTCCCTGTCGGCAGCGGCGTGACCGAGAGCACCGCCAAGACCGTCGTCGGCCACCGCGCCAAACGCTCCGGACAACACTGGGGCGAAGGCGGATTGCGCGGCGTGCTCACACTCCGAGCCCTCCACCAAAGCCACCGGCTCCCTAGCTTCTGGGCCCACCTCTCACGCCGCTACACTGCCGAGGTGGTCGCTGCCGCGTGACAAAGCTCCATGGGCCATCCACGCCCGTGCAAAACTGGCATGCTCCGTCCGGGGGTTATCGTCAGTGTTTCAACCTGCGGAGCTCCTCCTGGTCGTGTGATGTGGATCGTGTGGGTGCCCGCCTCGAGATTAATGGTTCCGAAGAAAGGCGCAACTCCCAACGCCTGGTCACCGCGTAAGAGGCGAAAGCCG
>CAYNTE010000285.1:0-2007 GCA_964399615.1 uncultured Thermomicrobiales bacterium
TTCCGGACCAATCAACTATGTTCCCCCGGCGCAGGAAGAGCAATCTGGCGCGACTACGACTGGCGAGAGCGACGATGGGCGTGACTTGCCACCGTCGACAGAGCTTCGACCATCACCAGCTTCTGGGGACTAGGCCGAAGCGGCTACGGTACATAGAATCCAAATCGGCGTGATCGCTAAGATCACGCCGATTTCTTATCGAATCCGCTTCGGAGTTTTTCGGATATTCTTCCGAGGCAGTGGCGTTCATTACGGTTCCGGCCTGGATATATGAGTCTCGGCGGAGAGGTGCGGCTCGTGTCCCAGTGGTTTGATCGATGAACGTGAACCCCAATGCTGACGGTCGCGAGCTCTCACGATTCTATTACGAGCATGTCGTCGGTCCCCTGATCACGTCGCGATGGCCGACTCTACCTCACGCGGCAGGCAGACTCGGGCAGGGGTCTGACGTGCTGGGGATCGATGACGGGATGTCTCGGGACCACGACTGGGGCCTCCGGGTTAGCCTATTTGTTGAAGCCGTCATGGTCGATCAGGTGCGAGCACTCCTCGATGACGCGCTTCCAGAGACCTTCAAAGGACTACCGACTCGATTCGCATTCTCTGGCGAGTCCAAAGCAGTGCACCACGTAGACGTAACAACAGTTTCCGATTTCGCCATGTCGCGACTTGGCTGCAACCCCATGCTCGGGATGAGCGTGGTCGACTGGCTCTCGCTCACCGGGCAATCTGTACTCGAGGTGATCGCTGGGCCGGTGTTTGTGGACCAAACCGGCGAACTTAGCGCCGTTCGTAATCAGCTCGAATGGTATCCAGACGACATCTGGCGATACATAGTTGAGTCAGCGTGGCTGCGTGTTGACGAAGAACTACCAGTGATGAGCCGCGCTGGTCACCGAGGCGACGACCTTGGAGCCCGGCTGATTGCGGCAAGACTCGTGGATGTGGTCGTCCACCTTGCGTTTCTCCTCGAACGCAGGTAGTCGCCGTACTCCAAGTGGCGAGGAACGCTCTTCGGCGAGCTGCGGTGTGCGGGAGACTTGCAGCCGCTGCTTACCGCAGTGCTAAACACCAGCGACTGGCGAATCCGACAAGAAACGCTAGGGCTGGCACTCGACCGATTGTTGGCGGCGCAGACCGCTGCCGGCCTGCCGGCGCCAACTCCAGCAACAGCTCCGTTTTGGGACCGGCCGTATCTCCAAGTCAACGATCGCATATCGGCCTCACTGCGTGAATCCATCCATGATCCTCGGATTCGTTCGCTGCCGAGTGGGCGAGGTTGTGTCGAGCAGCGCACCAGCAATGTGGCGATCCTGGTGGATCCGGAAGCCCGGCGAGCTCTGGTATCGCATGATTGATTCGGGGCAACGTCAAGCAACATGCCCATCGCATCTGGTGGCATCAAGATTGACGTGAGCGATTTGATCACGCCGCTGACCTGACTTGTTGAATACGGGGTGGAGACGGGGGGATTCGAACCCCCGACCTCTACAGTGCGATTGTAGCGCTCTCCCAGCTGAGCTACGTCCCCGCTGCGGCCTTCAATAGTACATCGGGACTGGCAGGACGTGCCAGCTCCGCGCGAGTATTTCAATCATGTTTTACGTCCTCTTTGGAGCGCACTGTGATCCCCAAAAGCTCCGAGTCTCCGTGAATATAGATCGAAGCCGTCGAGAGCAAGGCTCCGAAATGCCTGGCGAGTGTGTGAAGCAGAAGAATCAGCGCCACCATCTCGAAGGACTCTTCGATCGTCGTGAGAACGACATACTGGATGTTGATCTGTTCGTCGATGCGCTCGAAATACCAACCGCCGATCGCTTCGAACGGGAAGATAGCGGTCAAGTAGATGATTCCCGCGATGATCAATCTCGTGCGCGGAGGATCTGACATCGCTAGGATAAAGCGCAGATAGGCCATGCCGATGATCGCGACAGCGACGGCCGCCGGAATGATCCAAGCAAAATAGAAGATCCCAGACAATCCAAGCGGCTTCAAAATATGGATAAA
>CAYNTE010000286.1:0-2002 GCA_964399615.1 uncultured Thermomicrobiales bacterium
GAAGTAATACCAGCGTTGGTTGTGGCTGTAAGCCCAGGTGAGAGATCCTTCGACTCCGCTGCGCTTCGCTCAGGATGACAGGGGAAGTGGCATTCCATCGCAAACGATGTCAGCCTTCTCCGACTCCCGACTCCCGACTCCCGACTCCCGATTCCCGGTCCCACCCGGACCCCGGTTCCCGGGCACCGGTCCCCGATGCCCCCGACTCCCCTAATCGTCCAACCCTCGTGTCGTGCCGAAATCACGGGGCATGGCGGGGGTGGAGTCGCCGCCGCCAAGCTGGACGGTGCGCTCGTAGGCCGCCCAGACGGCGCGGGCCATGACGGTGCGCAGGCCGCCCTTCTCCATGTGGTAGAGCGCGTTGGCGGTCGTGCCGCCCGGCGACGTCACCATGTTGCGTAGCTCCGCCGGGTGCTTGCCGGAATCTCGCGCGAACATCACCGAGCCAAGCATCGTCTGCAACACCAGCTCCTCAGCGATCTGGCGAGAGAAACCCATATGGACACCGGCGTCGATCAGCGCCTCCATCATCAAAAAGATGTAGGCCGGACCCGTCCCCGAGAGTGCCGTTGCCATATCGACCTCGTTTTCGTCCGACACCCGCACCGCCGTGCCCATCGCGCTGAGGATCGCCGCCACCAGCTCCGCCTGCCGCTCGTTCACCTGCGGCGTCGCGGCCCAGACGGTCATCCCCTGGCCGATCTGCGCTGGCGTATTCGGCATGGCACGCACCAGCGCCGGGTGTTGCAAGCCACCGTGCAGCCTCCCTAGTGTCGCGCCCGCGGCAATCGACACCACCACCTGATGCGATTGCAGACGGCCACGCAGATCGCTAAAGACCTGATCGAGTGACTGTGGCTTGACCGTCAGCATCACCACATCCACACCCTCGACCGCCACCGCGTTGCTGTCGGTCATCTGCATCCCATAGCGATTTGCCAGCTCGTTGCGTCGCCAGTCGATCGGCTCGGCGCCGGTCAGCTGATCTGGCGACAGCATCTCGCCGTGCAGCAGCGATGCTGCGATTGCCTCGCCCATAATGCCGCAGCCCAGTAGCGCGATCCGCGAGCCTCGTAAGGTCTCAGCTTGTTCTTGTGTCATCATCCGGTGTCCACTCCTTGCTCCTGAAAACCTGCGCGTTCTGATGGCGAGCACGACAACACTCGCCAGAGGCCACAGCCGCACCTGCTAGCGTTTCAGACAGGAGTTCCAGAGTGATCGTGGTATCTAGGTGAAGATCGCCCCTGCTACTCCCCGACGCCAGCCGCGACTCCGGCAGGCACGGGGCTTGTAGGGGCAGGGAATGCGAGGCAGGAGCGAAGATCCGGTTGATAACCGGTGGTGACGACTTTGCAATTACCCATTGCTGCCACCGTAAACGCTCCCTCACAATCTCGCCGCATATTGTATCAGGACCGCTTGTGAATCTGCTTGACGGACTCGAGGGAGACTTTGACGGTGCGGTCGTCGCGGGGTTCGTCGCCGGAGAATTGGAGGGCGAAGATGGGGTGGCGTTCGGGGGGGATGCCTTCGCCAACCCATTCGCCGTGGCGGAAGCCTTCGATGCTACGGCCGATCAGTAGCTCGCGCAGGTGCGGCAACATTCCCCGCCGGGCCAGTTGCGGCTCGCCGCTACCGGGCTCGGTGAGCGGCATGATCTGGCCGTTTGCGAAGAGGAGCTCGACGCCAGCATCGCCCTCCGCGACACCGATGACTTTCTGATCACCGATCAGTCCATCGGCATATTCCACCGAGCAGTACCACTCACCATCGATCTGAATCAGCGGGAAGCCATCGCGCTCGCAAAAGCCCATGTTCCCCATCCCGCGCACCAGATCGATCAGTGACATGTGGTATCAGCTCCCTGCCGGCTGCGTTCGATCATCGTTTTCATGCTCAATTCTATAGACGTGCCACTGGCGTGTCGCGATTCCCAGACTTGATTCTCCTGCGTTCAGAGGACCCCGCCCCCTGTCATCCTGAGCCTGTCGAAGGATCTCTC
>CAYNTE010000287.1:0-1997 GCA_964399615.1 uncultured Thermomicrobiales bacterium
ACCTCCATTAGATACTCCGTGCGGCTGAGAGGATTGGGGCCGGTTCGGGGGCGGGATGGGGGTGGGTCGGTGGTCACGAGGGCATAGTGCGAGAGTGTGGAGTCCCAGGCGCCTTCGCCGCGGGTGAGCCGGGGGAGCTGCTGCTCGATGCCGGCGAGCTCAGCAGTCGGGATCTCGCTGGTGATGTGGTAGACCGTGCCACTCAGTCGCGTGTCGCCGACCGTCCCGCGAGCCTTGATCAGCGCACCACAGACCGCACCAAACGTGTCTTCAGGTATCTCCAGCTCCAGCCTATCGATCGGCTCGCAGACCTCGGTTCTCGCCTGCGCCAGCGCCTGCATTAGCACCAGCGGCGCGAGCTTGCGGAAATCTCCAGCCGTGCTGAATGGCGAGGAATAGAGCACGCTACTGGCCTGGTTCACCCTCACAATGCAATCGGTCACTTCCCAGCCAGAGAGCCCCTGCGCAAGGGTTGCGAAGACCGCCTCTTCGATGGCGCGATGGTGCGCCGGTGGGGCCGATCCCCTGTCCTGTATCGAGTAGTCCACGCCGCTGCCGTGCGGGCCGACCTCGATACTGATCCCCAGCGTCACCAGAAATGGATTCCCGTTCTCACCCATGATCTCCAGGTGCTCGCCATAACCGATTGGACGCTCGATGCAGATCGTCTGGCTCGGCCCGAAGGTCACGTCGATGCCATACTGCTGCGCCAGCGTATCGGTCATCACCTCCTTCTGCACCTCGCCAAAGAGCCGCACCGAGACCTCGCCCTCCTCGTTCCGCTGTCGCAGCGAGATCAGCGGGTCCTGCTCGGCAAGCTCCTCAAGTGCCGATCTCAGATGGATGATCTGAGATCGGTCGATCGCCCGAACGACACTCTCCAGCCCTGGCTGGGCAAAGCTGGGACGAGCGCGCATCTCGGCCCGCTCATCACCAATCACATCCCCGATCCGTGCCGACCGCAGGCCGTGCACCACCGCGATATCGCCAGCCCCAACGGAGTCTGTCGTCGCGATGATGCCCGATGCAAATGACTCGATGCTCGTGATCCGCTCCTCGATCTCCTCCAGCTCGCCGTACCTGTTCCGCCGCTGCAGCGTCACGTGCTGGCGCACCGTCAGCTGACCTGAGAAGAGCCGCACATAGACCAGCTTCTCACCGTTCGGGCCACGGCGAATCTTGAAGACCGTCGCCAGTGTCGGCGCGCCAATCGTCTGCTCCGCCGGCGGCAGCCATTGGGCCAGCCCATCCAGCAGATCGTGAACGCCAACCCCCGTCATCGCCGACCCGAAGTAGACCGGCACTACGCTGTCCTCCGCAATCTGGGCTCGTAGCTCCCGCTCCAGAAAGTCACGGCTGATATTGCCGTTGCAGCGCTCGAACTCCTCGATCACGCGCTCACTGCCCTCAGCCAGCACGTCCGCCGTCGCCTCACGCCACTTCGCGCCATCCCGGTCGACCAGCTGCACCGTGGCTTCTCGATCACCCCGATGGATCGCGGTATTCAGCGCAACCGGCCGCAGCTGCAGTTTCTGATGAATATCATCCAGCAGCGCCTCACCGCGCGCACCGATGCGGTCGATTTTGTTGACAAAGATGATGATCGGGATCTCCGCCGCCCGGATCGCTCTCGCCAGCCGACGCGTCTGCGATTGCACGCCCTCGACAGCGGAGATCACCAGCACCACGGCATCGAGTACGCCGAGCGAGCGTTCGACCTCGGCTACGAAGTCCGTGTGGCCGGGCGTGTCGATGAGATTGACCTTGAGTTGCCCAAGCTGAAACGACGCAACCGCCGAGGTGATCGAGATACCGCGCGAGCGCTCCAGTTCCATCGTGTCTGTCTGGGTTGTGCCTTTGTCGACGCTTCCGGCCGATGCGATGACGCCGGACTCGTAGAGGATGCGTTCGGTGAGTGTCGTCTTACCTGCGTCTACATGAGCCAGGATGCCGATATTGATGATCTCCATGCGTGATTCTTTCGTTGAAGGCGCGTG
>CAYNTE010000288.1:0-1978 GCA_964399615.1 uncultured Thermomicrobiales bacterium
ACCGCATCATCGGCTCGAACGGCAACCTGACTGGCTACGGCGGTGGGCTCGATCTCAAGCGCGCCCTGCTGAAGCTGGAGGGCGTGCCGACCGACGCCCCCGTCAGCCAGCCCGCCCTCCTCTCGTAAGCGCCTAGGCATCAACCAGCCGGGCGTCTCCTGAATCTGGATAGGAGCGCAGCTGCATCTGCCCGCTAGCACGGGTGTTGCGCTGCGAACCACCAAGGAGTAGCTCGGCCAGCACCCGCGAGAACCATCCCATGCCGATGATCAACGCGATCGAGATCGGGATCATCAGGAACCCAACGGGCACGGCGAGCAACGACTCCGCCAGGGAATCGATCTGCCAGCCTGCCAGCTGCACCTCGTCATTGACAGCCCAGAGTGGCGCGCTGATGAACGCCACCGGTGTCGCAACCGCGATGCTCAACAGGATGAATATCCCGACACTGACCGGGAATTTGATCATGGCATAGAGCAGCGACGTCCAGGTGTAGCTATCGCTGGCATACCACTTCAGCTTGTCCCACCAACCCAGACCAGCCGCTGGCTGAGGAATCTGGCGAAATGAAGCGTCCAGCAGACGGCTCGCCAGCCCACGCTCAAGCAATCCAAACCAACGCCAGACCGCTGCGGTCAAGACCAAGATCGGGATGCCCCAGAAGATCACAGCTGTGGCGAATCCCGTCGCTAGCCCAGCGGCCAGGACGATGAAGATTGCAATGCCGAATGGCAGCGCCATCAACAAATAGAGACTGGTTCTGCCCAAGCGCGATGTCCAGGCTGTTGCGTCATGGCTTCGCATGAATCGACCCTTTCCAATCAATGCCCCCGGCGTCGTTGCCGGGCTCCATGCATCCGAGGATGCCGCTGGAAGGGGTTGATGTACATGTACCTTTGGTTGAGATGCGGTTGATTTATCTGGTTGAGTCGCTCACGAGGCCAGCCTGACGGCCGATCGCCGCGGCCTGCACGCGATTGGTTGCCCCAAGCTTGCGATAGAGATTGTGCGTGTGCCGCTTGATGGTGCCCTCGGTCACATACAGCGTGTCGGCGATCTCCCGGTTCGAGAGTCCCTCTGCCAGCAACCCCAACACCTCAACCTCCCGCGCAGTCAGATCTTCGGCCAGTTTCACCTGGCTCTCCGGCGCGGAATTCGACAGTTGCGACGGTCCGGCGCTGACAAGCGGCACCGATACCGCACCAGCAACCTCGGTCACCTTCATCCGCTGCGCGGAAGGAGCCAGCATATATTCGGCAACGACCCGCCACAGCCAGGCAAAGATGTCGTTGAGGGCAAACGCAAGCACCAGCAGTGGCAATACCGCCAGAGACTTCAGCGACGCGCCAGCGAAACTCGTGACCGGCCAGAGATCAACGAAGAAATATCCATCGTATCCACTCATCCAATAGATGAAGGGCGCGCTGAGACCATCCAGCACGAGGCCGAGCAAGGCCGTCACCACGCCAACCGCCAGCACGGCATAGAAGAGCTTGATAAGCAGCAAGAACATACTCTTCCAGGTCAGCCAGCTGCTGAGGTGCGTCTTCAGGCGCTGGAACGTCGAGTTGTCACGAGCCTCAGGTGTCGCAAGTGGCGGGATATCGGCATCGAGCAGCGCCACGGTTACACCGCGCTCAATGCGTGCGAAGTACCAGCTCACGCCAATCGTGACCAGCAAGATCGCCAGTCCAAACCAGAAGATGATCAGCACGGCCCCGAGCGAGATGAGCGTGACGAGCACCGTGAAATAGACGATGCCGAGACAGAGGGAGAGCAGATGATAGACGTAGCAGCGCCATGAGCGCCGGATCACGCGAAGTGGAAGATCAAGACGCGCAGCGCTCATGCAATCCGCGATTCCTTTCAGTCACGCTGATGATCCCTCTAGCCGTCTATCCGCGGTAGCCTATCACGGCGTCGATCAGGCCACCGCCTCGTCCACCTCGAAGCACGGCAATGAATAATTCCAGCGCAT
>CAYNTE010000289.1:0-1938 GCA_964399615.1 uncultured Thermomicrobiales bacterium
TGTGGTTGGCATCGGGATGTGAACGCGGTTAGCCTTCACCGACTCCCGACTCCCGCCTCCCGACTCCTGACTCCTGACTCCCGGACACCGGTCCCCGGTTACCGGTTCCCGATATCCCCTATTCATAGGTTCCGACCTGAATCTCTCCCTCAACGACACGGCAGGGGAAGGTGGGGATTGGGTATTCGGCGGGCGGGGTCAGGGCTTCGCCGGTGCGGATGTCGAAGAGCGAGCCGTGCAGCGGGCACTCGACCGTCCCGCTTTCGATCCAGCCACCGTGCAGCGAGAACTCCTCATGGCTGCAGATGTCGCTCGTGGCGAAATACTCACCATCGAGATTGAAGAGCGCGATGGGCTCGTATCCAACCCGCACCTCGATCGCGCCATTGAGCGGCACGTCACCGACCTTCGCGACGGTCGTCCAGCGCATCACCAATCTTCCCCTCTGCTGACACCCACCGGCTGCCCAGCAAGCACCATCTCGGCACGCTCGGCCATCCTGGCCGCTGTCTGTGGACCGGCAAGGCGCGCGACATGCTGATACCCATCGCGCAGACGCGGCCCACGCCTCCCGGCATTGTGGGCGTCGCTTGCCAGCAGGTGGACGAGGCCGAGATTGACCAGCTGTTCGGCGGTCTGCGTGGCGGCCTCGCCATGACGACCAGCGAACGAGCTGGCATTGACCTGGATCAGCGTCCCGGTGGCGGTCAACCGTCGCAGCAGTTCTGGCTCTCGCTGAATGAATTCGTAGCGCTCGGCATGTGCCAGAATCGGTCGCAATCCAGCATCAATCAGACGACCGACCGCCAGCTCGATCGTCTCGATCTGCCAGCTGAATCCGAGGTGAAGCTCCAGCAACAGATAGCTCGTTTCGTTGATCGTCACCAGCTCGCCCGCCTGATACTGCTCGATAAGATCAACCGCGATCCGCACCTCCGCGCCGGGGTGCACCGTCACGGCGATGCCTTCCTGAAGCGCCAGCTCATTCAACCGCGCAACACCATCACGAATCTGCCGCGCGTTGGTGTGGTGAAAGTGCGGCGTGGCGACGATGCTGGCGATGCCATCCTCAGCGGCGATCTCCAGCATCTCGATTGCCTGTCTGTCGTCATCCGCGCCATCGTCGATGCCAGGCAGGATGTGACAGTGGAGATCGACCAGCCTGGCTGGGATCGCTGAGATCACAGATTCGCCAGCGCTGGCGGTGGGAATTGCAGACTATGCTCCAGCTCGATCACCCGTGCCGTGCGCATCAGCAGGGCCTCTTGCCATGGCCGGCCAATGATCTGAAATCCGATCGGGATGCCGTTCGAAGCGACCCCGGCCGGGACACTCACCGCGGGCCAGCCATTCTGATCCCAAACCGAGGTGAATCGCAGCAGCGGCAGGCACAGATCACCGGCAGGTGGAGGCGAGAGGGCCAGCGTCGGGCTTACGGCCAGATCGTAGCCATCCAGCCGCCGCTCCACCTGGTGCATCGCGTTGCGCAGGTGCCGTAGCTCCTCCATCACCTCGGGGCCAGTGGTCGACTTCCCGGCCACAAATGGTCTGCGCACGTAATCAGCCAGCTCAGCCTCACGGCCCGAGAAGAACGCGTCGTAGTGTGCAGCTACGGACGAATTAAAGCTCGATCCATCCTTGTTCAGAGCGCTGATGTTAGACAGGTCGATCTCTTCGATGGTCGCCCCGGCTGCCTCCAGCGTCTTCAATGCCGCCTGGAACGCCGCCAAAATCTCGGGATCGACCGGCTCCTGCCCATCGTCGCTGAACGCCGCAATGCGCAGCCCCTCGATCCCCTCATCAAGCGATGCGGTGGCGTTGGGCGCTGGGGCATCGCGACAGTTTGGGTCATCCGGGTCATACCGCGCCAGGATATCCAGCAGGATCGCCGCGTCCTTGACGGTGCGCGCCATCGGGCCGATATGGTCGAGCCAGGTC
>CAYNTE010000290.1:0-1934 GCA_964399615.1 uncultured Thermomicrobiales bacterium
GCGTCGACTCAGCCTCCGCGCCGGATGATGTCGGCAACGCAGCCAGCGGCGCCAAACCGAGAACAGGTGGCACCGGCTCTGGAGCGGCAAGTGACTACACCGCCCGGCAGTCCACCCTCGTCTGGCGCGCCTTCAAGAAGCACAAGCTAGCCATGGTGGGCTTGGTCATTGTCGGACTGTTCTACTTCGTGGCGGTGTTTGCAGAGTTTCTTGCGCCGTACTCGGCTACCGCATATGACGCAGAAAGTCTCTATGCGCCGCCGCAGCGTCTACATATCCTTGACACCAGCGACGGCGAATGGGACTGGGGCTTGTACGTCAATGGGTACACGGCCTCGATGGATCCCGATACATTCGAGCTGACATACGAAGTTGATAAATCAACCAAGATACCGGTCGAACTGTTCACCAGGGGTCAGTCCTATGAGATGTGGGGCTTATTCGAGACAGACTGGCATCTCATTGGGCCCTCGGATCCTGGCCAGAAGATGTATCTGCTAGGTACTGACGCGAACGGGCGGGATCTACTTTCTCGCATTATTCACGCCACCCGTGTGTCCATGTCCATCGGCCTGGTCGGCGTGACCATGACCTTTCTAATCGGCGTCACTCTCGGCGGAATCTCTGGCTATCGCGGCGGGAAGGTCGACGTGGCTATCCAGCGCCTCGTCGAGTTTTTCATGTCGATACCCACGCTTCCGTTGTGGCTGGGCCTGGCGGCTGCTTTGCCCGACTCATGGGGCCCATTGCGCCGCTACTTTGCGATCACGGTCATTTTGGCGATCATCGGCTGGACGAGCCTGGCGCGAGAGACGCGTGGCAAATTCATGTCGTTGCGCGAAGAGGAATTCGTAACGTCGGCGCACCTGGACGGCAACAACCAGCCACGAGTGATCTTCCGACACATCTTGCCGTCTTTCACCAGCCACCTGATCGCCTCGTTGAGCCTATCGGTTCCAGCAATGATCTTGGCTGAAACCTCCTTGTCCTTTCTCGGCTTGGGTCTGCAGGCGCCAGTGGTGAGTTGGGGCGTGTTGCTCCAGGATGCGCAGAATATTCGGACTGTGGCGTCGGCTGCTTGGCTCTTAATTCCCGGTGTCTCGGTTGTCGTCGCAGTGCTGTCCTTGAACTTCGTCGGTGACGGGTTGCGCGATGCGGCTGATCCATACAAGCGCTGACAGACTCAGGCCGCATGGAAGGTAGGATTTCCCGATGACGAAGACTGACGCGCTCCTTACCGTCGAGGGTTTGAAGACGCATTTTTTTCTCGACGAGGGCATCGTCCGCGCCGTCGACGGCGTCGACCTTTCACTCGCTCGCGGCAAAACGGTCTGCATCGTTGGCGAATCGGGGTGTGGTAAGAGCATGACGGCGCGTTCCATCCTCGGACTCGTCGAACCGCCAGGAAAGGTCATCGAAGGTAACATCTGGTGGCAATCCGACCTCGCCCAATCGGTTCGAGTGAGTGAGGCTACCTCCGGCCCCGAGCAACCGCAGAAGACTTCGTTATCACGTGCCCGGCGCAAATCGATCCGCGTGCCGACATCTGCGAGCAGCGACGGTCGCATTAACCTGGCCGCCCTCGACGCTCGTGGTGAGTTGATGCGACGGATTCGGGGAAACGAGATCGCGATGATCTTCCAAGAACCCATGGCATCGCTGTCTCCGATGTACACCGTGGGCGACCAGCTGGTGGAAACGATACGCCTGCACATGAACATGGGAGCGCGAGAGGCCAGGGACTATGGTATTTCCCTGCTGAAGCGCGTAGGAATTCCCCGTGCAGAACAACGCATGGACGCGTACCCATGGCAGCTCTCGGGGGGCATGTGCCAGCGTGTCATGATCGCTATCGCGCTGTCGTGCGAGCCGAACTTGCTTATCGCCGATGAGCCCACCACGGCGCTGGAGGTGACCCCTCAGGCGCGCAGCGT
>CAYNTE010000291.1:0-1915 GCA_964399615.1 uncultured Thermomicrobiales bacterium
ACCGGCATGATGATCGAGACCGCCGGCCAAACGCGTCCCCCGGGGACGTCGGCGCGGTGGGTCTCGGGTTGATCGGCGGCGGCGTTCATGTCGGCGAGCACCTTACCCGGTACCCCAAACCTGCGTCCGCTTCACCCACACGATCTCCCGCCAACCTGGTTGAAACAACCACGCTTACGTGCTTGAAGCGATTCGCGCAGGCCGAGAAGCCCACGCTCAAATCACGCCGCACGAGCCCGATCGCGTTCCTCGTCGACCATCCGAGCCGCCCAGGTTAGCACGCGGGCACCGGGCACGGAGCGGGAAGATCCGTCGAGCAACTCGGGACTCAGCGCAGCGTCAAGTAGGTACCTTCGATTCCGGTACCTCCATGGCGATCCTGGCAATAGTAGACAACGAAGAACTTTCCGGGCTCGTACTCGATGGCAGTCGAGTACCCCAAGTCGGCGTTGGGAAGGTCACGAATCATGACTCTCGTGACTCGTCCCAGCCGTGGCCACCGTTCTCCGACACACACGCACAAATTCCGAACGGTTGATCACGCCGCCCGTAGGTACAGAACAGGCGCCCGTCGGACATGCGCAGCACCTGGCCCGGATGGCCATACATCGAAGTGGCTTTCGGAACGCTCCACGTCTTTCCCCCATCCACCGATCTGCAGTCGTACAAGTATCCACGACTAAAGCTACCCGACGACCCGCCGCGCAGCAGGCAGTACAACTCGCCAGGCCTGATTTCACAAATTGACGGTTCCCCGATGCCGGAGCCGATCTGCGATGAATGAACGATTACGACTGGTTTTCCCCATGTTCTCCCGTTCGTATCGGAGAACACGGCATAGACATACCGCTCGCCCCGCGGTCGGTACTGTTCGATGACAGCATGCATCACCCGTCCGTCGGACAACTCCACGACCCCAGTCCGGTTGCAACCGTCTCGATAAGGACTTGGATCGATCACCATCGGGCCTTCGAACGTATAGCCGCCATCATTGCTCAAGTAGACCGCCAGCCCACCGGCTGCGCGTGCCCAAGGCGACTCTGCCTGCTCCCAATCGCCAGCCGCGATCTCTGACACCCACGTGCCATGCCCCGGCAGCTGAATGAAGACCTCGGCACCCTGCGCATGCAGCTTTCGGGCCAGCGGGAGCGGATACCAGTTGTATTTGAACTCGGTGAGGACAACCGTACCGTCACTGAGCTGCGATATGCCTGGAGTTTCGGTTCCACAGCGTAACAAATCCGGGACGAAATATGGCTCGTCCCACGTTCGCCCTTCGTCACGGCTACGGGTGACAAGGGTTCGATAGAGTGGGTCTTCGGTAGGATGCCGGATCTGATTCCAACGTCTTGAGTGGTTGAATGCGACAACCCACTCACCATGGTGAAGCCGCGCAATCGATGGATGACCAAGGTAGGCATATGGATCACGCTGGACGACGATGTGATCTTCAATCGATACTTCAGTCACAAATGACCTGCTTTCTGGTCAACTGCCAAGAATATTCGAGCTAATTGTCGATAGAGTATTGCCCGGCAGGAACCCGACCGGAGTCGGCCAGCGAAGGCCGAGAGCATCAGGCTTGGCGAAGTTGCGAAACTATGGTCCACAACGCCAGAAAAATTCCAGCTGGAAGTACAAATACTCCAAATGCAGACTTCCTCTCTGACAATTTAGAGAATGCTCGAAAGAAGGTTTCCCCTCGACCGGATCGGCCGTCCCGCCGCAGTGCACTTGTCAACCCTGAGCACTGAATGGCAGATAGTAGTATGATTCCAGGTTATTCGCTGCGTGCTCGAGTGATTTCCATCCTCCTCTCCAAACGGCCACGTCGTGAGCGTATGAAAACGACCGTTCTGGGCATAACGCGCGCGATCGAGCACATTTACTCGCTGCCACGCCGACGGCGTCTTAG
>CAYNTE010000292.1:0-1914 GCA_964399615.1 uncultured Thermomicrobiales bacterium
CCGGTATCCATGATGATGCCGAGGTCTTTACGGTGGAGGTCGATGCGGAAGCCCGGGTCAAATTTACCCTCGATCATGGTCGGGCCACGCAGCTCCATGACCCGACTGGCGGCCAGCCCACCGTTGAGGACCTGAATGATCTTGGCGGGGTCGACACCGGCTTTGGCGCCGAGCACCAGCGCCTCGCTGATTGCGGCGTAGTTGACGGCGACAGCGATCTGATTGCAGGCTTTGACGGTCTGCCCAGCACCGGCATCACCGCAGTGGGTGATGGTGCCGCCGAGCACATCGAAGAGGGGTCGCGCGCGCTCGACATCGGCCTCGGCTCCGCCCACCATGATGCTCAGGGTACCTGCTATTGCGCCGAGATCCCCACCGCTGACGGGAGCGTCCAGGGCCGAGGCACCTCGGGCGCGACAGGCAGCGTCAACCTCGATGGCGGTCGCGGGTGCGATGGTACTCATATCGATGAGCAGATCGCCCTCGGAAACGCCCTCCAGGTAGCCGCTGGCACCGAAGACGACATCGCGGACATCGGGGGAATCGGGGAGCATGGTGATGGTGATCTCGACCTGGCTGGCAACCTCACGAGGGCTGGTGGCCGGGGTGACAGCGTCGGATTGGGCCACAAGGCGCTCGACGACAGCACGACTGCGGTTGTGGACGACGAGTTGATAGCCGGCAGCCACCAAGTTGCGCGCCATCGGCTCGCCCATGATGCCGAGGCCGATGAATCCTATCTTCTGAGTCATGCGATTGCTCCTTCGCTGATGTGTATCAGACCCAATATCCATATTCGTGCAGCCAGCCGAGAGACCCAAGGGTGTCTGGTTCTGGAACATATTCGAGGCTCACCCAGCCATAGTAACCAGCGTCATCAATCGCACCTAGCACGTAGGGGTAGTTGATCTCGCCTGTGCCGGGCTGGTGGCGGTCCGGGCTATCTGCGATCTGGATGTGGCCGATCTGGTCGATATGCTGCTGGATGGTGCTGGTGAGATTTCCGTTCATACGCTGCTCGTGAAAGAGGTCAAGTTGAAGCTTGAGATTGGGGTGGTTGACGTGCTCCAGCAACTCGACGCCTTGATGCATCGAGCTAAGCAGGTAGCCGGGAACGTTGATGGTGTTGACTGGCTCAACAAGCTGCGTGATGCCTGCATCCTCGGCGACACTGGCGGCGTAGCGCAGGTTCTCGATGACGGTCTCCCACTGGATTTTGGATGGGATCTCTGGCAGGGCAAGCCCAACGAGGCAATTGACTCGCTTGACGCCGAGGCGGTGCGCAATCTGGAAGGCTTGCTCAACTCCCTCACGCAATGTGTCGACTCTGTTCGGATCGTTGGCGATGCCACGCTCGCCAGCGGCCCAGTCTCCGGCTGGGAGGTTGAAGAGCACGAGTTCGAGCTGGTGGTGCAGCAATTCGCGCTGGATTGCATCGATATCTTCGTCGTAGGGAAAGAGGAATTCCACGGCATCGAAGCCGGCGGCTCGTGCCTGGCCAAAGCGCTCAAGGAAGGGCCACTCCGTGAAAAGCATTGATAGATTTGCGGCAAAACGGGGCATTCGGCCTCCCCTGCGTTGGGATCGGTTCGTCGCAAGATTCCACGCATGATGCTAGTCTCTGGACCAGGCTGGGTCAAACGGTGGCGAAGGAGGGAAGAGAACGTGGCCGTTGATCTCGAAGCGGAGTGGATGGGTCGCTGGGATGAGCTGTGAGAGCCCGCGACGTTGGGCGGTCCGCCCATCCGCGGCGATCTGCGACCCTATTGGGAACCGGAGCGCGATCTCACGGCAGACGAATTCGCCAGCTGGCTTCAGAATGCCGAGCGCATCGCGACGGGGATCACGGTGCTGGCACATCTCGATGCCTTCATCGATGCAGAGAATCTGCGCGTCGGCTTCTCCTGCGAGGGC
>CAYNTE010000293.1:0-1914 GCA_964399615.1 uncultured Thermomicrobiales bacterium
TCTCGATGTTGAGCCGGACAGCCCCGAACCCGAGAGCCAGGGCGACGTCGCCTGACGCTCGACGTCCGGTGACGAACAACCTTCCACATTCACGGTAGACTGCGTTGCGGGTAGGACGCAGCGTGTGCACGCCCGAGCTTCAATGAGCAGGAAGACAAGGAATCTCAAACCATGGCCGATGCCAATCACCCACCGACCAGCAAGTCCGCCGCACTCTTCGAACGAGCCCAGCAGCTCTTTCCCGGCGGCGTCAACAGCCCCGCCCGTGCCTTCGGTGCCGTCGGTGGATCACCCCGCTTCATCGCCAGCGCCAGCGGGGCGCGTGTCACCGATGTCGATGGCAACAGCTATATCGATTACGTCGGCTCCTGGGGGCCGATGATCGGCGGACACGCCCACCCGCACGTCGTCGAAGCCATCCAGCAAGCCGCCGCCCGCGGATCATCCTACGGCGCACCGACCGAAGCCGAGAATATCCTGGCCGAGCTGCTCATCGAACGCATGCCAGCCATCGAGCGCATCCGCTTCGTCTCCTCCGGCACCGAAGCCTCGATGAGCGCCCTTCGCCTGGCCCGCGCAGCGACAGGCCGCGACCGCATCGTGAAATTCAACGGTTGCTATCATGGCCACGTCGATTCGCTGCTCGTCTCGGCTGGCTCCGGTGTCCTGACGCTCGGCAAGCCTGATAGCCCCGGTGTGCCCGAAGAGCTGGCCCGGCTGACGACCTCTCTTCCCTACAACGACCTTGCCGTTGTCGAGGAAGCCTTCGTCGAGCACGGCGCAGAGATCGCCGCCGTCATCGTCGAGCCAGTCGCTGGCAACATGGGCGTCATCGAGCCCGGTCGCGAATACCTCGCTGGCCTGCGCGAGATCACCGCCCGCTACGGCGCACTGCTCATCTTCGATGAAGTCATCACCGGCTGCCGCATTGCCCGGGGTGGCGCACAGGAGCGCTACGCCATCGATCCCGACCTGACCATCATGGGCAAGATCATCGGTGGCGGACTGCCCGTCGGTGCCTATGGCGGACGCGCCGACATCATGGATCAGATCGCCCCGACCGGCAGTGTCTACCAGGCGGGCACGCTCTCTGGCAATCCGCTCGCTATGGCCGCCGGCACTGCCACCTTGCAGCTGCTCGACCGGCCCGGCGTCTACGACGAGCTCGAGCGCAAAGCCGCCAAGCTGGCTGGTGGTCTCGCCGCCGCGGCACGCCAGGCAGAAATCCCCGTCCAGCTGCACCGCGTCGGCGCCATGATGACCCTCTTCTTCAACGATCAGCCGATCACCGATGAGGCCAGCGCCAAGACCAGCGACACGACGCTCTACGCTCGCTACTTCAACGAGCTGCTGGACCGCGGCATCTATTTCGCACCATCGCAGTTCGAGTGCGCCTTCCCCTCGCTGGCCCACGAAGATGCCGACATCGACGCCACCATCGAGGCCGCCGCCGAGGTCCTGCTCGCCATCGCCGGGTAAGTAGCGCCCGGGCCAGGTTCCGCCGGGAGGCCTTTCCGGAATGTCTATCCCGGCCCCTGGCCTCCTGCACCGAGGGCTCCTGCCCCCACGTCATCCCGAGCACGTTGGCGAAGAAACTCCCCCGAGGATCGTCACTCCCACCTCTCATCGTCCCCATATCGTCCCCATTGAGACGCCCCCCGCCCCCCTGTCATCGTCCCCATATCGTCCCTATTCAGACGACCTCGCCCCTCTGTGATCGTCCCCATCCTGACGACCACGTAGGTTGTCATCGTTCCTATTGAGACGACTACGTAGGTTGTGTCATCCTGAGCCTGTCGAAGGATCTCTCAGGAGATCGTGAATTGCAGGGGGACGTTGGTTTGAGTTGCCAATCAGGGTGAGAGATCCTTCGACTCCGCTGCGCTTCGCTCTGGATGACAACGAGTGTGGTCG
>CAYNTE010000294.1:0-1862 GCA_964399615.1 uncultured Thermomicrobiales bacterium
CAAAAACGACGCTCTGGTGCAGGCCTCGAGCCCCAATCGTCGCCAGCAAGACGATGACCTTGTCCCTGCTGGAGAACTGGTCGAAATCGATGTGATGGGAATCGCGCAGCAGTACCAACCGGCCGTCAGGTTGCAGCCGCGACTCGCCGCGGTTGACGAATACGCGTTTCCACCGGTGGGTGATTTCGGTGACCAGGGGGTCGATGCGTTTCGGTCAACACAGCGTGGGCGGTACCGGCCATCACCTGTGCGGCGATGTTGGCCCCCGCTTCGCGCCGATGGGCGATCTGCGAACGTCGGCGCAATGTCGCCGTGGACTCCTCGTCCGTGATCTGCTGGGCCAGCAGGTCGCGTCGAACCCGCGCTTCGGCCGCACGCTCGACCCAGCGAGCCTCCAACCTAGGTGCCTGCTCCAGTTCCTCAGATGCCGCCAGCTGCCTCCACAGATCAGGAAGCTTTTCGATACCGACCGGCGAACCGGCAGAAGCCTTGTCCGGTACGAGGTCACGGTGGACACCGGACTCAGCCCAGCGACGGGGAAACGACGCCAAGCCCGTCGCCGGTACCCAACGGAGAAGGAAGGCCCGCGCGGACCTCGCTGAGATCGCCGACGCTGCCGCCAAAGGGCATTTCGTTGCACGCTCGTCGGTCACCGTTGAGCAGGTGTGCGCCGAATTACATCGCAGGTAGGCACAAGCGCCGTCGGTCATCACTGGCCAAGCTCGCATACGACCTCGAGCCACTAGGAAGCTTGCACGGAGGCATGCCAGTCCAGAGACTCGCGAAAGGGCACCTCGACCGGCTCGGGCAGACCTGATGTCCCGAGGAACCCGCACTGCGAAAGGACGCATCCGCCGATCGTGGTCCGCAGTGGCTGTCGACAAAAGTAATTGCGACCATCGATCAGGTGCTGGACGACGCTCAGCGCCAGGGCATGGCCGCCCGAAACGTCGCTCACAGCGTGAACCGCGTCGCCCAGACGCATAAGGATCTCGACACCTACACCGAGTCGGAGGTCCAAGCGTTGCTCGCCTGGATCGAGACCGATTGAATCGGGCATGCGTGGGAGCTGGCACTGTCTGGGTTGAGGCGCGGCGAGATTGCCGGGCTGCGTTGGAAAGGTATTGATTTCGATGCCAAGACACTCTCGATCGTCAACAACCGGGTCATGGTCGGCGGCACCGCCGTGGAGAACGATCCCAAGTCGGTCGCATCTGGCCGAATGCTGCCGCTACCGGACCGCCTGATGTCGGCTCTTTGGTCCTCGAGGGGCGCGCCAATCGGCCGAACGCCTTGCACTCGGCGCTGGCGCGTTTGAGTACGTAGTGCAACGAAGCCGTCGAGCCGTACTTGCCCGCCATTCTCTCTCGCTGTTGGCGCGACGCGGTCAAAGCCGCGCCACATCAATCTGCACTCGGCCAGGCATACGTGCGCCACACTGATGCACTTTCAGGGTGCCTATCGCGGTCATCGCGGCCTGGATCGGTCACAGGGACGCGAGCCTGACCATGCGTCTTTATGCCCCTTCACAGGACGAAGCTTTGAAGGCTGCGGCGCCACCTTGAATCGAGTTGTGACATTTGGTGACACCGAGCCGGCGCGTTCGAAGGATTCGAACAGCATCTGAGCTGGTAATCCGGAGCCGGTGACGGGAATCGAACCCGCGTTCTCAGCTTGGGAAGCTGATGTTCTGCCATTGAACTACATCGGCATTGCTGCGCTAGCAGGCTAGCACCTGCGGCTCGACCGGCAGCCAACGATCGCGCCGAGCGTGCGGAATCGTCGGCGGAACCGCCGACAAGCCGATCAAACCGCACTGTCGGCGCTGCGGGCGATGCGCCAGCCGAGCGGATACGCTCGTC
>CAYNTE010000295.1:0-1809 GCA_964399615.1 uncultured Thermomicrobiales bacterium
GCCACTATCCCTCATTGTTCATTCCCAAACACGGTGCCGTCTATCTCACACCTGCTCTCTGACGACAGCAGTTGCGATGGAGATACGACCGTTGACCAGCCGTGGGAGAACGAAAGCTTGCTCCTGGGAGACTTAACCACCAAAGAGGTCAACGGGGTCACGCAGTACTACTATCCCCACCTGGTGATCCTCGCAGGAGGCCCCGCTCTCGATTCTGGCGGTACCGTATGCACCTCACCCGATCAGATCGGAACGACGAGACCGGTCGGTTCTCAGTGCGATATCGGCGCATTCGAATTCCCGGGTAATCCACCCTCGATCACCGAGATCGATGCTCCTGCGTCGGCCAATGAGGGCGAGGATGTGGCGGTCAGCGTCACAGCCACCGATACCGACGGCGACACGCTGCACTACTGGATCGATTGCGAGAATGACGGCACCTGGGAGCTTGCGGACTCGACAAGCAACTCGACGACCTGCAACTATCAGGACAACGGCGACTTTACGATCAAGGTGCAGGTCTCAGATGGCGCGACAACGGCCTCAGATACCAGGGACATCAGCATTGCGAACGTCAACCCGGCGATCACGAAGTTCACGGTAAACCCGGAACTCGCGCAGCTGAACCAAATGATCAGGCTGGGTTTTGAGGCAACGGACGTCGAAGGTGATGTTCCGTTGACAGCGACGTACTTCTGCAATGGGTCACCGGCGCCGGATAACACCTGTACCTTCAGCGCGGGTGGAACCTACACAGTTGGGGTGACAGTCAGCGACGGTGATGGTGGATCGGATAGCGAGACGAAGGAGATCTTCGTGAACAGCCGTCCGGCGATCGACTCGACGTCGGTCGAGTCCCCGGCGTATGAGGGGGGCGATGGAGTGACGATCACGATAAACGCCTCGGATGTCGACGACGATGCCCTGCACTACTGGATTGATTGCACGGGTGATGGCATCTGGGAGCTTGAGGATTCGACGGGAAATACCGTCGATTGCGTCTATCCTAACCAAGGTGCGTACGATCTTGCCGTGCAGGTATCGGATGGTAGTGCTGCGCCTGTCAAGAGGACGTATCTGATTGGTGTCAGCAACGCCGCGCCGAAGATCACTCAGTTTATCGCCACCCCGAACCCGGCACTCACCGGCCAACCAGTGGTGCTGTCAACGATTTGGACCGATGTGCCGGCCGATGAGCCGAACATCACGTTGACCTACGAATGTGGTGATGGCGAGCAGCTTGCGGATGATACTTGCAGCTTCTCGACATTCGGCAGCCATGAGGTGTCGGTGACAGCCGATGATCACGAAGGTGGCGTGGCTACCAGATATCTCGATGTGCAAGTCATCGAGCCGGTCTCATTGTGTGTCAATCAGTGGACAGGGCAGCTGCGCGAGGCGAGCGAGGATGGATGCGGGCGAGACGAGAGCCTGATCGAACTGCCGGCGGACACGCCGCTGCAGCTGTGTGTCAACCAATGGAACGGTCAGGCCAGGGTCAGCGATGCGTGCGGCCGGAGTGAATACGCCGTTACGGTCCATGGTACTAGCGACGTCTCAGTCTGCGTCAATCGCTGGAACGGCACGATTCGCGTGAGTGATACGTGCACTCGAAGTGAACATCAAGAGTGGCTGTAGACAGAAAACCTCAGGGGCGGCGTGGATGAACCTGCCGCCCCTGGTTGTTGGTCTATTGCTGCTGGAGCATGATTGTCGGGCGGTGAGGGCGCTCGATCGCCTTCTTTGCCAGAACCAGCGCGGCCTGACGCGCAGCCTCACGGAACGCGAGCGCTGCCTCGGAATCAGGCG
>CAYNTE010000296.1:0-1798 GCA_964399615.1 uncultured Thermomicrobiales bacterium
AGCTAGTTCAGTTCCCAGGTCACCTGGAGATCGACGCTGACGATGGCTGCCCCGGGGTTAAACGGGACGCTGGAGCGTGCTGCATCTTCAGCAACGGCGCCAGCGATCGGGTAGCCGCCGCCATTGAAGGAGGTCTCGGAGATCGTGATGACCTGCCCGAGCGCGCCTTCGGAGAGTCGAGCCAGCTCCTGGCCCTTGTGGCGGGCGTTCTCGATCGCGGCCTCACGAGCCTGGTCAATGGCCGCCTCTTGATCTTCAAGGACAAAGGCGACGTTCTGGACGCTGTTCGCGCCCGCACCGACACCAGCCGAAACGACATCGCCGACCTGGCCGATCTCACGCACCTTGATGGTCACGGTGTGCGAGACAGTGAAGCGGGTGATGCTGGCCTCGGTCGCCTCAGGGTTGTATTCGGGCCAGATCGAGAAGTTGCCGGTCGTGATGTCGTCCTCAGCAATGCCGAGATCAGTCAGTGCACTTGTGATGGCACTGATGGTCTGATTCGACTGGTCAAGCGCGGCATCGACGTCATCGTCGGTGACCTGCACGCCGAGTGTCACGATGCCGGTATCAGGGCTGACGGAGATCTCGCCATGGCCGGAGGCCGTCACGGTGCGCTGTGCGGTGTTGTCGTCCTGAGCTTCGACGTCCGGTCCGTTCAGAAATGCGCCAGCGGCCAGGATTAATCCTGCGGCAAGCACCAGTGTCAGGAGTGTCCCACCTGCCACAAGCAAGGTTCGATGGATCTTCACGTTGGCGGGTCCTTTCGTAATCGAAACACACATGGGTCACGGTCACGAGCGACGGGCACGATTGAACCTGGGCAGGAAGATGATCAGCGCGATGAGCAGAGCGATGACCACTGCGAGGCCGAACTCCGCTGCACGCCAGTAGTTGCGCTCATCGACTGGCTGGGCGGAGACCTCGGCGGACGTCGGCGCGACAAGGGCAGATTCATCAGCCGACTTGCCAGGCTCGACATAGGCCTCGAACGGAGGTGCTGTCGGCGTCGGCACGAATCGTCCAGGAAGCTCCGCTGCATCGCTCGCGCCCTCGGAAGAATCCACCCCGCCGCCCTCTGTCGCCTCACCGTCCTCTCCGGCAGTGACAGCGGCCAGGGGCGATTCCGAGGAGGCGCCTGCATCCTGATCAGTCGACGTCTGATTGGCACTGGCGGCATCATCTCCGGCATCTCCGGCATCTTCGGCTTCAGACGACTCAGTTAGCGCCTCGATGTCGGATTCTTCTTCTGCTGCGCCTTCCAACACCGCTCCGCTCTCTGCGCTGTCCTCGGCCGGGGCTTCGAGGACCGACAATTCGGCGCTCTCGGTCACCATCTCACGATCAGCGGCCTGCTCGGTACTGTCGGCAGCAGAATCCGGGCCGGTGAAGACGGAATTCACCGCCAGATCGGCGGCCAGGATGGCGACGAAGAGCACGGCCGCAACCGCAGTGGCCTGGCGCAGACGATCGAGATAGGTAATGCCGGCCGGCTTTCGGCTGGTCGGTTGATGAACGGTTGCCGGCGTTGCAACATCCGCAGGTGTCAGGTGGAAGCTGCGCGGCGCGGCGGGTTCTGGCAAATTTCGCAATTCGGAGGTCAAAAGATCGAACTCGGCAAGCATGCGCCTCGACTCGGGATCGGTTTCGAGGAGCGAATCAACACGCCGGCGTTGCTCTGAGGTCAGATCGTGAGGGTCTTCGAGATAGGCGGAAAGCAGGATATCCAGTGACGGTCGGCTCGTGGATGCTTCGGCAGGCGAGGTGGCGTCGTCGCCGAATAGCTCGGTCCAATGTC
>CAYNTE010000297.1:0-1795 GCA_964399615.1 uncultured Thermomicrobiales bacterium
GCGGCGTTACTGATGCGCCGTCTGCGCGCCCGCGGTGCCGGTCAGCACGCAGCCCGGGGCATCGGACCCCGACACGGCGGCCGGACGCGACCATCGCCAGGCCTTGTCCCAGTATTCGTCCACGACGTGCCGGACGGCGTCGCGGTCCTCGACGATGTAGCCGAATTCCTGCAGAGCCACGGGATAGAGGTTCTCCGAGCCGATGTGGAAGGCGCGGTCGTCGATGATCCAGAGCTTGGTGTGCACGCCGATCGACTTGCCCTCGAACGGGGTCCACTTGTTCTTGTGGAGCATGTCCTTGCCGTGCACGGTCCAGGCTCGATTGAGATCGTAGAGCACCAGGTCTGCGTCCGATCCCACCTGGATGGTGCCCTTGCGGGGATAGAGGCTGAAGAGACGCGCTGGATTGGTCGCCGAAAGCTCAACAAAGCGCTCCAACGAATAACCACGCTGATTCACCATCTCGTCGATCACACCGGGGTACATCGTCTGAACACCACTGCAACCCAGCGGCGCCTCCCAGATGTTCTCAAGCCCGGCTTCTTTCTCTTCAATGGTGTAGGCAGCGTGGTCAGACGAGATCACATCGATCGTGCCATCTTCAATGAAGGTCCAGATCGCTTCAACCTCGTCACGCTCACGCATGGCTGGCGCACAGCGCGCCCACGGACCTTGCGCCTCCAGGTCAGTGGTGTCAAGCAGGAGATACTGTGGGCAGGTCTCGACATGCACATTCACGCCGCTTGCCTTGGCGAAGGCGACCAGATCGAGCGCTTCGGCCGATGCGCAGTGGCAAATGTAGAGATGACCTCCCGTGCGCTCGGCGAAGAAGATGGCCCGGTGGACTGCCTCAGTCTCAACCAATGGCGGACGGCTCTCGGCATGCGCCAGCGGATCATTCCGGCCAAGGTCCAGCATCTTGCGAATACCTGCCGTGAGCAGTGCATCGCTTTCAGCGTGGAGGCCAAATGGAATGTCATCCGGGACACCCGCCAGATGCTCGAATACCTCGAGCAACATCGCATCGTCGATATGTGGATATGAAGGACTCGACCCGGCCATAAACGCCTTGAGTGAGACGACGCCCTCGTCGATCATATCCTGGATATCATCGATCGGCTGACCGACGACCCCGCCCCAGAGGGCAATATCAATACGCGAGTGGTCGGCAATGAACTGCTTCTTCTGCCGGATCACTTCCCCGGTTGAGCCGATTGGTTCACCCTGAGGCATCTCGACAGCCGAGGTGATGCCACCAGCGACCGCAGCGCTCGTGCCGGTAGCGAACCCTTCGACGTTGCGAACGATATCCGGCTCGCGAAAGTGCGTGTGGACATCGACACCACCAGGCACGACGACTAGCCCTTCGGCATCGATTCGCTCCGCACCCTGAATATCGCTTGCGTCAGCGGTGAGCGCTGCGATGCGTCCATCTCGGATCACAATATCGGCACGCACTGGGCCATCACTCGTCACAACGAGACCATTCGCGATCACCACTGCTGGCGAGTTCATTCACACTTCCTTCTGCGTAGCTACTTCTCAAACAGCACGAGAATTACCATCCGTTACCGTACTCTAGCATCGGGATATTCATAAGGAAAGAGATCCCTCAAGCGATCACGGTGCGGTCGCACTATCGTCATTCCAATACCCTCGCACATCGGATAGGAAGACGAAGCTGAAGCCGATGATGAATCCTGCGGTGGCGACGATGAGGGTGGCGGGGATGCCGATGAGCTCGCCGAGGACGCCGCCTGCAAGTGCTCCGATCGGCATCGCGCCACCTTTCAGG
>CAYNTE010000298.1:0-1724 GCA_964399615.1 uncultured Thermomicrobiales bacterium
TTTCAGTCATGACGACCTCCCGAGTTACGAAGCGGTGTACACAATCTCATTGCGGCGAGCAACACGATCTCTCCATCGGTCAGCTGGTTCAGGCAGTCGGGGCGGGCGCCATGGTCGCCCAGTTCGAGATGAACTCGTTGGACGGCAACGTCTTATCGAGTAGCTTCCGACTCTGCTCGATCCCGGCAACGGGCAGACCGGATGGGTCGAGCAGTCCGATTTGAGCGAGGACACTGGCCTGATCCCAGTAGATATGCTCGTTGTAAAGCTTGTCGCCGCGGAATGTCACGACGGCCACCATCGGGATCTCGACGTATCGACCGGTGGGGGCGACACCGGGCAGCATCCAATCGATCTCGCGGTCGTGGGTGAAGCAGAGCACCTGCTCCTCGACTATGCGATCGGCACCGACCGTCCGAGAGATGGGGATGGCCCGCATGTCCGACGGGTTGGCGTGCACGAAATGATTTGCGTAGAACCTCGAAAGGTCCTTCTTCCCCACACCGCCGGTAAGCGTCGGAACGTGGTTGACGTAGGGTTCCTGGATCATCGTCGCCATAGTGGCCGGAACATCACGTGTCACGAACTCGTGATAGATGTGCTGATCCCAAAGCGCAGACAAATCGTAGCGGGGCCCGATCGATTGCCGAAGCAACTCGAGGCTGCGTGAATACGCCATTGCGGTGCTCACCGGATCGAAGCTGTCGCGGCCATGAGTGGCGAACGCATGGTCGACTTCCGGATACTCGAAGACCCGAACCCGGTCATCTCCGATGAAGGCGTTGCGAATGGCCCGGCGTGCCGGCTCTGGGCAGAACGCGTCCAGTTCGGCGAGATGAAACACCATCGGTACCTGCAACGTCGCGGCTCGATCGAGATACTCGTGAACACCGACCCCGTAATAGCTGATCGCGCAGTCGATTTTCAGCTGCAGCGCCGAAAGGTAGGCCAGCAGACCCCCCATGCAGTAGCCGAGGACACCCACGCCCCCCGCGTGATTGGGTGAGGCGCGCAACGTCGATACGGCGTCGCCGATATCTTCGACCGCAAGGGCGAAGTCCAGCTCACCGGCCAGCTGCAACCCCCTGGCCACCCCCGCCTCGTCGTATCCCAGCTCGACGCGGCGCTCGGAACGCCAGAACAGGTCCGGCACGATGACGACATAGCCTTCCTGGGCGAAGCGATCAGCCATGTCGCGCATGTAGTCGTTGACCCCGAAGATCTCCTGCAGGAGCACCAGGCCGGGTCCGGATCCTTGTTCGGGTTCGGCTAGGTACGCATCGTAGGTGTCGCCCGACTTGGTCTTAACAGCAATGTATTTGGCCATGGATCACTCCTTCTGGTTCGCTGGTGATCACGGTGTCCGAAGCGGCGTGCGCGTGACCGTGGCGTTCGTGCTCGAGCGCGGTTTCTCATGGGCTGCGAACGGCTGTGCTGAAGAGTCAACGCGGTCCTCGCTGACGTTGCTATCCGGTCGGCGGCGCGGTTATCCGGGCAGCGTCAGCTGTCGGCTCGGCGGCCGGTAGCGCAGGCATCGATCGAACGATGTCAGCGTGTCGGCCGCGCACGACTATCCGATCGACGCCACCGTTGTCCATTGAGCGCCGGGCGGGTCATGCCGAATGCCGCGGATAGTCCGAAGATCGCTCTGACCAGCGCATGCGTTGCCGATTGCCGCGTCTCGAGCGCAGCGTCCGCACAATTGCATTCGATTTACATCGAAC
>CAYNTE010000299.1:0-1713 GCA_964399615.1 uncultured Thermomicrobiales bacterium
CGTCATTTAGGATCAGCATCCACAAGGGGGATGGTTTTATGGTTTTGGGTAGATTCCTACGCGTCATCATCACGATGGCAATCACGCTGGGGACGTTCGTAGCGATAGCACCAACAGCCTCGGCCGCTACGACATGTCAATTCGATACATCGGGATCGACCATGGTCTTGCTAGGCGATTGTGTCACCGAGGAAACGATCCTGATTCCAGACGGCTTTACGCTGGATGGTAACGGCTACGAGATCGCGGCCACGAATACCGGCGGAGGATTCAAGGGCGGAGTGGTGATGAATGAGGGTGACGAGGCGCACGTCACCAATCTGATCGTGAGCGCGCTCGGTGCCGACGCGCAATGTGAGCATGCGTCATCGAATCCGGAAGGTCGTCTACGCGGGATCTTCTTCAAAGGCGCGTCGGGGTCAATCACGAACAACACGGTCAAGGACATCCTGCAGACACCGAACCACATGGGCTGTCAGGAAGGGATCGGGATCGCCGTCCGCAATGAGCCGCTCGATGGCAGCCACCCGAATACCAAGACCGTCGACATCTCGCACAACACGGTCAGCAACTACCAAAAGGGCGGAATCGTCGCTATCGGTGATGTTTACGTGACCATCACCTACAACACTCTTGATGTCAGTGGAGCAACCGGCGTGCTGGCACCGAATAGTATCCAGATCTCCAATGGCGCATCCGGCATCATCGCGCATAACGTCATCGCCGGGAGCACCTGGACGGGGCCGAGCAATTACGCCTCTTCATCGATCCTGGTGTACGGAGCCGACGAGGTGACGGTGACCGAGAATACGATCATCGGGAACTCTGATGTTGGCGTATATGTCTATCTCACCAACTATGCCGATGTCACCTTCAACCGCATCTTCGATCAGGGCGCGGATGCAAATCAGTATGGCTACGACTGGGGCATTGGCCACTGGGACAGTGGCGGCTCGGCCTCGAACAACTGGGTCGAGGGTTTCACGTATCCGGTTGATGGAAACGTCGATGTTTCAAGCACGCGAACAGCATCGATCGACCTCTGCGCCAATCGATGGAATGGCCGGTTGTCGATGAGTGACGGTCGCTGTGGGCGGTCGTCGACAGAGATCAGTCTGCCGGAAGACGGATCGATCTCGCTCTGCGTCAATGACTGGAACGGTGCAATCAATGTAACCTGGGATGGCCGGTGTCGCCGGTCGTCATCGAGCGTTGACGCTCCGTTCGGATTCGAGGTGCTGCAGGTCTGCGTGAACAAGTGGAACGGCAGCATGCGCGTATCTGAGCATTGCCGTCGGAGTGAATTCGCTTCGATGCTCTAAGCAGCGTCACAACCCGACATAACCAAGAGGTGTCCCTTCGGGGGCGCCTCTTTGCTTTGCAGGTGGGAATGAGTAGATGACGGCCGCGTTAGGATAGAGGCATGAGGTAATTGAATAGCGCGAGAGGGGCGCAAGCGATGGCTCAATCGACAGCTGGACACGACATAACAGAGGCGATGCGGAAGGTGAGGCAGTACCGGCAGTTCTTGCCCGAACCTGTGCCTGAAGACGTCATAGAGGAGTTGCTGGAGGTGGCAAGGTGGACCGGCAGCTCACAAAATACGCAACCGTGGCACTTCATCGCCATCACCGACAAGGATGTGCTTCGGGAGCTCAGCCAAACCCGCCCTGCGATCAATTGGGTGGCCGAAGCACCGCTCGGCATCGCGAT
>CAYNTE010000300.1:0-1711 GCA_964399615.1 uncultured Thermomicrobiales bacterium
CACGCTCTGGGTCGATCTTGATATGGATACGCGTGTCTTGCGTCAGGTGGTTGATGCTATCAGTGGGAGGGGCGGGGTCCTGGTCGTCGGTCGCCAGCCAGCGAATGAAGTCGTCATACGACCAGAAGGCAATTTTGTTGTCTGGCTTGATGTCTTCCGTGATCTCCATGGGCTGGAGTCCGGCGAGTGGAAGATCGGAACCTTCTCCGTCAGCGTACGGAGCGGGTCGCAAACGCATAACCTTCAACAGTACTTCCGGGTCTTTTCGGTAGAGTACGGCGTCGTTAGGGGCAGGGAAGTACACCGACCATCTATCATCGATAGTGGAACGTGCGGCGAGCAGCGGGCCAGCGAAAGCCACACGATGCGCCGTTGTCGGTCCGGCTTGGCTGCCCCAATCTGTTTTGATCGTCTCTCCAATTTGAGTGCGCAGTGCGCCGGCAATAGTCTGTGGCCAGGGCCAGGTGAGCGTTGTAGCGCGTGCCCCTGGAGTAGCGTCAAATGGGCGGGCATCGCGGAATACGGCAGGGTCACGCGGTTGTATGAGCAGCGTCGTTGGTTTGGTCCCGCTCATTTGGACTCCTTCGATTCATTCACTGGCGCAGTTACGCTAGCGAATCGGCGAGCGATGATGAGTTGCGGTACTGTTTGTTCTAAGGCATTGATGTCTGTACATTGCGACGCTATTTCTTGGATTACCTGATCATCCATCCCTCGTCGCCCACGGTTGGTGCGTTTGCGCTTGAGAACACGGATTACTTCGGCCTGAAGTGCGTCAGTTAGCTTCTCGTTGCCTGTAGCGCCGAATTCTCGTGCAAGTTCACGAAGCTCGTATGCCACGCCGCGTGGAAGAGCATCATCTCGCAATCTCGAGATCCACTGATTCCAGCTCTTGGCAGGATCTTCGTCCCATCTCAATACCGCCGGATCTTCGTCTGTTGTACCCGAACGGGTGTGCCATATCACTGCCAGTGCGTTGCGGGGAACCTTGGCGGCCTTCTCCGCGGCTCGTGCTCGGTCAAGCGCCAACCAAAGTGGATCGTGATAGTGACAGACCGAGATGCCGACGCTGAGTTTTCCTCCGGCAATAGTGTGCTCGAATTCATGCCGAAGCCTATCGGCGCAGTCAACCACCTTGTCGACAGGCAGGAATGCGAGTACATCATCGCCACCACCGTAGACGAGGACGCCGTGGTGCTCGCGAACGATATCCCCAGCACGGGTTGCAAAGTGAGCCAATCTCTTCGAGAATGCGCGGTGTTCTGCAGGTGACGTCATTTCGTCTAGGAGTTGCCCCATCCGATCTCCATCGGCCTGAAGCGTGGCAAAGTATGGGGATGGGCCACGGCCGACTAGGGAGTGGATTTTGGACTTGATCTCGCCTTCGATATCCGGATCATCAGAGTAGAGGATCTGGCTGTCGTAGGGAAAGGCCGCATACGGCTTAGGATGGAGGCCCGCCGGGTCAAGCTTCTCGATGTCATGGTTGTTCCAGGCGACCCTAGCATGTTCGTTGAGCTTATTAAGCTTCTCATCGCAAGTATGCTCAAGATACCGGATATAGGGATCGGCCGCGACGCGAACGGTTGATGGGAAGCGCGATGTGCTGCCGTCTCCACGCTTCACCCGCTTAATGAGCGAGACGGCATCAAGAGGTTCTGGGTTCTCCTTCTTATAAGACCCGAGGAATACCGCTACCGCGATCGGGATG
>CAYNTE010000301.1:0-1667 GCA_964399615.1 uncultured Thermomicrobiales bacterium
CCGAAGGCGAAGACGACCTGCAAGAGTGAGCGACGGTAGGCGACACGTTGGGCGTCTCGCACGGCCGCCCGTCTGGCACGGCGGCGAGCGCGTGACTCGCTTGGCGTGCGGGTCGGCGCAACAGGTCGGGCCGGCACTGTAGACGTTCGGTGCCGGTCGAGCACCGCCTGCGCCATCAGCGTTCGCCGCATGGCCTGGTCGTACTCACGGCGCACGTCTGGGCGCGATAGCACCGAATACGCTGCGTTCAGACGCTTGGCCCGCTCCTCGGCCCCAGCACGCTGGGAAACGTCTCGCACTCTATCGGGGTGACTCTCGCGCATCAGTCGCCGGTATGCTCCGACGATCTCCTCGCGGGTAGCATCGACAGAGACATCGAGGATGGCGTAATAATTTTCGCGTGGATCGAACCGCTGGTTGAAAGCTGTCACCCGATTTTGACGTTTCCTGCTGGGACTAGCGCAACATCACCGGACGGCCCTATTCTACCGGAGGCTGTCCCGAGGCAATGCGCCGAGAGGAGCGCTCCATGAATCTCAAACACCAGCATCTGCAACTGCCCACCGGCGTCACTATCCACATCGCCGAGCGTGATGGTGAAGGCACATCCGTAATCGCCTTACACGGCATCTGGGACGACTGGCGCTACTTTCAGCCACTCTTCGCGGCACCGAACTCGCCCTTCACCAGCCATCCCACTATTCTGATTGATCTGCGCGGGCATGGCGAATCATCCAAGCCGGACAAAGGCTATGGGCTCAGCGAATATGCCGGCGATGTGCTGGCGTTGATCGAGCAGCGGGCGATGTCCAAGGTGATTCTGGTGGGACACTCACTCGGCGCGCTGGTGGCACTGCGCATCGCCAGCATCATCCCGGAGTCTATCGAGGCGCTGCTGCTGGAGGATCCGCCCTTGCCGCCACGTCGCGAGGCGGCCGGCATGTTCACCGCGCTGCTGGAGCTGAAGCAACTCTCCATCGAAGCCGTCATTGATGACTTCCAGTACATGCTTACCGGCCGGAGTCTCGACCGGATCACGAGATCCGCCGAACGGCTGAAGAATACTGCCGATGGCGTCTTGCGGGAAGCTGGGGATGGGGGGCTCGCCGAAAGCGTCGCGCCGGTCGAGTTGGTCGTTGACGTGCCGTCTCTGGTGATAGTGCCGGAGGATGTCGATCAGCGGGCTTTAGGCGAAGAAGGTGAAGCATTCGTCCATTCGATGCTCCCGCAACTGGCGGTGCATACCGTACCCAACACCAGCCACACCGTCCTTCAGGACGCGCCGGAGCCGTACCGCGCAATCGTCAGCAGCTGGCGGGAGTCGTGGTGACTGGGGACTGGCGACGCGACGCGGTCGCATCGGCACGCGTTGCCCGGCTGGCGACGGCCGATGGCAACGGGGAGCCATCAGTCGTCCCCTGTGTCTTCGCCTTGGTCGATGAGATGATCGTCAGCGTTATTGACAAGAAGCCCAAGAGCGGTCGCCGGTTGCAGCGGCTCAAGAACATCGCAACGACGGGCCGGGCGACGTTGCTGGTCGATCACTACGACGAAGACTGGTCAGAGCTCTGGTTCGTGATGGTTCGCTGTCACGCCGAGATTATCGACGCCGGACATCCCGGACAAGCATCAGCCATCGAGGCACTGCGTGCGAAATATCCCCAATA
>CAYNTE010000302.1:0-1584 GCA_964399615.1 uncultured Thermomicrobiales bacterium
CGTTATTGACGAGAAGCCCAAGAGCGGTCGCCGGCTGCAGCGACTCAAGAACATCGCAGCGACCGGCCGGGCGACGTTGCTGGTCGATCACTACGACGAGGACTGGTCAGAACTCTGGTTCGTGATGGTTCGCTGTCACGCCGAGATTATCGACGCCGAGCATCCTGGGCAAGCATCAGCCATCGAGGCACTGCGTGCGAAATACCCCCAATATCTGCAGATGGATCTTGATTCGTCTGAGGTAATTCGGCTGCATCCCGAGCGCTGGACCGGCTGGAGCGCGAGCTAAGCGTCCCAGTACTGAAGCTCGCCACTGGCGACCCATTCGCGGGCCAGTTGCTCGGCGCGCTCGACATCGTCTGGCTCGATCTCACCATCGATGACCAGATCGCGCAGCCGGTCCTTGATCTCGGCAATCCAGCGACCCGGCTTGCGGTCGAAGAGCTCCATCAACGCATTGCCGTCGAGCGGACTCTGCAGCTGCGCCAGCGCATGTTCGGCTTCGAGGCGCTCGAAGTGCGCCCGCAATCGGGCTATCCGGCGTGCCGCGGCCAGTTTGCGTGATGCCCGCGCGCTGGTGACATCAGCGGCTGCCAGATCCAGCAAATCGTGGAAGGCGTCGCCGGCCTCAAGCGCCAGCCGGCGCACTGCCGCATCGGTCCAGTCGTCATCGTAGGCCGAAGGTCGCAGGTGGAGAGCAACGAGGGTGGCGACGCGATTCTGCAGCGCTTTCTCTTGCTTCAGACGTCGCAAAACCCGGCGGGCGAGCGATGCGCCAGCCAGCTCGTGCCCGAAGAAGTGGACAACCTGATGCTCGTCGACCGAACGAGTGACCGGTTTCGCGGCATCGTGCAGCAAGGCAGCCCAGCGCACGGCCAGCCGCGGAGGAGACTGCTCAACGACCTGAATGGTGTGGTCCCAGATGTCCTTGTGGCGAGCGGTGCCTCCTGCGCGATCATCGGTGACCATCGGCAGCAGCTCCGGCAGGATGTACTGCATCAAACGCGCGTCGTCGATTGCGCGCAGGCCCAGCCCCGGCGCGCGCGAAACCAGCAAGCGGTTTAGCTCGGCAGCGATGCGCTCGATACTGATGCGCTGCACCTCAGCGGCACGGTTCTGCATCGCCCGTGCTGTCTCAGGCTCTATGGTGAATTCAAGTTGCGCGGCAAAGCGGGCCGCGCGCAGAACTCGCAACGGATCCTCATCGAAGCGCTGGAGCGGATCGCTCACCGCACGGATGGTGCGCGCTTCGAGGTCTGCTATCCCCCGATGGGGATCGATCAGATCAGCAGACAGCGCATCGAGGGCGATGGCATTGATCGTGAAATCCCGGCGGCTGAGATCTTCCTCCAACGAGACGCCGTGCTCGACCTGTGGCCGGCGGTCGCGCGTCGGGTACACCTCCGAACGGTAGGTCGTTATCTCGGCGTGCAGCTTCTCGTCACCCTTGCCGGGGAAGACCAGGCCTATCGTTCCGAACGCCTGCCCGACATCATAGCTCCCGACAGCACCAGCGCGCATTCCCAGCTTGCGTGTGACATCGGGCATGGCCGAGCTTGCAAAATCGAGATCCGCCCGCCCCTG
>CAYNTE010000303.1:0-1579 GCA_964399615.1 uncultured Thermomicrobiales bacterium
GGCCAACGTTGGGTGATGTACTCGATGTGCTCTACGTTTGGTGGCGAGAGACGGGACAATATCTGGATGTAACGGAGTAGCGATCTGCCGGCTACTCCCAAGCCTCCCAGGTTTCGTCGATTTTGGCGGCGAGGATGAAGTCGTTGCGATGGAGGGATTCGATCGCGTGCGTCCAGGTGATCACCGTCACCTTGCCCCACTCCAGCACAATCCGCGGGTGGTGCCCTTCAGCTTCAACAACCTCACCAATCACGTTGGTGAATTCGAGTGCTCGTCTGAAGTTCTTGAACCGGTAGGTACGGCGGATTCTCGGGATACCTTGACTCTTGAACAATGTCCAGTTCGGGATCTCCGTCAACCACGCCTCAATCTCATCTGCCGTCGCCGGTGGCGATCCAGGCCGACAAGCTTCGCAGGTCATCTGCGTTAATCCCATACCCATGATATGGACCCTTCATGATGAGGTCTTAGCTGTATCGCTTTCCACTATTCTAATGGTATGTCTGTAAGTATGCCAATTGCCCGCATACACGGCTTCTTCTTAGCACTGAGATTTCTGAATTCCACTTCTATTACGCCGGACTCTGAGTCGGTTACACATTAATTCACGATGAACCCTGTCCGGCCCGACACCTTGGCACCATCTCCCGGTTCTATGCCAAAATGCCTGCGGTCACTCCTCGGTTCCGCGACCTCAGAGAGGCTATCAGACCGGTGCAGCCACAGATCGCCAAGACCCCTGCGGCCCTCACAAGCGCCATTGCAGATGCTGCGTCCGTCGGATTCGTCCCGACCATGGGCGCACTCCACGCCGGACACCTATCCCTCATTCAACGGTCGGCCAGGGAAAATCATTCCACCGTCGTCAGCATCTTCGTCAATCCCACCCAATTCAACGACCCTGGTGAACTCGCAACCTACCCGCGCCAGCTCGATCACGATCTCAGCCTGGCCACCACAGCGGGCGCGACGATCATCTACACTCCATCGGTCGAGGCGATCTACCCCGACGGCTTCTCCACAACAATTCACGTCTCCGGAGTTACCGATCTGTGGGAAGGTGCTGACCGGCCCGGACACTTCGACGGCGTTGCTACGGTCGTCACCATTCTGCTCAACCAGGTGCAACCCCATCGCGCCTACTTCGGTGAGAAAGACCTGCAACAACTCGCCACCGTTCGCCAGATGCAGCAAGATCTTGCCCTGCCAGTTGAGATCATCGGCTGCCCCACCGTTCGCGATGAGGATGGTCTCGCGCTCAGCTCACGCAATGCCCAGCTCACTCATCACGAGCGGGACATTGCCCGGGCTGTTCCACGAGCGCTCTGGGCAATGCAGAAGTCCGGTTGCAACGATTCCGCAGCCCTGATCTCCGCCGGCCTGCATATCCTCGATCAGACTCCCGGACTCACCGTCGAATATCTCGCGATCGTCGACCCCGACACCCTGCAGCCGCTCGAATCCCGAAGGCCGGGCGCGCGGGCGATCGTCGCCGTCACCATCGGTCAGACCCGCCTGATCGATAACATCGAGCTGTAGCAAGCTGGCATCCTTAGACCATGCATACGCCACCGCCACT
>CAYNTE010000304.1:0-1552 GCA_964399615.1 uncultured Thermomicrobiales bacterium
TTCTACCAGGCAGTCGTCGTCAAGGGCCTCAATCGCGACTCCGCCTGGTTCTCGATCATGGATCACGAGTGGCCAGCCATTCGCAGCAATTTCGAGCAGTGGCTTGCGCCCGAAAATTTCGATGAGGCAGGCAATCAACGCACATCGCTGCGGGAACTCAACTGGGCCTGACGGCTAGTCCGCCGTTTGGAGTGCTGCCTCCGCCGCAAGCCGCTGCTCCATCGCCAGGCGCTCGGGGGCCTTTTGCGTGGCCGGGTCGAGCTTGCGCGTCACCAGGATCGTAAAGCTCGCAAAGACGCAGGCGATCATGAACGGCACCTGATAGCCGGTGTAATTCAAGATGAAGCCCGCCGAAATCGGCACCACGATCGCCGCCGCGTGCTGCAGCGTCACACCCATCGCCAGCGACGGCGCGATCTCGTCGGTCACCGCGACTTTGCGCAGATAGGTCGCAGCGCCCATCAGTGAGAGCGGCATCATGAATGAATAGAGCAGGTAGAAGAACGCTGCCACGTAGACGTTGTGGATGAACGCATAGCCAGCTAGCGCCGCGATGTAGCCGAAGTTGATCAACGAGAGCACCTGCTTCTCGCCGTGCTGATCGATGATCCCGCCGATCCGCGAGCTGGTGAAGATGCCCACCAGACGCACGACGATCAGCAGTGCGCTGATCTCCGCCACCGACATCCCATACTCCGCCACCAGCACAAAGAGACCAAACGAGAAGAAGATCTGCTGCCGGCCACCATCGAGCAGACTCAGATAATAGTAGAGCCGGTATGGACGGCGCAGCACGAACTTCTGCCGCTCAACCACCGCCTCCTCCTCGACCCCATCTCGCAGATTTGGGAAGCGGAAGATAGCAACTGCGCCGATCAATGCAATAGCGCCCGCGATCGCGAACGTTGCCCGGAATGACAGCAGATCGAAATGGAATGTCACCGTGATCACCAGCATCGCCAGCAACGCGCCAATGTGATTGACCGCCGCCAGACGCCCCAGGATCGTTCCGGCGCGATTCTCCGTTGTCAGGCTCATGCCCATCGCATACTGCGTCTGGTTGAAGGTGTGGAACCCGATCGAGGCGATAACCACCCACGGCGCGACTGTCCAGAACGAGAACGAGAGTCCAAAGAACCCATAGCCCACAGCCACGCAGAGGAACGCCAGCGCTGTCAGGCGTGGCAACGACATGCGATAGAAGAGCGCAGTCAGGAAGATCAGCAGGAACCCCGGAATCTCGCGGATGGCCGTGATATAGCCGAAACTGGAGCCTTCCAGCCCCAGCTCGTCACTGAAATAGTTGGTGACGATGCTGCCCTGGATGCCCATCGCCATGCCGAGAGAGAGGACCGAAATCGCCAGCAGAATGAACCCGCGCCGTGCGCTTGGGCTGGCCAGATCGCGTATGCCGAGCATTCAGATCCCTTGTCCGTAACCCGTTAAGCTCCGCTCAAGCATTGAGCGTCGCCCAGGATCATACCCGTCGCGACCAGGAGGTGGAAGAGAAGAACCTCCCAATTTCTCGACAGTCCATCTCTTAGCGCGCATG
>CAYNTE010000305.1:0-1535 GCA_964399615.1 uncultured Thermomicrobiales bacterium
GGCATGGTCGACGACCAGACACGCCGAGACGTCCTCGCGGCAATGGATATTATGTGTTTACCCTCCCGAACCGAATCTTTCGGGATTGTGTATCTTGAGGCATGGGCGAACAATCGCCCCGTTATTGGCGCGCGAGCGGGCGGAGTGCCAGCGCTCGTAGCAGAAGGACGCAATGGCGTGCTTGTCGATTTTGGTGACTCAGAGCAGATTGCGAGCGCCATTAGCCAGCTCATCGACGAGCCGGAATATGCGCAACGGCTGGCTGCTGCCGGTCGTGACCTGGCATTCTCTTCATACACGTGGCCGGTTGTGCTTGAGAACATGACCGCTGCAATCGAGCAATCGACCGGGCTCAAGATCAGGGAATCCAGCGATGTCTACTGACAATGACATGCAGCGCGTGACCGAGCAGGTCCAGCGCATTCGCCAGGCTCTCCTAGCGCACCACGGTATCGAGGATGAGAGCGAGGTCCCAGCTGGGGAGGAGAGGGCCGTTAGCGCCGCCGCTCGTCATGCACGTGTCAATGCGCACTGGGGTCTCACATCCGAGGTTCCGGTCTTTGGGCCATTCATTGTCCTGATTCGAAGAACTCTCCGAATCGCGCTACGGTGGTACATCAATCCGATCGTCGAGCAGCAGAATCAGTTCAATGACAGCGTGGTTCGGGCGCTCAACCAGCTCGAAGCCGATATTGAACACATGAAGCAGCCGGTAGACCGATCGTCATGAACGTGCTTGTGCTCCACAGCCAGGTTCCGTTTGCCAGTGGTGGCGCCGAAGTGCTGGTGCATGGTCTGGTTGCAGCTCTACGTGAGCGTGGACACCGGGCAGACATCGTATCAATCCCATATCAATGGAATCCACCTGAGAGATTGCTCGATTCCGCGCTTGCCTGGCGATTGCTTGATCTCCGGAAGTTCAACGACATGACCGTCGACCGCGTAATCTGCACCAAGTTCCCCACATGGGCTGTCTGCCACCCGCACAAGAGTCTTTGGCTAATCCATCAACACCGTCAGGCGTATGACCTCTTTGGGTCGCCGCATAGTGAGTTCGGCGGCGACGATTCGGCCCGGCGGTTGCGACGAGCGATTTTCGAGGTCGATAACCGAGGGATCGCAGAGTGTGATCGGGTGTATGCGATCAGCGGCAATGTCGCATCGAGACTCCAGAAGTACAACGGGATTTGCGCCCAGGTTCTCTACCCGCCGATTCCGCATGACGGCTTGCGTCCCGAAGCGTACGATCCATTTATCTTAAGTGCTGCAAGGTTAGATGCTTTGAAGCGAGTTGATGCATTGCTTAAGGCGTTGCCCTTTATAGATGCAAGGCTGGCCGTCAAAATCACCTCAGACGGACCAGCAAGGGACGAACTGAGACAGCTCTCTAGCCATCTCGGTGTCCAGGATCGGGTTGAATTCCTCGGCCGGGTTAGTGATACAGAACTCATTGACCTCTACAACCGCTGCCGAGCTGTCTTCTACGCCCCAATTGACGAAGACTACGGCTATTCGGCAGTAGAGGCACTGGCCGC
>CAYNTE010000306.1:0-1515 GCA_964399615.1 uncultured Thermomicrobiales bacterium
CGAGGTTGGAGTGATGCTCCATCTCGCTGACGACAACGGTATCGCCGGGGCCGAGATTGGCGCGTCCCCAGGCGCTGGCGACGAGGTTGATGCCCTCGCTGGTGTTGCGGACAAAGATGACCTGGGCTTCGTCGGCGATGTTGAAGAAGCGGGCAACCTGGCGGCGTGCTTGCTCGTAGGCCTCGGTCGAGCGCTCGGCGAGCTTGTAGACGCCGCGGTGGACGTTCGCGTAATCCTCGCGGTAGTAGCGTTCCATGGCTTCGAGGACCGGCAGCGGTTTCTGGGACGAGGCGGCGCTGTCGAGATAGATGGTGCGCTGACCGTCTGGCGTTGATTGCAGGATGGGGAATTGATCTCGAAGGGTGGCGGGATCGAGCTTCGTTGGTGTCGGGGTCATGGGTCGACTCACTTTCAATCACGCGGGCAGGTTGGATTCCCCCGGGTCCTTTCCTCAGTATTCAGCAAGTGAATAGGTTCGTCCACCCTTCATACGGGTGGGATTTCAGGATTGGTCGCGATTCCAGGGGAGCCTGCCCCACTCCAGCACGATCAGCGCGGCGACGAGGCCAGCGAAGGCGGCGGTGACGATCGGTTTACGGAAGACTTTGAAGACGCAACCAGCGTCGGGGACGTGGAACCAGAGCTCGCCGATGACGTCGCTCTGGCGGGGATGCCAGCGGTCGGGGTGATCGCGATTGTCGCCCTGGGTCGTGTAGCCGTCCTCACCGGAGCCACCGATGACGCGGTGAATGACGATCAACCCTTCTCCGGGGTCGCCCTCGGGCACGTGATAGGCGATGACGTCGCCGGGCTGGTAGCGGTCGCGCTCGTGGAGGATGGCGAGATCACAGCTCTCCATCAGCGGTTCCATGCTGGTGCCGGAGACGATGAGGAAGGTGGTGGGTCCACCGAGGAAGGTGGGGCGGAGAGTAAAGAACCAGCCGACGAGCACGACCAGCACGAGGGCGGCGGTGACGATGTTGAAGATGGTGCGCCGGTTGAGGTCAATGTCTCTCATGGCGCGTAGATGGGTCCGTTGAGCTGAGAAACTCCTAGGCCGTTGGAGGCGGGAACTCCGGTCTGATAGGTAAAAGACAGCAGGCTGCTACCTGTGATTCGGAGACAGAGACGATCATTAGGGTCGAACTGATGCTGAGAACCGGCGACAGTTGTGAGCGGAAATGTGTGACCCGCACCGACCGGAATGCCGCTAGCGAGGTTAAAGTTAGATCCTTGGGCGAATATTTGTCCGGATATGGGATTTCCGCAGGGACCGCCGGCCTGCCAATAGACCGTGAAGCTCAGATTATTGAGCAGACTCAGATTGAGCAGTCCTGATCCTGCTACTAAGGTGAGTGACCACGAAGTGTCTGTGGTGACGTGATCGATGCTTCCTGGAGTGGAGATGGAATAACGGGTAACTGGTAGGAGGAGCCCCCCAACTGATACTGAGCGTGCAGTCATCGGATCAGGTTGTGGATAGAGGAGCTGCCCTTGTGGACTGATGCCATCGAG